>JAYULL010000095.1:0-47354 GCA_043763625.1 Sphingobacteriaceae bacterium | reverse complement strand
GATTAAAACCCCTGTTTATACTTATCCCCAAGAAGAAGAGTATTCTTTTCGTAAAGCTTTATCGCGAAGAAAAAACGACCTGACCTATTTGTGGCTGTTTAAAGGGCAATTTATTCCGGTAGTTATTCTCGGGGCTTTAATTGGAGCTCTAATCGCTTGGTATTGGCCGGTTACTTACACAGCCAACCTCACGTTTGTTGTGGAAGAATCAAAGGCAGGAGGCGGGTCCTTAGTATCTGCATTGGCGGGTCAATTCGGTTTTGATATCGGTGACGTAGGCTCAAAAAGCGGAGTATTGGGCGGGGATAATGTTTTAGAGTTACTTAAAAGCGATAAAATGATTAAGGAAACGCTTTTAACTCCCTATTCCGGCAGCTCAGCTGTTACCCTTGCCGATAAGTACGCGGATGCTTACAAATTAAAAAAGAAATGGAATAAATACACTAATGGGAAATCTGTTGTTTTTCCTCCTGATCGAAAAAATTACACCCGATTACAAGACAGTCTCTTTTTCGACATAGCAAAAAGAATTCGGGATAAAGACTTGTCGGTAGGAAAGCCCGATAAAAAGTTGAGCTTTTTTAACCTCACCGCAACTATGAGGGATGAAAAACTCGCCGCACTTTTCTGTTCAAGACTGATAGACCAGGCCACTACCTTTTATACACAAACTAAGACTAAACGCTTGAGAGCAAACATTTCCAAACTGCAACAACGAGCTGATAGCCTTGAGCGTATTTTAAATAAAAAAACCTATTCTGCCTCGGCAGCTAACCGAACCTTGCTTGATATTAATCCGGCATATCCAACTGCCAATGTCAGTTCCGAGTTGCAAGAACGAGACAAGCTTGTATTATCAACAATCTATAGCGAAGTAGTTAAAAACCTTGAAGTAAGTAAAACAATGCTTGCGCAAGAAACACCTACATTTCAGGTAGTAGATGAACCGGAATTACCGCTAAAGAAGAATGAGTTAGGTTATTTAAAAGCGATTTTAATAAGTTTAGTCCTTTCAATTATTTTCTTCTCACTTTTTTTACTACTCAGAAAATAAAATATTTGTAAACATTTAAAACAATTTTACCTTTAGCAAAAATTTAAATATCTATATATGAAAAACATCAACTTAATAGGGCTAGGAGCCTTACTTTTACTTTCTGTGACTATTTTTTTTACACAATGTAAAAAAACGGAAACAATTAAATCGCACCAATCAACAAACAAAACCGAAGAAATCTCCCAAGAAGTAATACAGAAATTACAAGCGGCTGGATTTATTACTAGTGTGGGGCTTGAGCGGCTTGAAGACGGATATATAG
Source organism: Sphingobacteriaceae bacterium (assembly GCA_043763625.1). Classification (GTDB taxonomy): domain Bacteria; phylum Bacteroidota; class Bacteroidia; order Sphingobacteriales; family Sphingobacteriaceae; genus Rubrolithibacter. The sequence goes on along the minus strand of JAYULL010000095.1, from coordinate 46,035 downwards.
TAGAATACGATATATATATTCCAAATGAAGTAATTTCTAAAATGGGAAAAGGTTCTGTTGCGGTGCAAAAAAAGGCGAGTAACCCTACAACAAAACATTATAGATCGGGTAGTCTTATAACATTTGGTTGGACCAGACACATTTGGATATATATTGATCCTAATTTTAGTCCCTATATAAAAACAGGTATTGACATGGCAATAGCAAGGATTAATTATATGAATCTTAGATTAACTTTTGAAAGAACATCAAATGCTTCCCAAGCAAACATCAAAATCTGGGGGGTAGCATCCACCCGTAATGCAAAAGGGTGGGGTGAATATCCGTCTAATGGGAATCCGGGCACTACTATTACATTAAATACTAATATATTTAGATCTACTGATACCGACATTAATAAAGAAAGCAGAGTTATGGGTACAATTTTACACGAATTAGGACACAATTTAGGATTCGTACATACTGACTTCATGTATACGAGTAGTTGTGCATTTCCCGAAAATCAAACGGACGGTAGTGAACGACACATCTCTGGTACACCAACCGGTGCTTCCGCTGGGTCATGGATGTTAGCTTGTGGTCCTGATTATACGCACTTTACACTTGAAGATAGAAAGGCGCTTACCACTTTATTTCCCTTCTGGTATCCTGACGGAAGCGTTAGACGGGAAACCGATAAGAATACAGTTTATGTAATCTATGGAGGCGCTAAATTTCCTATTCCAAGCACTCAAGTATTAGAAGAGCTTTACGGAGGATGGGGTAATGTAGTAGTAGTTGGGGTAAATGAATTATGGATCGCAAAGTCTGTTCCGCGTACCGGATCCCTTTTAAGAGAGCACCATCAGAACACAGTCTATTACATAGAAGACGGCACTAAGCGCCCAATACCGACAGAAGCTATATTATATGCAAGATTTGGCGGTTGGGGAAATGTAAAAGTAGTTCCTGATAATACTTTAAGTGCTTTGCCGGTTGGCCCGGCTATTCAATAGTCTTATTTTAAACACAAAACTATCATCTCTGAGATTGATAGTTTTGTGTTACTCGACATTCTAAAATTATTTAATCCATTTTTTCTCAAAACTTTTTCTTAGTCCAACTCGTCTTTTCAAATAAGACACGTTTTTTAATTTTAGAAAAGATTCGAACGTTTGCAGTTGCTCTAATGTAAGTTGTCCTTTGAAATAGTTTTTAAACATCTCCGCTAAATGAAGCTCCTGTCTTAAAAATTCCCAGTTATTATTAATAATATTTTTTATCGACTGTAAAAGGAAACTTAACTTACCCAATTTTTCATACGATGTAGAAAATGTAATATTATTTCTATGTTGCCGATACTTTACCAATGGTTCTTTAATTGTTGAGACCTTCCCAAACGTAAAGGCTATTAAAGCCAACCACGCGTCGTGATTTAGAGGAACATTGTTTGGTATAGTAGAAAAGTAACTTCGCATTGGGGGATTAAACAGAGTAGTACACCCGTTAACAAAATTTCCAAAAATTAAGGTTTCTATACAATGAGTATAATTTCCCCGTCGGGTTTCATTCCAAAAAGACGTGACTACAACTTTATCATCTTCATCTACTACCAACAGATCTGAATAAACCATTGAAGGAATATTTACAGACTCAATTTTAAGAAGTTCTTTCGCACAAGTTTCGAGCTTATTTTCTAACCATATATCATCCTGGTCGCTTAAAGCTATATAGTTATTGCCCTTGGTTAAACTAACAACCTTCTTAAAATTTTCTACTAATCCTAATCGTTCCTCATTTACAGTATATAACAGCTTCCCTTTTCGCATATACTTGTTCAGTATTTCAACAGTATTATCGGTTGATTGATCATCACAGACTAAAATTTCTGCTGGAGATAGGCTTTGAGAAAGAATCGACTCAATCTGCCTTTCTAAAAACTGTCCGCCGTTGTAAGTAGTCATCGCAACGGAAATTGGTAAATTTGCTTTGCTTGACATTTAAGGATTAAGTAGAAATATTAAACTTTGAAATAAGCACCCGTATATATTGGGAGATTAAATTATTGCTAAAAATTAGGGATTGAAATGTGATATACAAAGCAGCGCAAAGAGGTATAGATAAAATTAAAACCATCCACGAATTTGTTCCACTTACTAACCGAACTCCAAAAACCAAGGGAATAAATAGAGCTGATGCCAAAATACCTTGCCAAACAAGATTTACTTTTAAGTTAAACAAACTGTATTTACGTATGAAGAAAAAATACAAGAAGGTAACCGTTATTTCCGCTCCTACATTTCCAATTGCAGCACCGACGTCTTTAAAGTAAGGAATTAGCATAAGGTTTAAGAGTAAACTAATAATTACCCCCCCTAAAACCGAAAAAAACATCTCTTTGTTTTTTGAATTCGGGACTATTATCTGAAACAAAAAAAGATGCCCTAAGCCTATAATAACAGGTAACGTTGAAAGGATCCTCATCGCAGGCACAGCGCCAAGAAACTGTCGCCCTGAAAATACTTCTATAAACTCGGGGGCTAAAAGAGCTAAACCGGTAGAGATAGGAATAGAAAAATAAACAATGAAGACGTATGATTTCTGAAGAAGTTCTTGAGTTGAGTTTATATTTCCTTCAGCCACTAACTTGGATAATCTTGGGATTAAAATAGTTCCTAATGATGTAACAAACGGTAAAGAAATTTTGGTCAGCTTAACCCCTGCTGTATATAGCCCTACAGAGTGAGGATCGGCCAAAAAACCCAAAAGAACTGTGTCGAAAATAGTATAAATACTTACCGCCAATGAGGTACAGAAAATAGCTGTCAACGGTCGATAGTGCCGGGATAAGTTTAGATTTTTAAAAGAAATTGTAACTCTTTTACGAATTACTAACCAATTAAATATATTATTACCCATTAATGAAAACACGATGACTAACAAGTAAATTAAATAGTCATCAGGTGTTTTAACGATTGTGTAAAGTAGGATAAGAGCGCAAAGCTTCACAATTATCGACCTAACCGAGATTAACGCAAATTCTTCTAATCCTGCATAAAACCAATCAATTGAAGAAAATGCTAAACCAACAATTAAAATACCGGTAATGTATAATTGGCGGTCTGTTTCAAAAAAAGGGAGAGAGATTACGCCCGCGTAAGCAAAGGTCATAAGCAGACTTGAAATCAAGTAAATTAAAAGTAACTCTGAAAAGACCTTGGAAAGCAACTGACGACTGTGCTTACTTTTTGCTACTTCCCTAATCCCGTAAATAGGTATTCCTAATGCTGCAAAAAGAGCAAAGTATTCGGCAAAGGATAGTGAAAATTGGACTTTCCCAATGCCTACAGGTCCCAATATCTTGGAAGCATAAGGGAAACTCAAAATAGGGAACAAAATTCCTGCAACAGTATTTAGCAAATTTAGCAGGTAATTTTTTTTCATAGGTTTTAAAAGCGATAGGCGATGTTTAATTGGAGTGACAAGTTATAATTATCAAAGCCTGAATACTGCCAGTCATCGCCTTGTCTATCTATAAAGAACCATTTGTAATTTAATGAGTGAACTTGAGTGATTTTTCCCGTGAGTAATAAATTTTTGTAATTCCAGTCGGAATATAAAGAGGTATTTAAATCAACCCAATGTTTTCTCAAATCATTGTTATCTCGATAGGCATAATAATAATAATCATTATTATGAGCGTATCGCTCCAAAATTACCCCTATTCTTCTCAATCCTTTAAACCAGCTAATATCCAATGTTTGTAATCCGCTCCCGGAGCCAATCCCGGCCCCAAGTACCTCACCGTTATTAGTGTATCCCTGCCGAATGTAGCCATGTGTATAGAAAGGATTGACTTCTCGCACATTCTGGCCTAGATTGGCTACTTCCAAGTTTACACTAATAAGCTCCCCGGGTCTTTTATCCAAGGGAAAAAGTTTTCTCATACCAAATATCCAAGCTTTAGACCTCCCGGGATTAGATACTTTAACAGGCAGATAACCGTAGCTGTTTATTCCATACTCGAAATACAATTCTGCTTTTGCATCTCTCAATATCCATCTGGAAAATAATGCGCCCAGTTGCTGAATATCTTGCCCGGCATTGCGTTTCAGCTTTCTAAAGGCGCTAATAGCCGGTATATACTTCGATGCATTATTCGGCAAATCATCGGAATACATTTGATATGTTCTTGCGGCTCCTATAAAAAGGCCGGGAATAAGACGGGGTTGATAGGTAACTACAAAACCGGATAAATATCTATCGTTCTCTCTTTTAGGCAGATAAAGTCTTCTCCCCTCATATACTCTGTTAGGTTCAGGCGGGAGATATCCGGAGTTAATTAAATTGCCGGCTATAAATTGGGCTTCGAATGACCCGATAGGTGTAGAAACCGGATGCGAAGTATTGAGGGTGATATGATTAAATCCGGCAGCATTATTACTCATCAATAGAGAATTTCGGGTTCCCGGTCCCCACCAAATATTTTCTGTAGAAACACCGATGGAAACCGGCTTGAAATTTAGTTTGATATTACTTTGGCCCCAATGCATTTTAGAATAACTTTCAAATCCGAATCTTTCGGGTTCGTCGATGTTGTTTAAATAAAGGGTGTAATATCTCGACCAGATTTCCTCAAAATGCTCGTTGTTAAAACCCTCATAAAAAGAGTTGGATGCATATAAGAATTCCGGTTTTAACTGAATACTCAAATTTTTAAAAGAGGCAAAAAGCCCGGCACTAATTAAAGTTTGATAGCCTTTGTTTGGGATCATCGGACCGTCATTCCGGCCGTAAGGCTGTTGGGAATTATACTGTTGCTGCCAGGTAACAGGCAATAGTTTTAGCACGTCGCCACCGGTTCCATAATCAACTTTTCCATTGAAATTAAGAAAAGTATTTCCGCGAACCGAACTGTCGGGATCGAATATTAAATCACTTGTACCTGAAGCAGAATGTAAAGGTCGAATTAAAAAAGAAACCGACGAATCTTCTGAGCTTAGCAGCTGTCTTCTTCTATAAAAATCTTCTAGTCCGGTGGTACCCACCGGTAATGATTGAGCAAAGCACCGCGAAGCCGTTAAAAGAAAAGTAAATAGAATAACAAAGCGGATAGGCTCACCTTTTATTTTCATTTTATCACTTATAGGCCACGGTTGTAATCTCGAGGTTATCTATCGACCAGCTTTCGTCGCATGCCTTATCTTCCGACTCGTGTTCAAGTTGGGCAAAACACCCTAAGGAAAAGGTACTTGACGTATGAAAAGCAGTTCGTTCTATTCGATACATTGAAGTACCCCCTAGTTTTCCTCTGAAGGAACATGCTCCCGGCAGATTGGTACGTATCGCATTGCTGTTTGCAGAATTATTGGTAAAAGGAAACGAAATTTTAGGAAAGGATTGAGTATTACAGGCTTTGCCTTCACATAATCCTGATGCAAAAGTTGTGTAGATATAATTTGTTTTATCTAAATCCATAATCCAAATATCAGGACCGGCGGGTTTATCAGCATTCCCATCCCAACTGTCGTGTATAAACAAATCAAAACTTACCTTTATTAAATCGTGTGGTTTTATTTTAGAAAGTTCTAAAACAAAGCCACCTTCGTAATATCTTCCTAAAACTTTACGGCCCTCAAAAAAGTCCGTTCTGCCGTTTGCGATATTTCCGGTTCCCCCGTTTTCGAAGTTATTCTTATAAATAACATTAGGACGTCCGATATTACTTACGCAAGCGCTTAGCAAAACGGCTGCTAATACGACCAGAAATACTCTTTCTTTCATATTAAAAAGCGTAAATAACATTAACCCTCGCCCTTCCGTTTAAAGCATTCTGACTTTTTTCCCAATAATAATTTCTTGAGCTTATAACAGCAAGGCCTGATTCAAACAAGATATTTTTATACAGCCAATTTGTAGTGAATTCAGTGGAAAAATCTATCCACGGTTCTTTTCCCGAATTTTGATTATTATAAGCTGCGTTGAAATAATCTCGGTTATGTTCATACCGTTCAATTTGAACGCCCAATTTCTTCAAACCTTTATTCCAACTTAAGGCAAAAGTTTGCAAATTACTTCCGGGACCGATACCGGCACCCAGCACCTCACCTTTTTGCGTGTAACCATGCAGTACCTGGCCGTGAATATACCAAGCGCCTGCATCGCGATTAATATAGTTAACAGATTGTTGTAATTGCGTAAGCTCGAAGTTTAGATGAAGATATTCATCTTGTTTATGCCGATAATTAAATGATTTAGAAAATCCAAAAAGATAAGCCCTTGAATGGTCGGGGGTCATTGCAAAATCACGTAAATTATATGAATGGTCGTTTCGCCCAAACTCTGCATAAATTTCAGCCTTTTCCTCCCGCCATAACCATCGAGCAAAAACTGAGGTTAATTGGTCGCGAATTTTATTACCCTCGTTAGTTTCTACTTTTGAAAAAGATTGTAAAAAGGGAATGTAGTCGTCAATCTTACCATCCATGTCTTTATTATACATCTGGAAAGTTCGACTTAGACCTAGGAAAAGCCCGGGAATCCATTTTGGATGATAACTAAAGACAAATCCCGACAAATATCGCCAGTCTTGCCTCTTATTGCTCAACCCCGAGTCTTCAAGCTTCCCGCCAATCATTTGGGCTTCTAGTGAACCTAGGGGAGTTCTAACAGGACGCGTTGTATTTAATGTAACGTGTTTAAACCCTGGAGCAGTGTTACTCATTAACAGCGAATTTCTAATTCCGGGCCCCCACCATAAATTTTCATTTGAAATACCTAGTGATACAGGATTAAAAGTTAGTCGAATACTGCTTTGCCCCAATCCTGCTCGAGAAATGGCTTTGTTACCGAACCGTTCAGGCTGATCAATGTTTCCGGAATACGGATAGGATTTAGGATCTGCAGAAAATCCGGTAAAATCAGAATTTTGAGCGAATAAAAGCTCTGGTCTTAACTGAACCCTTAAAGGGCCGGCTTTTAAAAATACGCCCCCGCTTAGCATGGTTTGATATCCCTTTGCCGGAACCATTATCCCGTCATTCCATTGATAGGGATGGTTAGTAATAAGTTGCTGCTTCAAAACCAGAGGTAGAATTTGGAATTGGTACCTCTTTTTTTGTGTTCCTGAAACGCCCGCGTTTAAATACTTGGGTAAGTAATTTGAAGCCGAGTCAGCAGAATTGGGAGTTAATTGTAAGGATAATCGGGTGTATACCGGGCGAACAGAAAAAGATAAGGTTGAATCGACATTTCCGTTCAACTGCTCTAAACGAAAATAATCTTCAAAAATAGGAGTTCCTACGGGTAATGTTTGAGATGATATTTTTGATGCAACAAATAAAAAAAGAAATAATAGAGGAAGATTTACTTTTATCATTGAACACTACTTATCCATCGGTTGCAGCTTATCCAACTCTTCGTAGATCGAATTATTGCTTTTAAACTCCGGGACAATTTCTTTCATTTTCACTACTACAGCATGGTCCTTATATGCACAACTAAGTTCGATTATGGCCCTAATCTGATTATTTATAGACTCAAAATTATATTCTCGAGTTTTGGCAATCATTATTTTTTCGTGATGAGTAGGAATGGTATTTTCACAATCGTTCAACAACTCTTCATACAACTTTTCGCCGGGTCTTAATCCGGTAAATTCAATGGGAATATCTTGGTTTGGAATGAGGCCTGAAAGTCGGATCATCTTTTTTGCCAGTTCTACTATTTTTACAGACCTACCCATATCAAAAATAAAAATTTCTCCGCCGTTGCCCATTGACCCTGCCTCAAGCACCAGTCGGCAAGCTTCAGGGATAGTCATAAAATACCTTGTTATTTCCGGATGGGTTACCGTAATCGGTCCCCCCTTTTGAATCTGTTCTTTAAACCGCGGTATTACAGATCCATTAGATCCTAACACGTTCCCAAAACGAGTAGTGATGAACTTGGTATAATTTTTAGTTCCGTTGCCGTTCAAAAAGCTAAGTCCGTTTGAGTAGGCGGTATTGTCTTCAAAAGATTTAAAAAGAGATTGGACATAGATTTCAGCAATCCGTTTCGAAGCTCCCATTACATTAGTAGGGTTAACGGCTTTGTCTGTAGAAATCATCACAAATTTTCGAACCTGGTATTTTACGGATAGATCAGCTAGAATCTGTGTGCCCATAACGTTTGTTCTTACCGCTTCTGCCGGATTGTGTTCCATCAAGGGGACATGCTTATATGCAGCGGCGTGGTAAACATAGTGAGGTTTAAACGTACGAAACAAATGCTCCATCCGGTATTTATCTCTAACATCCCCAATAAATGAATGAAAAATATTATCGAGATTTTTATCTTGCAGTTCTAATTGAAGCTCATGCAGGGGAGTTTCGGATTGATCATTTAAAATAATCATCTGCGGAGCAAATTTCCCTATTTGGCGCACAATTTCACTACCGATAGAACCCGCAGCTCCCGTAACTAAAACCCGTTTTCCTTTTAACTGATCGCTAATAAGATCATTATGGATATCTATGGGTTCACGTTCAAGAAGATCTTCAATTTTAATGTCTTGTATCTGACTTGTATTAATATGCCCGTCTACCCAACTCGGTAAGGGTGGAAGAGTTAATACCTTAATATTATTCTCTAAGCAAAAGTCAACTATTTCATTCTTTCTTTTGGGAGATAGGTTTGCAGCGATCAACAGGTCGCTTATCTCATTATTAACAATGAATGACTTTAACTCATTGGAATGACAAATTCTTACCCCGTCAATCCCCTTATTCGACTTTCTTTCGTCATCATCCAGAAAAGCAACAACACTCATATTAACCTTAAGATCATGATCCAGCGTTCTTTTCAAAGCTATTCCTGTCTCTCCCGCTCCATAAATTATAACCCTCCGCTTATCCATCTTAATGTTCTTTATATATATAAAGAAGTACTTTATTAAAACGCGGTAAGTAATCATGAATAAAAAACTGGTTAAGCCGTTAATAACTAAAACCGCATTAGAAATAATTATATCGCGATTTAAAGCCAGCAATAAAAGATTAGTGAAAAAGAATAGAGAATTACTTAGTAGAATAGAAAATAAAATTCTGAAAGAATCCTGGGCGCTGGTGTAGCGAATGATGCCGGCATACGTTTTAACGTTGTAAAAAACAATGCAATTTATAACCGTAAAAATCAGAACGTTACGGCTTAGTTCGTTTACGTTTATCTCGTTAATGTCGAAGTTATAGCGTAAAAAATAGGCAAAGCAAAGTGAGGCAATACAAAAAATAATATCAAGGGTAAAAATAATCCAACGGGGAACGATGTTTATTCTATTAAACATAGGCTTAGAATTAGCAGTTAATCAAGCAAATATACTTATTTATAACCAAGCCTAAATTGAAAGAGTTTTACATTAATTTTCTCATGCCGGATCGATTAACTGCTTTTTGCCTTCAACAAAAAATCGTAGAGCTATAAAAATGATTGATGAGATGAAGATAATTAAGATTGTCAAAAGCATATTTGAGGATTGCTTGGTAAAACTTACCAAACAATAGTTAGTTACAAGTTGTCCGCCTGCATATAGCAAGGCGACTCCCAAGTGAGGCCACTTTTTTTCGTTCGCGAGGAACTGATAGAAATGAGTACGATGCGCTTCCAATAAATTCTCTCGTCTTAGAGCTCTAAAAAGCATGGTGGAGGCAGCATCTAATCCGTAAAACAAAAGAAAAAGAACGTAAATAAAATTATCGGTTTCGGCAACAAGAGTCAGAAGTAAGTAGCAGATAGTAAAAGCAATCGAAACACTGCCGATATCTCCTGCAAAGGTTCTCGCTCTGCGGCGGAAATTAAAATAGCCGAATACTAACAAGGCAAGCAGACAAAGAATCAGCAAACGATTAGAGGTGAAAGCAATCTTACTATTAACGTAAAGTAGTGAGATCAAGGTTGAAATACTATATAAGCCTGTAATCCCATTAATACCGTCCATAAAATTATAGGCGTTTATGGTGCCTACTAATAAAATGAAAATTATAGGGAAAAAGAACCATTCTAAATTTACCGGAACTTGATAAAGCATTAGAGCAACAGCAAACAGCTGAAACATGAACCGAACTTTAGTATGTATATGTTCGATATCGTCTATAAAACTTATTATAGAAATAATAACTAAACCGAGAATAAAAAAAGGGTTAGGGAAACCGGAAATAAGAAACCAGCTTAAAGCAGCAATTGGGAAGATAATGCCGCCGCCTCTAATAGTAAATTTCTGATGTGAACTTCTTTCGTTCGGAATATCTAAAATTTGATACTTTTTTGAAATTTTAAAGTATAAAATCTCTAAAACAAAAAAAAGGAGTAGAAATAAGATATAGACAAAATAATCAGGCATTCTTAAAAGAGAAGGCAGTTTTCAAAATTCCTTCTTTGGCCGACAAAGGTAATTCCTTTTTTAACACTTGCTTAATTTTTTCGTTACTTACTTGGATTTTAAGCAATTTTAAAACCGTCGAGCACGGGAGTAGGTATCCATTCTATCAGTCTACGAGCTTTTGAGTCGTCAAAAGTAAGGTCGGAAACAATTTTATTTAACTTTATCGAGTTCAAAGGAAATCTCTTGCCTCCTATGTCTCCAAGCAGTGCCATAGCCTTTGCCAAACTATACGGCATACTCCCCGGCCCAGTTTTTCCAAGTTGCCGAGCAATTAACCTTGATATTTCGGCAAATGAAGGATGATATCCGTCCGTTAAATTAAAAATTCCGCCGGTTTCTGCCACTATCGGAATCACTTTAGCAACGTCCTCGGCGAGAACCATACTCTTACGTGTCCTTCCACCGGCAATATTGAAATAATAACCCCTTTTAATTCCCCGTGTCATTGCCCGAAGGTTTCCGGGAGGATTTGGACCGGCAATTAAAGGAAGACGAAGAATTGTGCAAATAATATGGTTTTTGTAGCACCATTCTTGAACTAACTTTTCTGCTTCAATCTTGCTGAGTCCATAAGGGTCGCGAGCCGATAAATCTGCCTCTTCACTTATTCTTTCACCTTTATCTATTCCGTATACTGCAACGCTGCTAATAAAAACGAAAGACTTTAGGCTGTTGACTTTTTCCAACCCATCCAACAAATTCTTAGTTCCTTTAACATTTACATCAAAAAAAGATTTTGCTTCAACTTCTGTTTTCGGGATAGAATGAGCCTTTCCTGCAGCATGAATTATTAGTTCAAATCTTCTTCGAAAGTCTGGAACTTCCGATTGAAGATTACAACGGTAATCGGAAAGTTCTCGACTTAAAGTGAAAATGTTTTCACAAAGACTTTTTCGAATTATGCTTCCTAGAAAACCTGAAGCACCGGTTAACAAAACTTCCATATATTCAGATGCCCCTCTTCTGATAGCTTAATGATTTCAATGTCTTTAAATTAATGGACCTACGTTCTTTGTCGTGAAACCAACCCCATTTATTAAAATAGTATATAGCTGACTGAATACCAATCCAAGTAAGCTTTAGCGATTTATGAGAGCCTTTCTCGAAGTGGTGGAATACAGAGACGCAAGGATAAAAAACAGTCCGATAACACGCACTAATTAACCGCCGGCACAAGTCTGTTTCCTCACCGTACATAAAAATGTTCTCATCAAATAAACCGATTTCCTTTAAAGCATCGATGCGTAAAAACATAAAACATCCCGACAGGTAGGGAACATCCATAATCTTGGAATATTTAGTGAAGGTTAGCTCAAAAACTTCGTTTCGCTTATCTACCAAACTTTTGAAAGGATTAAATCTCCTGCCGATCCAATCGTATGGAGTAGGAAGTAATTTACATAGATATTGAGTTTCACCGTTCGGATAAAGAACTTTAGGCATTACGTTTCCTACGTTTTTATTCCGGTCCATAAATTTAACTAAGGACTCCATGACCCCATCAGAAAAGTAAACATCAGGATTTAAAACCAAATGATATCTTGATCCACAATTAATAGCTTCCTTAATCGCAATATTGTGACCCGCTCCGAAACCGGGATTAGTGGGATTATGAAAATATTCAATTCTTTCGTCAAATACGAAATGCTGTAATTCATCTGAAGGAGAGTTGTCTATTAAATATAATTTTACCTCTAACTGAGTATCCAAAAAACTGTTAACTGCTTTCTGCAATATTTCAGGATTATTTTTATAAAGAACAATACAACCTGTAAGCGTCATTTAATAAAACTTAAGTTAAGGGTAAACAATAAGTCATTTCTTTAAACATTCCCTTTCTTATCCAATGAACTTTTACTCCAAAGGTGCCGATACCAATTTTTCTGCATGCAAGGTCTTTCGATCAATAAAAAGAAAGCAATTGAAGCTATCGCTAATATCAATAATGTACCAAAGGCAACAGCTAAGGGATGCAACAAACCGCCTTGATATTTCAACAGCCAATTTCCTGAAAAGCTTATAACTTGGGTATGTATTAAATAAATAGAGTAACACATCCCCCCGATAACCGGAATAGCCCCTCTACGTAAAGATCCTACTCCGGCCTGAATTAATACAAAATAGTAGAACAAAAAGATGCCAAACACTTGCATGCTTTCAGAAAGAATTCGCAGGAATACGGGCATCTCTGTTTGAATATCAAAAATCCAAACCAAAACTAAACCAGTAAAAGCGAATACTGTATTTAGCGTTTTTTGTTCAAATATCAAATTACTCGAAATATAAATATCTGTTAATAAAAACCCCAAAATAAAATAGTGGAAATAATTAATCAGGCTAACAAATGGCAATTCAACGAAATAATTCCCTGCCAAGAAGGCGACCATTAAGAGTAAAAACACAGCCTTTCGGAGCACTTTGGTCAAGCGGAATAATCGAACAGCTATAAAGGGGGCAATAATATAAAACTGCACCTCTACTTCCAAACTCCATGCTACCGGATTTAAAAGGGTTCTTTCGCCTGTTCCGTAAGAAAAATTGTGAAGGTAAAATATTGAAGCTAAATAACTCTCAATTCCTTCAGTCCATGATAATTTTTTTACGATAAAAACCGACGCAAACAACAATAAAGTCATTACTAAAAGGTAAGGAGGTTCGAGTCGAGTTAGTCTTCTAAAGAAATAGTTTGTTAGATCAGGTCTATACGATTGATCTAGCATCATAGCTTTTGCTATAGGTAAGCTAAGTATAAATCCGCTGATCACGAAAAACAACGGAACGCCTAAATGCCCGCGTATAAAAATCGGCTGAAGATGGGACAGATTCAAGACTTCTTTATAGGATGGTCCTGCTTTAACAAACATAAAGCCGTTTATGTGATACAGAACAATACTGCTTATTGCAATAAACCTTAACCCGTCTAGTTCGGGCATGTAATTTCCGGAAGATGTAATTCGTTTAAGGGATAAAGATTTAAATAATTTCATAAAAAATTTAGCAGAAAAGATAGTAAATCGAAACGATCATTTACTTTAAGCTGCTTAAAATCATATTCGCCATTCCAATGTGAATGTTTAAATTCTGGTGAACACTTAGCAGGTTAGTTTCAACGGATTTCTGAAGTTGTTCAATGTCAGAAAAAGCGGACTTCATCTTTTTTAAAATGTCATTAGCATTTAAGGGGTCAAAATAAATAGCACCTTCCCCACACACTTCACGAGCAAAGTCTCTGTCACTTGTTAAAATGGGTTTACAAAAAGTCATAGCCTCGGTATAAGTGCCGGAATACGATTCCATTAACGTAGGAAGTAGTAGGGCGTCATGTTCATGATACACGGAGGAAAGACTGTTAGTAGGTACGAATCCTAAATTACTAATTATATTCATTAGACCCTCACGTTTTACTAACTGCAGAAAACGATTCTCCAGAGTATTACTATGATCCAAGGTTACAGAGATTTCAAAAGGCAGTTTTTCTTGTCTTATTAATTTTGCTAACGGAATCAGTATCTCGAAATTCTTATGGATATAATACTTACTTAGCAATAAGAAACGTAATTGGCCTGTTGGTAATATTCTATATGAACTAGGAAAAACTGCATTAATGGCCGTTACATTAGGAATAATAAGAGGCTTTTTACGTGTTATTTTTTCAACCTTAGTTTGAATGTTTTTCGTTTGAACAGCCACTACATCTGCAAATCTTAAATTGAACCGGATAAACGCATTCATAAGTTTTTGCTTAATCTGCTCAATAAGAGGAAATTTATTATAAACCTGAGGATCGGTGCATACCGCAAAAGCATTATGCATAAGCAGGAACTGTTTTTTTTTACTTGGAAACGCAACATTCCCTAAATTAAAGACGTAATTACCGGGCATCACCTTAACAAAAAGCGGGAGGAAGAAATAATTAATAAGAGGTTTAAGCCATATTATATTTAATCTTTCGGGAAACCATTTCACCGTCAAATCATCCTGATTGTGCTTGCTTACCATATCCCTATACACCTTATTATCTGGGCAAAGCAAAACAACTTTCAACGAATTTTGCAAAGAATACTTCAAAAGGTCTTGCACAATCGGGATTCCACCTCCTTTTATAACGTTGTAGCAAATTATAATTATAGCTTTATTAGCATGCATAGTTTCAGACTAAGTAGACTTGCGGACAAAAATGGACTTGAGTAAAAAATTACTGATGCAAACAATCGGTATAACCCAAAAACAGAGTTTAAAAAGAATGAGCGGATTATAGGCAAACCATTGGAGAAAAGTAGAAAAAACCATTAACAAATACAGTTTTCCTGTTAAAGCTAGATGCCGCTTTAGAGAAAGCTTAGCAATCCAAATTACCACCAACGCTGCTAAAGCCGGCCCTAGAAATCCGAACCAACAATAAAAATAGGCTGTAATGAGCCCTCCGCCTCCCGAAACAAAAACATCTTGTTTATAGGTAATTAAACTTGCTTCTGCTGGCAAATATGATACGGGAACTAAAATAGAAAGCAAAAAGCCGAAAAAAGATATCGACCTGCTTAATAAGTCTATATATCCATATTTAACCATACCCACCATTCTGGCAGACGATTGAAATACATCGCCTTCGTTGGAAATTACTATTCCCCGGGTATTATCTATAAACTTTAAGGGATTTAAGATTTCTGCATACTGCCCTTGCAATATCCCGAACGGATTATCGCGGATGTTGGCAAAAACCAAGTTTAGATAGTACAAAAAAATCAAGCCTATAAATAAGGTAAAATTACTAATTCTTATTTTGTTGTCGATTTTCAATAAATAGAAAGATAAAATTCCGAGTTGCATCACCTCGGTCCTGCTGCCGTAGAGTACCGATTTAATAGAATACGTTATGGCCAAAAGCACAATTAACCAGAGCTGAACACCACTACGTGTCGAATAGTAGTAAGTGAGCAAGAAAAAGATTAAGAAATATAGGTATAAGGGCGATTTGGAAGACTCTCCGGTAGAATATCCCTCCGCTTGGAAGATAGTTTGCCCGCTCTGAGCTTTAACTAAAATGAGCACACAAATAAAAAACATTACGAAAAACCCAAGGAAATTCGTATTTGCCGGAAGCTTTAATCGGTAAACTGAATTTTTTAATGACAGGCTACGCGGTAGAAAAGTATAGAGAACAAGAATGAAGATGCTGTGGGCAATAAAAGTTGTATAGTAAATATGTGTCTCGTTAAAGCTCGAATAAATGGAAATATCCAAATGATAAAAAAATTTGGGAATTAATGACACCGCATAGAAGGTGGAAAAGACAAAAAAAACTAAAAAAAAGGTATTATGCCTAACTCTGTAAACTAAATGTAGATTTAGTAAAATAACGAAGAGATAGAAATATTTAAAATCAATAATTTCCGTAACAGCGAGAAAAAGTGCTTCAACAAAAGTTATTAAGATGATACTCTTAAGTAAAAAATGCAGCTGAAACGCATGTAGGCTTTTCATTTAAGTAAACGAACTAAGGCTTTGGCTTGGATTACCGTAGATCCTTTCAGCAGCGTGTTCCGATAGTATTTTCGAGCCTGTTTTTTTTCGCTGCCGGATTCTGAAAAATAGTTTCCCTTCATATAATCCAACAACGCATATATTTTAATTTTATTAAGCAATATTAACTTACCGTAGCTTAATAAAAGCAACTCGATTTTTCTTATTTGCACCATAAAGTCGCCGGAAATGTTAGTGTCACTAATTCTATAGTGCCCCAAAACTCGATTAAGGCAATAAAACCTGGCCTTTATAAGGGCCAGTTTAATAAGTAATTCATAATCTTCTACCCCAATAAAACTTGGATTTTCGCTAAATCCGCCTACCTGCTCGACAGTTCGTTTTCTAATACAGAGTGATGAATTAACAATCCTGTTTCCGTTATAGACAAAATCTTCTACTCTACTGTAAAAAGGGGTTTTGCGGTAACGTCCGATACATTTTTCGGATCCTTTTATATGGAACAAATGACAAATAACATCCACGGGTTGATGAGTTACTTTACTAACAGCCTCGAGTTTTTCAGCATGCCAAAGGTCGTCAGAATCCACAAAACATAACCATTCTCCTTGAGCATTTTGAATTCCAATATTTCTGGGTCTAGCTGGGCCACCCCAATTCGTTCCCAGAAAGTATTTGAGGTTAAGTACTTTAATGTACTTATTAACTATTTCTTTGGTATTATCTGTCGAACCATCGTCGCATACTAGTACTTCAAAGTTTTTATACCTTTGGTTGACCAAACATTCTAATAATTCGTCTAAAAAAAGTGCTCGATTATAGGTAGGAATTATAACAGAAAACTGCATCATCCGATAAGTGTTATTGTCCGATAAATATTTTTTTTATTAAAAACAACGGTTGACAAGAGCGTATTAACCTATCATTGCAAATTCGGGTTCAAAGATTTAACGAGTTATGATAAATATATAGGGTTCTATGCCTCCCTTGCCAATAGCAATTTTTTAATTCATGAGCGAAAGATAATATCCTTATTACAATGGTCATTTTCCAACATGTCAAAGCTCAAAATCATTAAGGGCTTGAAATACTAGAGACTTAAAGTCGAGATAAATCGCATGCCTTGATGTAAGTAGAGAGAATAATCTTACACTTCACACCAAATATGATTTATCTGATATTTCTTATAAAATTTTTGGTTTGTTTTAAAAATTTAAATATTCCCGTTGGCCCCACTTGCGTTTCCAAAAAAAGCCCGGTGGTTACTGACGCGGGTTGATAATATTTGAAAGAAGTACCATAACTTAATTCCCAATAACCATATTTAATTGCTTCTTCTTTATCTAAGGGCTTTAACTCTCTATTCAAGATAAATTTCATCAATTCTTGATGGGATGAAGGCTTATGAAAACACCTAAGATTTTCAGCGAACGATTTTCCGGCAAACACAACAGGTTTACCGCAAAAGGCAGCTTCGATACCTGTCGTAGAACCAAACGTTAAGACTACATCAGCAGCTTCCATTAATGAATACGAATCAACTTTTTCACCAGCTTCAACAATTACTAGATTTGATGTTTTATTTTTAAGATTATACAATTCAATTATCTGACTATTTCTTAGTCCCTTTAAATTTGGATGTACACGCAGATATATCCTTAAATCAGTCTGATCTTTTAAATCATCGCAGATTTGCGTAATTGCAACATTTTCATCCTTATAAATAGGATTGCTATATCCATCAATGCCCTCACATTCATCGATAGAAGAATTAAATATCGCAATATTTCTCTTCGAACGATCAAATCCGGCCGGAAGAATGCCTGGCTCCTGACTCGTAGTATAAGAATGCCATCCTTGTTGAACCCTGGCTCTACGATTGATAAAAAAATCCATCCCTACTTTTCTTTTATCTATAGATCCAGTTTCCCAGATTTTGTCTATTTCTTTGCTAGCGGTTTCAATTGAATGAGGAATATCGTTCTCCCTGACTAAATAGTGTTGCAATACACCAGCCCTTTCATGAGTTGAATAATTAATGTTATTTTCCTGACATATCCTTAACAAAGGCCTATTTTCTACAAAGCGACCGTTAAACAACACAACCTTATCAAATTTAAGCCTTTGCATTAATAGTTTTGTAGACTCGTAAACAAACACTGCTGTGTAGTATGCGTTGGCAATCAAAGTTTCATTTTTATAAATATTGAGCTTATGCTCCCTCTTATAAGAAATTATAGATGACGCGGTAGCAAGACCTAAATCAATCCCTCGATAGGTGATTTTTTTCAGATCATCAATATCAGCTGCCCCAGGAAAGATATTATCCGGAATATGAACCTCGGGATAATTTAAAACGGAGATAGATGCATTTTTTGGTGCTACGGACTTTAATAATTTTAGGCCATTATCAAAGACATTTCTTGCTAAAAGTTTTCTGTAAAAAGTGTTTTCAGGATTATAAAAGCAATGTTTAAATTGATGTATATAAGGCAAAAAATAAACCTCGTGGCCGTTTTTAAGGTGATTTAGAGCGATTTCGAGTTCAGTTTCAAAGTGCGGAGTTTCAGGATATGTATTTTGAATAAGTATTCTCATATTTAAAAAACGGAAGGAACATTACTATTTTGTTTTTTGAAGATAAATAAGGAAAAGCATAAGATGAATACTGTTAAACCAATCTTCACAATAACACCTTCGTCTTTAATAGAATATGCAATAACAAAAAGCATCACATTTATAACAAGCAATAATGCACTTAATGGGAAAACATTAATATAGCGATTTAGGTAAGTTCTATTTTCTTTATTTAATAATCCTGCAAAACCAAAAATCATATAAGAAAGGTATGTTACCACTAATGCTCCCCATATGCCATAATGCGGTATAAAGACAAAATTTCCGACTAAATTAAAAGCCGCAGCTAATAAGGTTATTTTAGAAATTGAAAAAGTTTGTCCTTTTATGGAAAGAGGGTAAGTAAAAAAGCTATATATGCTCCAGAACATATAGGAGCTTAGCACCAATATAGTTATGGGGTAGGCCTCTTGTAAACTTGGATTTCTAAAAAGAAAAGAAAAACCTTCTTTTGACCAAATTCCAGCTAAAAATAATATTAAAGATATGGTGACCGGTAGCCGAATGATAGCTTTCCTAATAAATCCTCGGTGCACTTTCTCTGTTCCTCTAAATGCTTCCTGAATTCGTTTAGAAAAAGCTTGAAAAACCCCGTTAACAACGACCCCCCCTTGAGATCCTAAATTGTAACCTTGGCTATAAAATCCAATCTGTTTAACGCTGACGTTGAAGTAACTTAACAAAATCCGGTCGGATAAGCCCAATACATAAAGTGATAATTGATGAGGCGTAAGAGGAAGACCGACGCGAAGTGCTTTAATTAGAAATTTCTTACCTACATTGAATTGTGGGTAGAGTTTCTCTTTTAAGTAGATTTTTTTAAAAAAAACTATGTTAGTAAAAACGGCATTCAAAGGTAGGGAGATTATCCATCCCATGTATCCCATTTTTAAATATTTTATTGTTATTAACATAGATACTGTAGTGACAACACCTACAAAAGCCATCCCATATGCGTATGGCAATGACTTTTCTTTTAAAGTGTAATAATTTACCACAACTGAGTCTAATGGATTTAAAATCAAATAAATTGTAGTTGCGGCAATTGTAGGCAAAAAATTGTCGTCGGAGTTTTTAAAAACAGTGACCTTCAAAATAAACGCTAAAACAATACTGCTTAATAATCCAGCGAAACACATAATTGCGAAAGATCTACGCCACACTAACTTGTAATTCTCTTTGTGAGTAAAGAATGAATTTTGCATCACAACCACCTGGCCTAATCCAATAAATATCTGAAAAAGAGCAATGTATGAGATTAACTGTCCGTAAATACCATAATCCTCTAGAGTCAAGTATGGTGAGATGAAAGGCAATATGAACAAAGATGCGACAAAGGAAAGCCTAGGTAGTACCGTATACACCAAAGTGTCCACAATCATTTTCCTTCCGATTATAAAATCTTTAAATAAGCATTTAATAAAAAATTTGCTTATATGTATATCCGTAATTTTCAAAAATCTCCTTATTAGCTTCGTTTAGAACATTAATTTTGAGAGGGGGATAATATTGCCCAAACATACTGTTAGCAAACTCTATCTGAAACAATAACCTTTTATCCTTTAAAAGCTCCTTACCCTTATGAAATCCTCGCGTATCGACAGCTATTATTGATCCTCTAACACCACAGATTTCTAACAAATTATCTGCCCCGTAAATTTCAGCAACTTCTTCATCGGTAAAGCGTCCATCTCTATCGATTTTTTTCGGTAAACCTTGATGAGATGCTTTTACATAACAATGAGGCCCCGTATTAGTATCAACATCTGTCAAATAAAAGAAAAATTTCAAAAATTTTATTCTATCTAAATCAAAGTGATACATTTGGGCGGCAGCGGACTTTCCTTTGCCTTGAAATGGGACACTCCACCAAAACGCAATAAGATCAATAATCGGCTTTACGCCTAAATATTCTTGCGCAAACGCTAAAAGGGAAGTATCGAAAATAATACTCTGAAAAACGGGGTGATTGACGACATTGGAGGCAGGTATTTCATACCTTGGACTTAAGATCCTCTCAAAATTAATAACTACCTTTTCTTCCTCGTAATCTCCTGAATCCACATTTAGATAACTACATTCAGTTGTCAAAGCTACCTCAACAATTTGATTGACTACACTTTCAGGGAGCTTTTTCTCAAAAATATAATAGCCATCTCTCTTCATTTCAACGACAGCCTTTTTTACAGCATCCTTATTTTCAAAACCCAAAATGCCTTTCTCGTCAATTATATTATACTTTCCTATTCGCTTTGAGATTTTTTCCGAAAGGTCATCACTGGATTTCCCTTTGGTTAATACAAACATCTGCCTAAGCGCTATGTATGCCTCTTTAGAGGTACTATTTGACGCCAAAAAAGCACGGTATCCTATTTTTAATTTATATTGATAATATATTTTCCTAAGTAAATTTTTCATGTTGGCTATTTTCTGTAGAAGCTTATGAAACAAGAGAGTGATTATATTTAAAAGACATTAACAACATCGCGTAAATTATTTTTTTAAAGAAAAAATTGCTACAACTGAGGAGACATTGTCTTTCAATTTTCCTGTATGTGAAATTTTGTTCGGTGCGTCATGATTAAAGTACACTTCCCCAACATTATTAGAAAAGAGTTTTAATATAGCTGCGACAGAATTTATCCTATCAAATCCTTCAGTAGTCAAGCTATAGCCTTGATGAACCTCAATATCATCTTCTAGAGAAAGTGTAGAGTATTCTACACCAATAGCTACGACTCCGCCATTTTTTGTTATTCGCGTCATTTCCTTCGCGAATTTGAACGGATAATTACTATAACTTAAAGTCCAACCGCACACCACTACGTCAAAGTAATTTTCATCATATCTTGTGTTGTGCATGTCACCGATTTCGATAAGGGGGGAATACGAAATTAAGTCGAGTCCTATTAGGTTTTTTTTATTAAATCCGTTCCCAATTAAATTCAATAAGTCCTCCTCGTTTCTTGGACCGATTACCAATATTTTGGAATCTTTTGATACATTCTCCAAAACCGATAAAGGTTTAATTATCTTATTCATTCTACTTAATCCAAATTGTGTTAATCCCTTTAAATTATGCTTCACAGTCATTTTAATAGCGTCATTTGACTCTATTGTTTTTAGAGATCTTAAAATTTTTGTAAAATAGAATAATCGGGCCTTACCCACTACGATTCTTATGTGTGTTATAAGAAGGAATTGATTTATTATTTTTTTCAAGATATATTATTTATAAAATCAACATTGAAAGATTTAATCTAGTTCCGGACTGGATATTTTGTGATACTTTTTTACCAAGTACCTCCTTGTAATATTTCGGATGCAGCCCAAATCCAGGTCTAATCGATCTTACATTTTCCTCCGTAATTGTTTCTCCTGCTATAATGTCTTTTACTACATACAAAGAGCGACAGAACTCTTTTCCTTGTTTTTGTTTTTCGGTTAACACATAATCTATTGTACCAATTGCTTTTTCTGCGTCTCTTACCGCTTTAACCATGTCGGTAAATTCCTTTTCATTCATAGAAAAAGATGCATCTGGACCACCGATTGAACGATCAAGAATAAAATGCTTTTCAATAATTTTTGCTCCAAAACACGTTGCAACCACTGGAGCTGTAATGCCTATAGTATGATCAGATAATCCACTGATTACGCCGTAACGTTCGGCCAAGTCCCTAACCATAATCATGTTGGCTTCTTCGATAGGGGCCGGATAACTGGATGTACATTTTAATAATGCAATGCTATAATTACCCATTCTTCTACACGCATCCAAAGCTAGTTCAATATCTTCTTCTTCAGCAACTCCGGTAGAGATAATTACAGGTTTACCTTTAGATGCAACTAACTCAATTAAAGGAATATCTGTGATTTCAAAAGAGGCTATTTTATACGCCGGCACATGAAGACTTTCTAATAATTCTACAGAGGTAGGATCAAAAGGGGAAGAAAAGCAAATCAATCCTTCATCCGCAGCTGCTTTAAACAATTGCTCATGCCATTCCCAAGGAGTATAGGCGTCCTTATATAATTGGTAAAATGTTTGTCCATCCCAAATAGTGCCCTGTTTTAATTTAAAATCATCCTTATCACTATCTATCGTGAGAGTATCAGCTGTATAAGTTTGCAATTTTATAGCATCAGCCCCTGCACGTTTCGCAGCTTTAATTGTCTCAATCGCAACATCTAAACTTCCGTTATGATTGGCAGATAATTCCGCAATGATGAGAACACTTGAGTTGTAATTTAGTTCAAACAAACCGATTTTCATATGTTAATTACCCTAAAGATTGCCGACACAAAGGGCTTCCTCTATATTTATAATTTTGGACTTCTATAACTCCGTTGGGAGTCTTCAATAAAAGTTCCGTCGAAAGAATTAAACTATTCTCCATATCGCGTGCAAAGCCGTAACAACTAGTTTAATTCGTCGATAATCGATGATTCTTTCTTTTTGCCACTTCCAATTAATATTCCATTTTTCGGATTTCTTTTTTCGAAAACATGATGCTATGTCGTATTTTTCCTTTAATTTGAATATGTATTTTTTTCTAAGGCTATAAAATGAAAGGAATGTAACTTTCTGATACGCCTTTAGTAAGAAGCTAGCGCGCCAGCTGGGTTAGCTCCCATATAGATCCCACCGCCGATGTGAATAGATGATAAACCTTGTTATTATAAAAATGGGTACTATTTCCAACTTCTTTTTTTCTAAATTCAAATTTCTACCTCCTTTATAAATTCAAATTTTCCTTCTCGTTTATGTTCTGAATAACCCATTTTTCTGAATATTTTTAAAGAGGCGAAATTCTCTGCTAATACACTCCCTACAAGTTTCGTTATTGATCGTCCTTTAATAATATTTTCGATTTTTTTTAAAAGCAACAGCCCATACCCTTTCCCTTGTAAATCTGGTTCAATCAGGTAACTAATTAAGCCTATCCCTTCCTTATTGACGTCGAGCCTAATAGAACCTAAGTTATTATTTCCTAAACGTAGAATATAGTATAAACAAGCGTCGTCTTTTATTTTAGATTTAAACCATTCCACGTGTTTTTCATATTCGATAGGTTTTTGGTCGAAAGAATATTTTCTTATTTCTGGATCAATAGCCCATTTATAAATAATATCAGTATCAGTAAGCTGTGCTTTTTTAAGATAAGGTACCGATTTTATTTTCGAATGGATTAAAACATTTTTAAAACCTCCGTCAAATTCACAATGCTCTTTTAGAGTCGCCTCGTGTTCAAATCCATTGTCTATTAATAAAGGGTACAAGCGAGGTCTTAAATCGAATGCATAAGTAAAAATTTTATGGAGATTTAAATCCCGGAACGCTACTTGCTCGATAAGTTCTAAATACTTAGACCATAATTCATCAAAATGGTCATCTTCCAGGGTAGTATCCATTACAAATGAAACCTCTGCATTTTTATCAATCCAGTTGATATGAACCAATCCTCCATATCCGATGCATGTACCTGCTTTTAAAAATGAAAACAAAATTTGTTCGGGTCTCTCTTTTTCAAATAACTTGTCAATTGTGTTCTTAAAATAATTTTCCTGATCTTCTATTGTCAATGGCTTGTTTTGTCGCAAATGATACAATTGTTCATTACGCCATTTCATAATAAAATACTTGTCTTGTTCTCTAATCGTAGTAATAGAGAACCCGTTACTTTCCCAACATTTGTTATTTAAACATCTATAACTTCTCATTGCCAAATAAACGGTATTTCATTTCCGCTAAAAACCAGTCTTCTGGGGTATCTATATCTTGAGCCTGCAACTCACTAATTGCAATCGCAAAAGTCTCACTTGTTCTAAGACTTTTAGTCGTAATTAACTTTTCTACTTGAAATGTATAAAACATGCCAGCATCATGATATGTTTTTGCTAAATCCTGGGTTCTGCCCTCTGAATCACCTTCAGTAAAGGGCACAATATTTCCCGAGCCTTTCATCTCAAAAGCTCTTTGTATTGGATGGGAATACGCCACAGCAGGGAAAACACAATCAGCATTCCTCTGTTCTAGTAAAATGACGGATTGATTTAACAAAACTGAATTAACGAAGGGTGCACACGCATAAATGCAAGTACCCAAGTCAAACTTGGTGTTTTCACAATCTCGATACCAATTTAACACTTCCACTAAAACATCAACCGTAGTTGCAACGTCACTACTATTTTTCCTACTTCTGATAAAGGGTGTTCGGGCTCCATACTTAACAGCTGTTTCTGCTATTTCATCGCAGTCGGTAGTCACCATCACTTCATCGTAAAGGCCGCTTTCTAAGGCTGCTAAAATAGAATACGCAATAATGGGCTTGCCTAAAAACGATTTGATGTTTTTTTTAGGTATTCTCTTACTTCCTCCCCTAGCCGGAATGATTGCAATCTTTTTCAAACTATTACTTATATCCTTACGGGGATACCAATTTGACTTAATTCATTTTTAATATCCAAAGGAGTGAATTGGGTAAAATGGAAAATACTTGAAGACCCCACCGCTCTAATGTCTGTTTGTAAAAACAATTGTTTGTAATGATCCATATTCCCTCCTCCGCCAGCGGCGATAATTGGTATATTAGTTAATTTAGAAACATGATTAATTAACTGAATATCAAAACCTTCCATCATACCGTCTCTGTCTACGCTCATTAAAATGAATTCCCCAACATTAGGCAACTTTGAAACAAAGTCGTCAACAGAAATATCAACACCAAGAGTGTTATAAACTTTATATCCGCTCGCAGTTTTATATCCATCTAAAGCTATACTAATGCATTGGCTTCCAAAAAAAGAAACCGCTTCTTTTATAAAGTCAATATTTAACAGTGCTTGAGATTTTATTATCACTTTATCGGCTCCTATTTTCAACAAGTCATTAATGTCTTGAATACTATCTACACCTCCCCCTATAGCTACAGGCATATAACACTGCTTTATTACATCAGATACGAGCTTTAAATTCAACTTCCGCTTTTGTGTGCTAGCGAAAATATCTAAAAATACTAATTCATCTACACCTCTACTATTATAAACTTTTGCGGTTTGTACTGGATTTCCTACCATCCTAGGATTAGAAAATCGTTTCGTTTTAACTAACCCAAACCCATTAAAAGTTAATATAGGTATAATTCTGGCTTTGAGCATTCTAACAGAAGTAAGTTCTCAAAAGCATTAATCCTGTTGTTTGGCTTTTTTCAGGGTGGAACTGCGTTGCAAATATATTTTCCTTCTGGATGCTAGCAACAATATTAAATCCATAATTGACTGTCGCAGCTATATCGCTATCTATATTTGGAACAACATGGTAACTATGAATAAAATAGAAATCTTTTGAGATACAATTCTTATAATATTCATTTTTAAAAACCTCAATATTATTCCACCCCATATGAGGAACATTTAAGTTCTCTATTTCAAGCTTTGCTACTTCACCTCTGACCCACCCTAAACCGGCGCATTCATAAGGTTCTATCCCTTTGTCCATCATTAGTTGCATACCCAAACAAATGCCAATAAACTTCTTCTTTTTTACCATCACTTCATTTGTTAGGATATCAATAAGATTTCTCTCTCTAAGATTTCTCATTCCTTGGGCGAACGACCCTACCCCCGGCAATAAAATAACATCACATGACTGAATCATTGAGTGATCATCCGTAATAGTGTTTTCGATGTTTAGAAATTCTAAAGCTTTTTGAACTGATGCAACGTTGCCCATTCCATAGTCGATAATGGCTACCATTTATTCAAACTTAAAATTCCTAATAAGATTTCCTTCTCCATCCCTTAAAAAATTCTCTTGTTGATCCTGTGCGAATAAGACTGGATTTGTAAATGAGTCAATGATTTTATCCACCTCATTTTTCGAAATCCCTGAGTATTGCACAAATTCATCTACTCCAAAGTGTGGGTACTTTCCATCATACTTCTTAACTAAATCTAAGCCTTCCTCTCTGGTAATTCTATTGTTTCTTATATCTATACAAGCGTGATCTGTTGCTCTTCCAAATCCATACTTCACATATTTCAAATAATCATGAAGACTATGCATTTTTTCATCTAAATTCTCATAATTAGTATATGTACCTTCAACCGGGCCGTCTTCTTTCACGGAGAAACCGTGTTGTTTCACAATGTCCAATTGCTTCCTCGCATCCCAAAAAAAGTAATGACCTAAAAAAATACCCACTACACCCACTTTTTCAATCTCTTCATCAGAGGGGTAGAAATAAGGTGTTAAATCTTTCTTTGTCAAGCCGTCAATGCCGATCATATCTTGAATCCTATTTCCCAGTAAACCACCAAATTCCTCCAGCCATTTTCTATTCAGATACTTGTTTTCAATTGATTCTACAGGCCCTCCATACTCTTGCTGAGGATTTTCGCCCCATATAACTAATGGTATACCGAATTTAACGGCTATATGAATGGGTACGGTGAAAATGCCTAGATGATTTGGCCACATCTCATCTCCTACCCTCTTAAAACCTTCCACCACCATACTCCTGTAAGCATTATAGTTCTTTTTGAAATAAATGACGTCAATCCCCATTTTTGAGATATTATCTAAGTTTTTCTGGCCAACGTCCGTTAGATTGGTTGTTTCAAAACAAACGCATAGCGGATTTAAACCGCAGACTTCTTTCATGAAATAGGCCTGATAGGTACTGTCCTTACCTCCACTCACTGGTATTAAACAATCATATCCAACCTCACTTTCATGCTTCTTATATTTATTTATGATCGTGTAAAAATCTTTTTCTCTCTGAACCCAGTCAATCAAATTGTGCTTCAGAGCCGCCGCCTCACATGCAGAGCATACACCTTCGTCGTTGAAAAATAAATCTGGTTTAGTCTCAGGAAATAGACATCTGGAACAATAACGGATATTCATACTTTTCATTTGTTACAATATTCATCTATTTTTTCAATAACGTATCTCTGTTCTTCCTCAGTTAAAGCAGGATACATTGGTAAACTGATACAGTTTTTATAATAACTTTCTGCTTTTGACATATCTCCTTCCTTTGACCCCAATTCTTTGTAATAGGGCATTAAATGACATGGTATATAATGAATCTGTGCAAATATCCCCTTTTTTCTGAGATGGTTATATAATCCCTGTCTATCTTCAACTTCTAAAATATATAAATGATATGCGTGTCCATTTACAAATCCAGATTGCCCTTTAATAAATGATTTACCGTTGAAAGCATCATCGTATTTTTGTGCAATCTCCTTTCGCCTAACCATACCAGCTCCCGCTCTTTTCAACTGCGATATTCCTAAGGCGGCGTGAATATCCGACAGTCTATAGTTATATCCTAAAGCTTGCATTTCCATATACCATTCAGGATATGTGATGCTATCTGTGCTTTCAACACCTTCAGCAAAAGAAATATCGTTTGAGAATTGAGCTGCATTCTTAATTATACCATGTGTTCTTAATTGCAAAAGCTTATGATATAAAGCTTCGGAGTTAGTCGTAATCATTCCACCTTCGCCTGTAGCGATATGTTTAACCGGGTGAAAAGAAAAAATAGCCAAATCGGCAAAGGTTCCATTCCCGCAATTTTGTTTCGTCATTGTACTATCTACAAAATAACCGCCCGGTGCATGACATGCATCTTCAATAATCCATAACCCATATTGGTCTGCCAATTCTTTAAAAGCTTCCAAATTGACAGCTCTCCCAGCGAAGTCGACCGGAATAATACCTTTATATGTTCCTTTTGGAGCATCTTCTAGAAGTTTTCTAACACCATCAATATCCAGCAAATATGATATAGGATCGATATCAGAAAATACAACTTCGCCATCACAATATCTCACACAATTTGCCGAAGCGGCAAAAGTGATTGGAGTTGTAATTACTTTATCACCCTTTTTAATTTCTAAAGCTATAGCGCATAGATGTAAGGCCGCTGTACCATTAGATACTGCTATTGCATATTTACAGCCAATATACTTTGCGAATTCCCCTTCGAACTCTTCAATCTTTGGGCCTTGAGTTAGAAAATTAGATTTTAGAACCGAAATTACAGCTTGAATATCCTCATCTGTAATTAATTGTTTACCATAGGGAATTGCCATTTTTTAAACTGTAAAAGTAGAGTCTACATGTTCTTTTATTAGAGACCGAAGTTCTTCAACTGAAACCCATTCCGAGTTGTCGCCCGAACTGTATTGAAAACCTTCTTTAACCTTAACTGCACTAAAACTACTGATAAAATCCTCTACTTTCCACCGTGGTGTTTGGGGTAGAATAGTGTAGTATTTGCCAATGTCGTATGTAAAAAAAGAATCTGATGAGGTAATCATTTCTTCGTGAATTTTTTCTCCCGGCCGAATGCCCACAACAGGATAATCGCAATCTGGGCCTATTGCCTTTGCAACATCAGTTATTTTATACGACGGTATTTTAGGCACAAAAATTTCTCCGCCCCAAGCAGTACCTAAAGCATGTAAAACCATACCAACTCCATCTTGAAGAGAAATATTAAAACGGGTCATGGTTTCTACTGTAATCGGTAATGAACCCTCTTTTCGTTTCTTAAGGAAGAACGGAATAACAGATCCGTTAGAGCCCATTACGTTGCCATATCTTACAACCGAAAATTTTATAGGGTTTTCTCCACGAATGTTGTTTGCAGCTACAAAGAGTTTATCTGAAGCAAGTTTCGTAGCGCCGTACAAGTTAATTGGTGCTGCTGCTTTATCGGTAGAAAGAGCCACAACATGCTTAACCTGCGATTCTAACGAAGCATTGATAACATTTTCGGCACCGTTAATATTCGTTTTTACGCACTCCATCGGATTGTATTCCGCAATAGGAACGTGCTTCATTGCTGCCGCATGAATCACATAATCAATTCCTCTGAAAGCCGTTTTCAGACGATCCGAATCTCGAACATCACCTATAAAAAAACGAATTTGCGGATAAATAGCTTCCGGATATTCCTGTGCCATTTCAAACTGCTTTTGCTCATCGCGAGAGAATATTACAAGCCGCTTTACTCCGGGCCATTTACTAATAACTGTTTTAGTAAGTGCCTTGCCCAAGGATCCGGTGCCACCGGTAATCAAAATTTGTTTATTATTTAAATCTAACATGCTTATTTAAGAAATAAAGAATTACTTACGCAATAATATCCCTGACTAATTTAGATAACAGCAACGATATTATTACTAATAAAGAAACCACTGACCCGCCGATTATTATAGCCGTTATTTTATTTGTCGTATTCTTATCTAATGGAATAATTGGCCTATCAATTATCTGTATTAGCGGGGTCTCTTTTCGCATGGCGATCTTAGATATTTCTAAATTTTTGACCACTTCTGCATACATCGAAGAATTTGCCTGGATATCTATTTGTTTTCGTTGAGAAGGAGCCCGTAGTATCTGCAATGCCGGATTAGCGTTTGGATTTGCATCGATAGATGAAGCTACTCCAGTTATAGAAGCATTTAAAATAGTCCTTACACTATCTGCCTGCCTTTGAAGTATAGATATATTTTCGATCGACTTTTTTATTTTAGTTTGAATGTAAAACTGGTTTACGTTTTCTACTATCTTATCTGTAAAAGCTTTGGAGAATTCTTCATTCGTTGAATTAACCTTAACAGCTATTATACTCAATTTTTTGTCGGGTTTTTCAACTGTCAGATAATGCTTGTTGATATCTTTTACAACAACTGTTATTATGCTGTCATGTAATTTGGTAAAGTCGTGCTTATTTCGGTTGAACTTTAACTTCTTTAACTCTTCTTTATTCCAGCTATCCCTGAGTTTATTAATCCGTATATAACTATCAATTAACAATTCTTCCCGGCCCCCGACATCCGAGAATGTCAAAAGAGTCTTTTCAATCATGGTACGGGATTTATAAAGCTCAATTATATTATCTCCTTGGAAAATTCCATTACCTCCCGAGCCCCCTAAATCAATTCCAACCATGGATGCTATTCCGGCATACTGACCTAATGCCGCTCCTGAACCCGAATCTTCTAATACAAAGGTACATTCAGATGTGTAAACAGGCTTCTTTGACCACGCATAGAGAAACCCGCTTACACCTCCTATTATTCCCGCTAACAAAATAACCTTCCACTTTAATAAGAGATACTTATACCATTCACTTAGTTTCAAGATCACTTCCTTTAGAGAAATTTCCTCGTTATATAGTTCTTCCGGTGCCTGCTCCATTATTAACGCAACAAACTAATAATAATAACAGCTAATGAAGCCAGTCCTGAAGTCACCCCTACCAATTGCTGAACCGTCAAATTCGGCTTATCATCTCGCTTCGGAACAAAAATTTCTGCACCCGGCTTAACCAAAGGATAATTATTAAAAAAGAACACCTTCTTCGTACTCTTTACCGACCCATTAGCGTAGATGATATATGATCTCCTTTTTAAGGCTTTTTGAGAAAAGCCACCAGCGTTCGACACATACTCTTTAAATCCCCTATTTTTGGAAAAAATTACAGTATTCGGTGAAAGTACCTCCCCGTTTACCTTGACCGTCTGCAACTGCTTAGGTACACTCAATATATCTCCTTCCTCTAAAAATATATCTTCTTTTTGACCGGGTTTGTTTAAAATTTTCGGTAAATTAATTCCCACAAAACTGTTTCTGAGTACTTCCTCCTCTGATAAGTTAATGGTTACAGTATCATTAATGGATTTTTGTAAGCGTTGAAATTTTTTCAAGCGTTCTTTTTCCATTTTTCTGGTTACTTCTATACTGTCTCCCTGTTGTGAACCGGACCTTTTTAATGAAGCACCTTCAGGATAGGCAAGGGCCGTAAAACCACCGGCTCTTTTTATTAAATCAGATATTCTTTCATCCTTTTTTGAAAGGGTGTAAATCCCGGGATACAATACTTCGCCTTCAACTCTAACAATTCGCTGAACTTCATAACCTGCAGAAGGTCTTACTACTACTATATCAAATGGCTGCAATGTAAACCCCGCTGTAAGGCCCTTTAAATCCCTGCTTACATCAGCCTGAAAAACTTCTGCCGTTTTTGCGGAAGCGGATAGAGCGTTGCTATTTTTAACTCTTCGGGAAACTTCTATTCGCTGTGGAGTTGCACTTTCTTTTAATCCTCCCGCCTGAATAATAACATCTTCCAAGCTCATTCCTTCAGCAAATTTTAAAGTTCCGGGAGTTCTAACTTCGCCTTCTACTCGAATGGTGTATTCTTCTTTGATATCGAATATTGACGAAATACTGATTGAGTCTTCCCTTTGTAAAGGGACATCCGGTGCTTGCCCGGCTAATACTTTGCCTAAATCAAACGAAACCAATTCGGTTTGTAAATCTTCTTTCAGCCGGACTATATAAGCTCTGTTTCTAAATGCATCTTCGCGTATTCCTTCTGCCTTTCTTATTAACTGACTTACAGTTAAACCCGATGTTAATTCGAATTGTCCGGGGCGAAAAACAGCACCCGCAATAGTAACGCGATTTTCAAAACGCTCGAGAACTTCATCGACAAAATATTTGTCGCCCGAAGAAGGCTTATAAACATTAAATTGAGCTGAAGTTATATCTTGAATTTTTCGCTCAGTCTCTGTATTCTTTAAAACTTTAATTCTTGCTTTATAAGCCCTCTCAGTAAACTCTCCTGCAAACCGAATCAAATCACTTAATTCCTCTTGCGGAAGGATTTCAAAAATCCCGGGGCGCTTTACTTGGCCGACAACCTCCACTCGCGTGCTATAAGTGGGAACCTGTATAATATCATTATCCTGCAAGCGGACGTTATTTTTTAATTGCCCTTGCAGTAAGAAATCGTAAATATCCAATACAGCTATTTTTTTTCCGCCTCTTATCACATTTATTTGCCTGAAAGACCCGTTCTCGGTGGGACCGCCCGAAGCATACAAGGCATTAAAAGAAGTGGCAAGTGAGGGAAGCGTATAGGTGCCGGGCTTTGCTATTTCGCCGGTAAGTATAACCTTAATACTTCTGATATTTCCGATTGCAATACTTACGGAAGTATTACCTGAACGCAAACCGGAATAAATGGAAGACAGGCGAGATTTAATTCTTGAAGTAGCCTGTTCTATAGTCATTCCGGCAACGGGAATAACACCCACATACGGAACATTTATATTCCCTTCAGGAGATACCGTTAATTTATAACTTGCTTCCGAATAGCCGTAAATATCAATCAAAAGCTCGTCGTCAGGGCCGATTACATAATTTTGAGGTGTAGCCATTCGAAGATTAGGCTCGAAAGTAAGTCGCGTATTTCTAAATAAATCGGCACCGAATATTTTTGATTTTAGTAGCGTTAATGCATTATCGGCAACTGATAATGAATCCCCAGGTCGCACATCGACCGAGTCCTGAGTATTATTATAAGTTCTACCTGATCTTTCGGAGCTTTGTTTAAAGGTTCCCAATTGCTTTTGATTACCGGAATTTTGATCTTTCTTTCTGATTTGATCAACCCTTTGCCGTAGCTTTTGAATTTCGGTAGAATTCATTCCTCTCGCCGCAGCGACTTGCTCTAATTGCGCCTCCGATAGTCCGCTTGCTTCTACCTGTGCAATAAACTGGCGTATCTGATCATCGCTTAACTCGTCGACCCGAATATTACTGAAATTTTGCTGACTGATATTTTGAGAAAAAGCCGGAACGGCTAAGACCAAGAGTATCAGCAAAGAAAGGGTTTTTAAAAATGGATTTAAGCGGAATAGTCGTTTTTGCATGGAGATGTTTTCGTCTTCGCTGATCTTTTTCTGCCTATTTATTCAAAATAATTTAAAATGTTAAATCCGCCTTGCCTTAAATATTCGTCTCGTTTCATAAGTTGCAAGTCCGAATGAACCATGTCTTTAACTAAAGCGGGTAGATCATATTTTGGGGTCCAGCCTAACTTTGAGTTTGCTTTAGTAGGATCTCCTAATAGTAAATCAACCTCGGTAGGGCGATAATATTTAGGATCAACTTTAACAACAGTTTGTCCGGATTTTAATGCGTCTTTGCTTAAGCCAAGGTTTTGAAGAACTGCATCATCCACATCAACAATAACGCCTTTCTCGTTTTCATCTTTTCCACTAAATTCAATTTCAATTCCTAACTCTGAAAAGCTCATTTTAACAAAATCACGAACGGTAGTTGTAACACCTGTAGCTATAACGTAATCTTCGGGTGTTTCTTGTTGAAGAATTAACCACATTGCTTCTACATAATCTTTTGCGTGCCCCCAATCTCGCTGAGCAGATAGATTTCCTAAAAACAAGCATCCTTGTAGTCCTAAAGCAATTTTTGCTGCCGCCCTAGTTATCTTTCGAGTAACAAATGTTTCACCTCTAACGGGACTTTCGTGATTAAACAATATTCCGTTGCACGCAAACATTCCATACGCTTCACGGTAGTTTACAGTAATCCAATAACCGTAAATTTTTGCAACAGCGTAGGGTGAACGGGGATAGAACGGCGTAGTTTCACTTTGCGGAACAGCTTGGACCAGTCCGTAAAGTTCGGAAGTAGAAGCTTGATAAACTCTTGTTTTCTTGGCTAAACCGAGTAAACGAACCGCCTCAAGGATTCGCAGGGTCCCAATTCCGTCGGCATTTGCGGTGTATTCCGGAGTATCAAAGCTTACTTTGACATGGCTTTGGGCAGCGAGATTGTATATTTCGTCCGGATGAACTTCTTGAATTATCCTAATAAGATTGGTAGAGTCTGTTAGGTCTCCGTAGTGGAGTTCAAGTTTAAGGTTTTTCTCGTGCGGATCTTGATAAAGATGATCAATTCGATCGGTATTAAAGAGAGAACTCCTCCTTTTTATACCGTGAACTTTATAACCTTTTTTGATTAATAGCTCAGCCAGATAAGCCCCGTCCTGCCCCGTGATTCCTGTTATTAGTGCAACTTTCATTGATAGTACGTCATAACAAAATTAGCTTTACCAAAGGCTCTAACTTGTTGTTATAAGCCGGCAAAGATAAAAATTTTAAACAATGTTAATCTGTGTTTGTAAAAGAAAAGTTATATGCTTTAAGAGATGTTATTTTCCAAAAGCTTCAATAAATATTGCCCGTATCCGCTCTTTACCAGAGGGGTAGCAACTGATCTTAGCTCTTCTGCGCCAATAAACTTCATACGATAGGCAACTTCCTCTATACATCCTATTTTAAGCCCTTGCCGTTCTTCAATTACCTGCACAAATTGCCCTGCTTGCATTAGAGAGTTAAAAGTCCCGGTATCAAGCCAAGCTGTTCCTCTGCTAAGGACACCTACCGTGAGTTTCCCTTGTTTTAAATATTCTTTATTTACATCAGTTATTTCATATTCACCCCGATGAGAAGGTGTAATATTCTTAGCTATTTCAACTACCGAATTATCGTAAAAATATAACCCGGGTACTGCATAGCTTGACTTCGGTTTTTCCGGCTTTTCTTCAATCGAGATTACTTTATTGTCAGAATCAAATTCAACAACACCATATCGTTCCGGATCCGCTACCGGATAGGCAAAAACTACTCCGCCCACAGGCTCTTTCAATTCTTGTAATAAATTTGAAAGGCCGTCTCCGTAAAAAATATTGTCGCCTAAAATCAGAGCCACGCTGTCTTTGCCGATAAATCCTTCACCAATAACAAAGGCTTGAGCCAACCCGTTGGGTTGTTCTTGTACCGCATAAGAAAATTTACACCCCAATTTTGAGCCGTCGCCTAATAATCTTTCAAAATTGGGAAGGTCATGAGGAGTAGAAATTATGAGAATTTCAC
This sequence comes from Sphingobacteriaceae bacterium, assembly GCA_043763625.1. GTDB lineage: Bacteria > Bacteroidota > Bacteroidia > Sphingobacteriales > Sphingobacteriaceae > Rubrolithibacter. The sequence continues at coordinate 10,742 of JAYULL010000095.1, read as the reverse complement.
GAATTCCGGCAAGCATTAATATAGAAAGCGGGTAATAAATCATGGGTTTATCGTAAACAGGCATCATTTGTTTACTGGTAGCGAGAGTTAGCGGATGCAACCTAGTGCCCGAACCGCCTGCAAGTACAATTCCTTTCAAAGTATATATGTAAGCTCAAAATAAGTGAATTTGTACGTAGAATAAAAGGGTTTAGATACGAATTAAGAATTAAGGGTGAAAATCAAGAAGTTCAATCCAAAACAGGATATAGATTTAAGGACTTAGAGTCGAGAAAGAAAGAGCGGAACAAAGAATATTTAAATAACAGAGAATAAATCAGCAAGTTTCTGCAGCTTCTTCCAATTCTTGATACCAAGCTTCTCCGTATTTACGGATAAGAGGTGCTTTTAAAAACTCGTAAACGGACACTTTCAATTCTCTTCCGAAAGAACAGGCGGAGGAACATATATTCCAACGATCGTAATTCAAAATATCAAATTCCGGATAGGCGGTAATCCTAATGGGATACAAATGGCAGGATATGGGTTTTTTCCAGTGGATTTTTTCCTCCTCATAAGCTTTTTCGATAGCACATTTGCTTATGCCGTTTTCCCACATTACATAGGCGCATTCTTTATCGCCATCGACGCAAGGAGTGGTATAATCTCCCTCGAAGTCTTTAACCCAAACCCCGTACTCTTCAACGGCATTTATCCCTTTTTCAGTCATATACGGTTTTACTAAAGGATATATCTCTTCGAGTACCGCTAATTCATTCATTTCTAAAGGAGCACCTGAGTCGCCTTCAACACAACAGCCTCCCTTACAGCGGTTCAGGTTACAAACAAAATTCTCCTGAAGTACATCTTCATGCACCAGTGTAGCACCCACTTCAATCATCATAACCTATTTATTCTCGTAAACTTAACGGAAACTTCAATCCATTTGCTCCCGTAAGTTCCATTGTAACAGAGCCTACTAAAATATCGGCTTGAGCCTTTACCGGAATTCGGTTTCCGTCGTCTGTGATCCAAACATATAGCTTACTGTCTTTTCGAAATACCCGTCCGGGTTGGATAGAAGGACTAAATTTCAAGCAATCAAAATAACCCATTGGAGTTTTTATGCGCTCTTTGCCTATGTATTGGACGTCAAGACTTGAAACATCGCCGTTGAGGTAATAACTTATAGAAAATGTTTTGCCGGACTTTGCACCGCTTAAATCTAAACTTCGCATGAAATAATACGCTGAAACTAAATCAAACGTTTTCTCTTTACCTTTGAAAGTGCCTTTATTGGCAACTATTTTTCTTTCCTCAGGATAAAACCTTGCCTTATCGGTTCTGCGATAATTAGATTCGCGAACATTTTCTGTATATAAATACGGGATTAAAGTTTTTTCGTCAATATAAGAATCATACCTGTTTCTTACTTTGTAAAAAAAATCGAAAGATCCTGAAGTTTTACCGTTCGCTACAAGGTGATGAACAGGACGGTTGTCAAATTTTACGTCGGAATCCTCAACTTTTAAGAGCCCTTCGGCAGCTACGATGAAACCATATCTCAAACGATATTTTAGTTCTTCGCCCGGCTTGAAAACAGTTTCTGCAGGATCATAATTATCCTGAGCAGGGACACCCGTTACCAAAAGCAGGAAACTTATTAGATAAAGTATTTTTTTCATAGCTAAGTCCTCAGCACCTAATCTTTTCTTTTATAAATGGGCACTGTAGAGCAGGGTTCACCATACATAATGCTTTTGGCAACTTTTGTCAGCCTTTGCGTTAATGCTACATACGAGGAAACCGGCACTTGAATTTCACCGCATCCTTTTATTACCAAACGTTGATTACGATATTTTTCTAAATCCACCCCATTAACAGCCCGGTCGAACAATACAGTTTCTAATGTATCAAGGTTTCCAAAAACTATTGTCTCTGCAAATGGTGCAAGTTTATTTGCTAAAAGCATATAAGCCCAAGTAGGAACAATAGCATCAGTAGAACAAGTGACTGCAACATGCTTACCGGAATATTGTTTCCAATCGTGTTCTTTTACAAATTCTCGGAAGTCTTTTTCCCGCAACATTAACCCGTGAAAAAGGTTGTCTTTAATATCATACAGGAACCTTTCGCCTTGCGGATACAAGTCGGCAAGATCAAAACTGATTAATCCGCTTTGAGCAACACGATTTATAATATTTTCTTGTATATCCATTAAAAGTCTGAATTTAGAAGTTAAAACGATGTTAACTTTTATAAGATCATTTTATTTGGTAATCGTTTAACCGTTCGTAAACAATCTCCTAAAACAAAAAATCCGGAAGCTTGAACTCCGGAAGCAAAGTTAGATCAAATAATATTAAAAGAACTTTCCTCTATAATCTTTTACATTCCCATTATCTCTCAGCACTCTAAATGCTTGTCCCTGAGCTTGCTGTCCCAAAGTTTTCATCATTTGGGTTTTTTGCTGATAAGTATTTGTTAAAGGAGCCGGATTAGTAAATTTGTTAAGAGCAACTACATACACTCCTTTTTCGCCTATTATAGAATTTTTATACATTTTTCCGGGGTTGAGGCCGAAGACTGTTCCTATAACTTTATTTTCTTGCCCGGCATTCGGTATTATCGGATTTGCAAATACAACATTTTGCACCGGAAATGCCTGTTTACCGAGCTTTTGTGCTATCGCATTTATTGATGACGCTCCTGCCAAGGCCTTTTCTATCTTTTCTGTAAGCATACGCGATTTAACAAGATCTCTAACCTTTGGCTCTATGGCCGGTTTTACTTGTTCTACAGGCGGAATTCCTTCCTCTTTTATTTGGGTAACTTTGGCAACAACATATTTATCATTGAAAGAATAAACTTGTTCAGAGACCTTTCCCTTGTCTGCTTTAAACACCCAACGTACAAGCTCTCGAGCATTTTCGAGCCCGGGCACTGATGACTGAGTTGCAGTAACATCTGCCGCATCTAATGCCTGAAGACCTTGTTTTTTCGTTTTCTCTTCAAAATTCTCCCCATCGCCGATAGAACCTAAAAACGCAGCTGCTTTTGCATAGATTGCTTGTTGAGTTTTATTACTGCTTGTTAACGCTTTGTCGATTACAGCTACTTTAGCAACTTTTGAAGATCCCCTTTGGTCTTGAATTTTAATCACATGAACACCGTATTGGGAAGTAATAACTTTAAGGTCGCCTACTTTTCCGGAAAAAATAGCTTCATTATAATCCTTGTCCAAACCCTGTGCTCCGTACGCATAGTAACCTAGATCTCCGCTCTTATCTTTCGTTCCGTCTGTGCCGAATTTTTTCGCAAGCTCTGCAAAGTCTGCACCTTTACGGATTAAGTTGGCTATCGAATCTGCCTTGGCCTTTGCTCGGTCTAAACCGCCTTCAGCTGTAGGATTAACCAGAATATGAGCAGACTTCGCCGAGTCTGCTACCATTTTTACATCAATTACTTTAGCCATCTTATAAGTACCGTTCGAAAAAACAGGACCGATGAAGGTGCCGGCCGGAGATTTAAATGCAACGCTGTCTAAGGCCGGATCAAGCTGCCCTTTACGAACATACGTTACCGGGCTTCGGGTATCAGAATTGATACTAACAAATAAGGAGTCGTTAGTTGCAGCCCTAAACTCTGTCGCCATCTTATCAATTCTCGACTTCATTTCGGCAGAATCCGTCGCCGAGGGTTTTGCATCAAAAACCACATACTTAAAGCTTCTTGTTTCTTCAGCATTTTTGAACAACTGCTTATTTTCTTCGTAGTATTCCTTATAGTCATCGTCGGTGATTTTGACCTGATTATCAGGAATTGATGTATAATCGAGAGCTACATAACTAAAATCTGCTATTTTATTACGTTGCATATAGTCTTCTCTGGCTTCCAAAGAAGTTACGTACAAAGAGTTCTTAATTAAGTTGAAATATTTTTGATTTAGACGTTCTTTTTTCAAACCAACCAAAAATGCTTGCCATTGAGCAAGTCCGGGACTACCCGTAGGCTGACTTTCTATATCACCTCTAAACTTGTTGAGTTGGGCAACATTAACAACCCCTGTTTTCGGATCGCCAAAATTTTGAACAACTTGTTGTGCCGGATTTTTACCGGTTAGCATATCGTTGATTTCTGTCCTTCCTACTTCCAAACCCAAACGTTTAACTTCTCTATCTAACAAAATCTCGGACACGGTCTGGTTCCACGTGTTTTCCACTATATAAGAAGTCATTTGAGGATTGAGGTTTCCGCCCATTTGCTGCCTATAGTTAGCAGTAGTCTGCTCCACTTTTTCGTTGAAATCTTTTATATCAATTGATTCGCCCCCTATTTTACCGACTACGTTTTGGTTCGCTTGCCAAAAGGGAGTTCCGGTGCGAACCACATCGCCGATAAGAAATGCAACAATTGCGAAACCAATACCGAACACCAAGATTGCTCCTGCCTTGTTTCGCAAAAAACTCATTATTCCCATATTGTAAAAAGTTAAAAGTCTAAAGTTATAAGTTAAAAAATGCCGTTTTAATTCACGTTAAAGCGTCTATATTCTACTCTCCGCCTAGGCTAAAAGAGGGCGCAAGATACAACTTTTAGAAAAAAATATATTACAAAAAATAAGCTTGGTTTTTGGTTTTGTGCGGCTTAAAAAACGATTTTATTGAGGCAAGCCTGAGTTCTGCGGGACATCGAAATTACCGTTTGACTGCTGTATCTCGTACCGATTAAAGCTTTCATCGGCCCAAAAACTTGTGCCGTAAATGGTTTGTGACGGGGTAACAATAGAAACAAGCTTACTTGAAGAAAACTTCTTTTTCGTTTCGTCGTAAATTAATTCTTCTGATTTAAATGTTTTGCTACCCTCTTTACTTATCGCAACAACATTTTTCCTAAGTACTGCTTGTTTTGTTAATTCATAATACATGCCGTGATCGGCCGTTACCCTGCTTTTTTCCTTTCCCGTAGTATCCAGTAAAATTAAGGTAACACCGTTCGGCATTTCGAAATACGGTTTTTTTGTTTTATAATGATTAAGAACAGGCGCCAACATTCTTCCTTTAACTATGGCCGAGTCACTTAACGTTATTTCAACCTGTTGCGACCGATCCACCGGAATTGATACAGCTTTTGACGAAACTCTTTCTACATCTCTCAGGTCGTTTTCGCAAGAAGCAAGAAAGAGCCCTGAAACTAAAGCGAACATCAAAAAGCGAATCTGCTTAACCAACATCTTAGTCAAACTTATACTTCTGGAACCACCTGTCGTTAATGGTAAAGCCTAAATAAATGTTTGCAAAACGTTCGCGAACCAAATTGGCGGTTAAAGTACCTCGCTGCCCCAATTCGGCACCTATATTAATTTTATAAAAAGTAGATCGATTGGTTGACGAGAGAGGTAAACCTAAACCTACGGTGAGCGAAGTTTGGTTTATATCAGAATTGCCTAAATTAATATATGTTTTATCGTACTTGAATCCGACCCGATAATCTATTATTTTAAGATAGTTAGAAACGGCAGTTACATCAGGAGTGATTTGTGCGCCTATTGCTACACCATAGCTGTTATTAAGCTTTGGATTGAAGTTGCCTTCGCGATAAGCGGACCAATTGCTGTAATTCAGGTCTGCCCCAAGCAACCATTTATTGCTTCTTGATAACGTAAAGCCGATAGAGTGCGAAAGCGGCAATGTTACTTTAGATTTTAAGCCCTGCTTGGAGTAAATAGTATCAAAGGCAACTCCCTCGTTACCGGAATCGTCGACGGTGTAGTTGGTAGTGTAGTAGCCCGTATTGGAATTTATTTTTGATCTTGAAGTACCTGTATACCCTAAAGTAAGCACCGTTCGGCCGGCGATATTAGTAAAATATTGCATTCCGTAATCAAACGACAACCCGCTAAGACTGTTGCTGTTTTCGATTCTGGAGCTTAAGCCTCCTTTAGACACCAAGAATTCTGCAGACCGAGTTTTGCTTAATTTACCGAACAAGTATCCGGCATTAACTCCGAAACTCAAGTGTTTTCCAACTTGGAACCCATAACCTAAATAAGCTTTTGAAACGCCGCCTTCGCCACTGTAAACCAAATTTGCAGTATCACTTCCAAGAATACTGTCGCGATTTTGAGAGAAACCCATTTGGCTGTAAGGCAAAAGGCCGAAACTTAGAGCCGATTTACGATTTACAGGAACGGCAAAGGCAAGATGATTTAATGAAGCGTCAAAATTCTTCTCTTTACGATCGCCTTTTTCGAGGCGTGCGATTGAACCAAAGGCACCGATATCAAAAGTGGTTAGGCCGATTGACGAATAGGAGGCGGGATTAGAGATATTGATATCGTAAAATCCGCTTGCGCGGCGCATTCCGGCAGAAAGCCCGGCTAAAGAACGGTTTTGGGGGAGTGACGACCCTCGAATCAAGCCTATTCCAAATTGAGAGTAGGGGGAACTTGTAGTAGACTGCGCTTTGACAGTAAAAGTACAAGCTGTAAGAACGAGTAATAAAAGTATGTTTTTAAATATCTTAATCATTAGTATCGCAATGAATTATCTCGTTTAAACCGATAAGAACCAAATGAGGCTCGGTTGTAATGGCGGGGGCAAATATGGTGTTTTTCAATCTTGAATCAAAAAAGCGAGTATCGCCGCCGCAAAGTAATATTTTTAGATTTGAATAGGCAGACTGGTAGTTGGATATAAAGCCAATGGCTTCAAAAATTACGCCGTTTTGTACACCTGAACGAATAGACTCCGTAGTATCCGACCCGAAACTTTCATTGAAGCTTTCATCCGGCTCGACTAAGGGTAATTTCTCGGTAAAACTATTCATGGATTTAAATCTCATAGTAATTCCGGGAGAAATACTTCCTCCGTAATAATTTGCGGCGCTATCAATAAAGTCGTAGGTAATGCAAGTGCCGCTGTCTATAACCAAACAATTGTCTTGGGGATACAAAGCTTTAGCGCCGGCAACGGCTGCCAGGCGGTCTAGTCCTAATGTTAACTTACTTTTATACCGGTTGTTTATAATTACCGCACTTTCCTGACCAAACCTTATATAGTTAAATTTGTCTTCAAGTAATTCTTCAATCGACGATGCATCTTCTCGCACCGTGGATAAAATTGCTTTCTCGATATTGTTTTTGCTTATTATTCGAGATAAAACTTCTCGGTCAATTTTATCGAAACTCTCTACCGAATTTATTGTGCGGTTATTAAAGACGGCAACTTTTACTTTTGTATTTCCTGCATCTATAACCAAATTTGCCATTAAGCATTTACGGTTTTTAAAATGGATTCGAAAATTCCAAGTCCGTCTTCGTTGCCTAATAAACAATCTGATGCTCGTTCCGGATGCGGCATCATTCCGAAAACATTTCGCCCCTCGTTACAAACTCCGGCAATATTGTGAACCGACCCGTTCGGATTTGATTCCGCTGTAACGTTTCCCTCAAAGTCGCAGTATTTGAATAAAATTTGATCGCTGTCGTGCAATTGCTTTAAAGTTTTCTCGTCTGCAAAGTAATTCCCTTCGCCATGCGCAATCGGAATTTTTAAGGCTTTATTTAAATCAAGTTCCGAAGTAACAAGCGAATTGTTCGTTACCGGTTTGAGGTAAATATTATTGCAAATAAACTTACGATGTGTGTTATGAAGCAAAGCCCCGGGGACTAATCCCGCTTCAGCAAGAATTTGGAACCCGTTGCAAATGCCCAATACATAACCGCCTTTTGCCGCAAATTGAACAACTTCTTGCATAATTGGCGAAAAGCGTGCAATGGCGCCTGAGCGGAGATAATCGCCAAAAGAAAACCCGCCAGGCAGAACGACAAAATCAACTTGTTTCAGGTCGTGATCCTTGTGCCACAACCTCACCACCTCTAAACCCATTACGGTTTCTAACACGTAAATAATATCCTGATCGCAATTAGAGCCCGGGAATACAACGACGCCAAATTTCATGATACAAAACTATTTAAATTTTATGGTCCGATAGGTATCTATCTGTTAAAAAACGTTAAACAAGACGCGTTGGGCTCTGATTTAAGGCTTAGACTATTTGGAAGTAAATAATAAAAACGATGAGCGAGAAATAAAGAGATTCGTAAATCCAGCGCTTTTTTGCATGTAAAAAATAGTACGACATAAACAGCGAAACCGGTGCAGTCGCCATTAAAAAATGATATACCCGAACTTGCGGTTTAAGGTAAAAGGAAATCATTGCCAATACAAAACAGAAAAACAAAAGTTGAAACGACCGCCGCACATGAACATAGCTGCGAAAAAAATTTTGCCGTATAGTGAACCCTGAAAATATAAGAATAGCAATTAAGGGAATGAGTACTGTATAGTCATTCAGATTAATTTTAATACTTGCGGGGAATTTAGAGGTTAACGGTAAAAAAATATTGAAGAAGTCACCGAATGCGTTCTTCCAATAATAATAGACCCCCAAAAAGAAATAAACGGTAACGAAGCCGATTAAACCTGCAATCCATTCCCGCCAGTTAAAAGGGCGAAAAATAATCAGACTGATCCAAAGCAACAAAAAGAACCCGATAAAGGGAAAGTAAATTAAAGTTCCAACTCCAACAATAATTCCCATATCAAACATCACCGAAAGAGCTTCGGTACGCCCGTAGATTGTTAAAAAGCGCTCAATCATCCAAATAATAAGAAAATTGCAAATAAGTGCCGGTGTTAATACCAAAAACGGAAAAAAGATACTTGTTACGGTGCCGTACATTAGAGCCGGCATGAAAGAAGGTTTACCTAATAAATTATGGATATTGATAATCCTGTTAAGTATTATACCCTGCAGAAACACGATGAAAAGTGTTACAGTTATGTCCTGAACCGGAGAAAAGACACTTTCGCGAGGTAGGGAAAGCAGAAGACGACCAAACAGTTCGGCAAAGTTAAATTCTAAATGAGCAGGAAGGCGGAGTAGAAAAGCAATACGCAGAACGATCAGGAAGGGTAGAAGGATAAAAAGGTTAAAAGGATTAAGCCTCCTGAATAGATTAATCATTTAATAGTTGCTTTTATGCAGCAATATTAAAAAAACATTCGGCTTTCCGGTTTCAATTCTGATATTTATTTACCATTCCGGCAACAATAGAAGCAGTCTCGTCCGGGAATTCAAGCTCGAGTACTTTATCTTGGGAAAGCCATTCTTTTACACTGCCTATAAACTCTTCATTTATTTGATGGACAACCGGAATACCCATCAATCTTGCCGCCTCCGCATTACAAAGCTGTTCGTATTGATTTTTCATCGGGATGATGAAAAGTTTCTTTTTTAAGAAGAGAGCCTCAGAAGGACCTTCAAACCCACCGCCCGTTAATAAACCGGAAGAGTTAGCTAAACTCACATTAAACCGGTCATTATTTACCGGCTGAACCCGGACATTCTTTTCGGTATAACAATTTCGGGTATGCTTTGAAAATACCTCCCACCGCACCTCCGGAATTTTATGAAGATAGTTTAGCAAAAATTGATCGTGATAAGCCGGAAGGTAAACAGTGATGTGCCCCAAATCTTTTACTTCCTGCCTGCGCACTTCACTTCTGATAACAGGAGTATGAATAAAGCTATCGTACTCTGCAAAATGAAAACCGATTTTATGCGTAGTTGGAGCATAGTATTTAAAAATCCACTCAGAATATTGAGAACTTTTACCCGGCCTCGGTGTGTTTTCCGAGAGAAACGAAGCTTGGTGACTTAAGGCAACACTCTGCCGGCCTTGCAATCGGCATGCCCATGCCGTAACAGGCTCAAAATCATTAACAATAAGGTTATACTTTTTTAACGGCAGGGACCTAATATCACGCCAGAGGCGAGACAAATTCATGGTTTTATACGTTAACCAATGATCCACTCCGCCTTTTTTCCCGAAAATAAAACTAAAACCGTGATAACGATAAGCGATTGGATCGTCCGGTAAAACCTCGGCTTGCGTGCCGCTGATTAAAATATCAAGTTCGCCGTATTGCCGGAGCAAGGGAATAATTTCACGAGCACGGGCTAAATGCCCATTTCCTGTTCCCTGTATGGCGAAAAGTATTTTCATCAAGTTATTATAACAGCTCTCGCTATTGGTTCGAATATCTTAATTTTATCTTAAGATCAAGGTGCTTTAAACTGCTCAAAGAGTTTTTTTATGTTGAGCTTGTCGTCAAGGTCTTCATTTTCGGCTGAATCGTCCAAATGCTCTTCGGAATCAAGCTCCGGGTTGTAGGTAAATATCTTCCATTCGCCTTTATTATACTCAAGAGACGTAAGGTTTTCGATCCAGTCTCCGGAATTAAGATAGGTTACTTTGCCTTCGGCAGTTACAATATCTCGTATTTCGGGCTGATGGATATGACCGCAAACCACATAGTCATAATTTTTATCGATGGCCAAGTCTGCGGCTGTATTTTCAAAATCGTTTATAAACCTAACAGCGTCTTTAAACTTTGCTTTAATCCGTTTCGAAAAACTCATTTTCTCTCTTCCCGAAAGGGTTAACAGCCAATTTACACAACGGTTCAAAAGAATAAGGCTGTCGTATCCAACAGCACCAAGTTTTGCGAGCCATTTTGAATGCTGCATGGTAACGTCGAAAACATCTCCATGAAAAATCCAGGCATTTTTGCCGTTGAGATTTAAAACTATCTTGTTTTCGATGCAGAAGCTACCCAAGCTAAAATCGGCAAACTTCCTCAACATCTCATCGTGATTGCCGGTAAGGTAATAAACGGGTACGCCTTCAGTAACAA
>JAYULL010000094.1:0-11543 GCA_043763625.1 Sphingobacteriaceae bacterium | reverse complement strand
TTCATAAGTACTGGTAGGTCCCCAACTGTTTAACCCTGCCTGAGAATTTTCATTAACTAAACGGATATTTAAACCTGCTTCTACATATAATTTTTCTGCGGGTTTCTCTGATAACGACGGTCCATTAAAAGGTAATTTTGCAAAACGTTACAATGTTTCGAGCAGAGTAATATCGCAGGTGAATAAATATGTAGAAGCAGGTTTAAATATCCGTTTAGTTAATGAAAATTCTCAGGCAGGGTTAAACAGTTGGGGACCTACCAGTACTTATGAAGGAACGCCGTTTCAAACGCTTTATGATCCTAAAGGTCCTTTCGGATATGCCGGTTTGTATAATTTTACAGGACCGATAACGAACAATACTGATTTTTCTTCAGATATTACAAAGAAATTCGGCCCTGAGTTTACAGATTACTCAAATCCACTGGGTCGGTTAGCTTCACAGGATTATAAGACTAATCACCAGACAGTAGTTGGAGATATTTATGTGCAGGTGCAGCCGGTAACCGGTTTAAAACTTAAAGCTTCTTACAGCGGTCAAAATCTTGCCATAAAAAACAACAATTTTACTAACGAAAATTCTTGGCAGTTTGAAACCACTCCTCAGAACCCTTATGGAGGGGTAAGGGATTATCATCCGGGTGTTGCATATCATCGTCTCCAGCTCGGCACAAGCAGTACGGTCAATACCATGAAAAGTCTTAATGCATCGTATCTGAAAACAATCGGTGGCAAGCATAATTTCGACTTGTTGTTCGATGCTTCGGAGCAAGTTTTTAGTTGGGACGGTTTAGAGGCCAACTCGTACGTAAATTATACAAATGAAATGCTTAGAAACTTTGGTACAGGTAATGATCATGGTGGAGGTGGAATAAGAACCAAGTATGGGCTTATAGGGTATTTGGGCCGTTTAGCTTATAACTTTGATAATAAATACTATATTGAAGGATTAGTGCGTAGAGACGGGTCCTCTCGTTTTGCCAGTGAGAAGTTTGGCGCGAAGAGAAACTGGGGTACTTTCCCTGCGGTATCGGCAGGGTGGCGCATATCGCGTGAAAGCTTCATGAAAAATGTTGCATTTATAAATGACTTAAAATTTAGGGGAAGTTATGGTATTCTTGGTAACGAGCAAACAACTTCCGGCTGGCGTTATCTTTCTTTAGGCGCAGCAAGTTCTCCTCATTACAACTTAGGGTCACCCAATGTCAGTAATACGGGTGTTGCCTTCGTTTCTCTAGCAAACTTAGATCTTTCTTGGGAAAAGAAACATGCTTTGAACATCGGATTTGATGCCGCCTTATTGCAGAATAGTATAAGCCTTACTGTTGAATACTTTAATAACGTTACCAAAGGAATTATACAGCCACAAGATTTTAACCCGAGTTTTGGGATAAGAGATGCGGCAGATGTTAATATTGCCGATGTTTTAAATCGAGGCTTGGAGTTTACAGTAGGTTATAACAAAAAATTCGGCGAGTTTGGTTTCAATGCTTCGGCTAATTTAACTTCCCTTCATAACGAGGTGTTAAAATTGGCTAACAATAATGCTCCTAACCGTTTTATTGGTCGGGAAGTTGGCCAACCACTTGGTTATATATATGGTTTCAAAGAGGGAGGCATTTTCCAAACTGATGCAGAGGCTGCGGCTTACTTTGCTAAAACTCAAATGAGCGGGGTACGAGAGAAGAAGGCAGGTGACATTTGGTATCAGGATTTAAATTCACGTCCTGCTGCCGGATCGAACGATGTTGTCAAAAAGGCTGACGGTATTTTGGACGATAACGATCGTGTAATTTTAGGAAATACAATTCCGAAATTTGTTTACGGTTTTAATTTAGGATCAAGTTATAAGAATTTTGATTTGGGTGTGTTCTTTCAAGGAGTGGGTGATGTGCAGCGCTATAACTATGATAGGGCAAGCGGTGAAAATGGTTCAGGTTACGGACGCAATCGTTTTACAGCTGTTTTAAATTCTTGGACTCCTCAGAACACTTCTGCTACTTTACCACGTGCAGTATATGGGGATCCGGGAGACAGCCATCGTTTCTCTGATCGATATGTTGAAAATGCAGGATTTTTAAGGTTACAAAATTTAACCCTAGGTTACACGCTTCCAAAATCTTTAATGGCTAAAACACGCGCTTTACAAAACCTGCGTTTATATGCGACAGGTATTAATCTATTTACGATAACTAAATATACCGGCTTGGATCCTGAGTCCACGCCTTCGAGCGATACTCAGAATAATCAATTTGGTGGACGACTAGGTTATAACACCAGACAGTTCCTTATGGGCCTTAGAGCGTCATTTTAATTAATTAATATTTTAATCATGAAATCGAAATACATAAAATATTTATTGGCAACAGGGCTTATTACATTGGCCACTTATTCGTCTTGTAATAAGGATGTTCTGAATATAGATGCACCTCTTGTAACTGAAGGTGCTTTTTTTAATACTGCTGCTGAATTTAAAACTGCGGTTGTGGGTACTTATGCCGGTTTATCTGACTATTACGGAACATCCTCCGGTGGAAATGCAAATGTGCAAGTGTTTTTTCTTCCTGGAGACGATTTAACAGTAAGCAATAATGATTTTGAACTGTTTAGCGGAATAAGTACTTCTAACGGACGTCTTAGTAGTTTGTTTGGCAGAAGTTATGTTACTATCTCCAGAGCGAACAAAGTTTTAACAAAGCTCAGCACAGTTAGGGATGGGATTTTAACCACGGCGGAAAAGAACAACATGCAAGGGGAAATGCTTTTCGTTCGCGGTTTTGTTCACTACATGCTTTGGAACATTTTCGGTACAGCCCCTATTCTTAATAAAGAGATTACATCTCTTAATGAGCCCGGGCTTTCAAGCACTACAGGTACTCAGCTTTTAGATCAGGCCATTGCAGATTTTACTGCTGCAGCACCTCTATTGCCCCCATCATGGCCCACTACAGACGTGGGACGGATTACTGCTAATTCGGCTTACGGAATGCTTGGCAAAACTCTTGTATTTAAAGGCTCAATTACTAAAGTTGTGTCTGATTTCACTGCTGCAATTGCCGCATTTGACAAAATTGCAGGTGCTGAATTAGTACCGTTCGGCGATAACTTCGACTATCTTAAAGAAAACAATAAAGAGTCAATATTTGAATTTCAAGCAGGCCTTCATAGAAAAGCTGAAGGTGAAGGGAATCCTTGGCTGGCTAATGATGAAACTGATATTGGCTCCGCAGGTTTTTATACTACTATGTTTCAAGGCGGCTGCGCTGATTATATGGGCGGAGGACGTTATTATGCTACTGAGAAGCTAAAAACTGCTCTAGCCCCCGAAGATCCTCGCCGTGCTCTAACGTTAAGTGAAGACGGAACGCGAATTCAAAAGTACCTTTTCAGTAACAAAACTGAAGGAGGTTGTGATGCACTGAGCTATAATAACTACCGAATTTTGAGGTATGCTGACGTTTTGTTGCTTAAGGCAGAAGCTATTGTTAAATCCGGCGGTTCCCCTGCAGCAGCAATCGGTTTGATCAACCAAGTTCGTTCCAGAGCTCGTGCTATAACAGGAAGTGCTTTTCCTGCTGACCTAAATGCTGCTGAAACAAATACAACAACCATTAAGCAATGGATAAGGGACGAACGCTTTGTTGAATTGGCGGCTGAAGGTCAACGTTGGTTTGATATAAAACGTTGGCAACAAGAGGGTGAAATTACTCTGGACAATGCTTTTTTCAGTTCAAGAAATGCTACCCAAATAGATTTTAAAGCACCTAAGAATTTATACTTTCCGATTCCTACTTCTGAAACTACACGGAATCCAAATATTACACCTAACCCGAATTACTAGTTATTTAGTAATATATAAGCGGAGAAGTATCCCTGAGTACGCTTCTCCGCTTTGTTTTTTCGGCTTCATGGCATTTAGGCAGGCATTATAGGTATACTTTATGTACTTAAAGAACATTATTTCAAAAACAGGTATTTGGGCTTTTTATTTTCTGGCTCCTTTTATATCAGCCTCCTGTCACTCAGATTCTACATTATTCAAAAGGGTTTCTTCTTTTCATTCTAATATTAATTTTAGTAACAATATTACAGAGAGCGATTCTTTGAACCCGCTTGATATGGAGTATTTATATAATGGAGCGGGTGTAGCAATTGCTGATTTTAATAATGACAGACTTGCTGATATCTATTTTACATCAAATTTGGAATCAAATAAGTTGTATATCAACAAAGGCAATTTAGTATTTGATGATGTAACAACCCAAGCAAATGTTAAAGGGCAAAGCCGCTGGTGCAATGCAGCCTCGGTAGTTGATATAAATAATGACGGGTGGCCGGATATTTATATCAGTGCATCCATAAAAAAGCAAGGCAAGGACAGGCGAAATTTGCTTTATATAAATACAGGACTTAATAAAAACGGCATCCCGGTTTTTACCGAAAAAGCCCGGGAATATGGTTTGGCTGATTCCAGCTTCTCGGTTCATGCAGCTTTTTTTGACTACGATAACGACGGGGATTTAGATATGTACCTTTTAACTACTAAAATGGCTAAAAGGGATGCGGTAGAATTTAGTTCTAATCGTACTTCTAGCGACGGCACATCTGACTTAGATAAATTGTTTAGAAATGATTGGGACAGCCGGAAGAAACATCCCGTTTTTACTGACGTTTCTGCAGGTGCCGGAATCACTCTACCGGGTTACGGGTTAGGAGTTGCCATTACTGACATTAATCAAGACGGATGGAAGGATATTTTTGTAACAAATGATTTTTTCTCTGACGATCATTTATATATAAATAATAAGAATGGAACTTTTTCAGAGAAATCCCGTGAGTTTTTCAAGCATTCTTCGCTCAATGCAATGGGAAACGATGTAATTGACATTAATAATGATGGCCTGTCTGATATAATCACTGTTGATATGAACCCGGAAGATAACTTTAGAAAAAAGAAAAATATGAGTCCGGGAAATTACTTTGCCTATCAAAACATGATGACCGGCGATCACTCATTTCAATACGTTCGAAATACTTTACAATTGAACATGGGGCCGCGGATAAATAGTGACAACACTATCGGTGAACCTGCTTTTGCAGACATCGGTTTTTATGCAGGAGTGGCAGAAACTGATTGGAGTTGGACTCCTTCTGTGGCTGATTTTGATAATGACGGATATCGCGATATTATCGTAACTAACGGTTATCCTAAAGATATTACAGATCACGATTTCACTGTATTTCGTTCCAATACTCGCCCCTCTGTTTTAAAGAAAGATATACTTAAAGAAATTCCCGAAATAAAAATTCCGAATTACGCATTTAAAAATACCGGCAAGCTCACCTTTGAAAATGTAACTAAGCAATGGGGGCTGGATGAGCCTTGCTTTTCAACAGGTGCAATGTACGCAGACTTAGATAATGACGGAGATTTGGATTATGTGATAAGTAATATCAACGAGAAAGCTGGAATATACGAGAATACTAGCAATGCTAAAACGGGCAATTACCTTGAAGTAACCTTACTCGGAACTAATAAGAATCGCAACGGTCTGGGTGCTTGGGTAGAGCTGTACTACGATCATCAAACTCAAGTATATGAAAACTCCCCTTATCGCGGCTATCTTTCAACTGCAGATTCTAAAATACATTTCGGTTTGGGAAAAACACGCTTTATTGATTCAATAATTATCCGCTGGCCTGAACATAAAAAGGAGGTTGTAAAAAATGTCAAGGTAAATCAGGTCCTGACCTTTGAAAGTAAGAATGCCGACTTGATTGATTCTTGGCAAATTTCCTCCAAAAATGAAAAGCCGCTGTTTAAAGATTTAACTAAAGAATCCGGAGTTAATTACACTCACC
The DNA here is from genome assembly GCA_043763625.1 of Sphingobacteriaceae bacterium. Taxonomy (GTDB): domain Bacteria; phylum Bacteroidota; class Bacteroidia; order Sphingobacteriales; family Sphingobacteriaceae; genus Rubrolithibacter. Next base: position 5,681 of record JAYULL010000094.1, on the reverse strand, counting down.
AAGAAGTTGATTATATCGACTTCAATTTCGAAAAGCTGCTTGCAAGGAAGATATCAGAAAACGGCCCTGGCTTAGCCGCAGGCGATGTTGACGGAAATGGGTTAGATGATATTTTTATTGGGGGAAACATTGAATATCCCGGCAGTTTTCTGATGCAAAATGCCATGGGAAAGTTTAAATCAAAACCTCTTCCCAAATTACCTGAGGGTTTTACCAGTTCCGAAAATATGGGAGTGTTACTTTTCGATGCTGATAAAGATGATGATCTCGACCTTTACTGTACGAGTGGAAGTAATGAAGTTATGGCTAGTGCAAGAATTTACCGGGATAAATTATATCTCAATAACGGTAGGGGAAGTTTTACACTTGATATAACTGCCCTGCCCGAAAACACTACAAGTAAAAGTTGCATTAGAGCTGCCGATATAGATAATGACGGCGACTTGGATCTGTTTTTAGGAGGACGTGTTAAACCGGGCGAATATCCTAAACCCGTAAGTTCTTTCATTTATCGTAATGACAGTAAAAAGGGACAAGTTAAGTTTACTGATATCACAGCTCAGGTTGCCCCTAAATTGCTTAATATCGGGCTTACCTGTGATGCAATTTGGTCGGATTTTGATGATGACGGCCGGGTAGACTTGATTCTTGCCGGCGAGTTTCAACCTATTGTTTTTTTAAAAAATCGGAAGGGCAACTTCGAGGACGTAACGAATAAATCCGGTATTAGTAAAGATTTAGGATGGTGGAATAGTATGGCCGGAGGAGATTTCGACAATGACGGTGACACGGATTATATTGTCGGAAACCTTGGACAAAACTCTTACTTCAGAACGGCTCCTCAAGAGCCTCTTACACTTTATGCTAAAGACTTTGATAAAAACGGGCAATTGGACCCCATATTCACCATTTACTTAAAAGGTAAAGACGGAGTTAAAAAAGAATTTCCGGCACAAAGCCGCGATGAGTTGATTGAGCAAATACCGGGTCTTAAAAAACGCTTTTTGACCTATCAGAAATTCGCTTCTGCGGAGTTTAATGAAATATTTACAAATGAGGAGTTGAAAGGAGCCCTTATACTAAAAGCTAACAATTTTAAAAGCTGTTATATTGAAAACAAAGGTTCCGGAAAATTCTTGATAAAACCTCTCCCTGCATTAGCTCAACTTTCTCTGCTGAACGGTATGATAGCAGATGACCTGAATGATGACGGCTATTTGGATTTACTTGTTTCGGGAAACGATTACGGCGGGGAGGTAACAAACGGACGCTATGATGCGATGAACGGATTATTGCTTTTGGGTAACGGGAAAGGAGACTTTAAGCCGGCAAGTATATTAAACAGCGGTTTTTTCGTCCCCGGAAATGCAAAAGCTTTAGTTAAACTTCGAGGAGTGGGAGGTCGATATTTAGTGGCCGCCTCTCAAAATAGGGGAGATTTGAAGATATTCGGCCTTAAATACCCTGCAAAAAATATCGCTCTTAATTCTAATGATAAAAGCGTTTTCCTTAAGTTAAAAAGCGGGCAAGTAAGAAAGCAAGAAGTGTATTACGGCAGCTCTTTCTTATCGCAATCCGTTAACTTTATAAAAGGGGGAAATACGGTTGCCGGTATCGAAATCGCAAATAAATAATGAAGCAGATTAAATAATAGTCTCTACGGGTTGTTTCTCTCGGACCGGAGTTCGAGTGATATATATTCTTATTCCTACACAATGCGGAAAAAAACGAAGGCGGGAAATGTAGTAATTCTAAATGATGCTTATAAGATCGGAATCTATCCTTTTTGTTCGAGTAATTATCAGACATAAAAAAAGATAATTGTCAATACTAATTCCATTAACCTTAAAATAGATATGATTAAGTTAATTTCTTCATTTATCCTTATTGTTTTTGTTAGTGTTGCTACGGCTCAGGAAAAACTTCAGTATCATATCATCAAAAAAGACAAGGAGGGAAAAATTATCCCGTGGTATGATCCTGATCCCGGTATTTCTTATGATCATATCATGCACCTTGTTTGGAATTTTTGGGACACTATGCGTGTAGATCTAAACGGGATTCCTTACTATATGAATCATCAGGTATGGAAACCCGGCGTAAATGATCCGCGAGGGTTGGGTGGGGATCAGTTTGCTATGGCACTTTCTTCTTGGCGTTTGTATTATCAATATACCGGTAACGAAAGAGTAAAGCAAAACATGAAGTTCATTGCCGAATACTACCTTACCCACAGCCTTTCCGGTGCAGCGGACAAATGGCCAAACATCCCATATCCATACAACACTTTTGTGTATTCCGGTATATATGATGGCGACATGATCATTGGTAAAAATTACACTCAGCCGGATAAAGCAGGTTCTTTCGGCATGGAACTGATAAACATGTACAAGCTCCTGAGAAATGAACGATATCCCAATCAGGCTTACAATGCATACTTGGAAGCCGCTGGTGAGATAGCAAATACACTGGCAAGTCATATTGAACCGGGTGATAGTTTACATTCACCCCTGCCTTTTAAGGTAAATGCTGTAACCGGTGAAGTAGGCATGCTTAAGCGACATGACCAACGGGAAAAAGATGATCAGCGAAGCAGCTATACCACTAACTGGTCCGGCACAATGGAGCTTTTTTTAGAATTGCAAAAACTTAATGTAGGTAACGTACAAGCTTACAAAAAAGGATTTGACGGGTTGCTGCTTTGGATGAAAACATATCCTTTAAAAAACAACAGGTGGGGGCCTTTTTTCGAAGACATCGAAGGATGGAGCGATACACAGATTAATGCCATTACTTTCGCTGAGTTTATGATGAGTCATCAGCAATATTTTCCCGAGTGGCGTAAAGATGTTAAGGAAATATTCGACTGGGTTTATCTGAAGTTAGGCAATGATCAATGGAAACAATATGGCGTAACTCCAATTAACGAGCAAACAGCTTATAGTGTTCCAGGTAACAGTCATTCATCTCGACAGGCTTCAGCAGAATTACAATACATGGCTTTAACAGGAGATCGTTCTCGTGTCGACCGGGCCATCCGTCAGTTGAACTGGGCGACATACATGGTAGATGTTGACGGGAAGAACCGCTACTTGCAGGATGAAAACTGGCTTACGGACGGCTATGGTGATTTCGTGCGCCATTACCTAAGGTCAATGGCATCGCTGCCGGATTTGGCACCTGCAACAAGAGACCATTTAATTTCTTCAACATCTGTTGTTCAACATATTTTATACAAGGGCCAGATGGGTAAATACTATTACACGATGGCAAAAGATACCCAAAACATAGCGCTTCACTACATCGTGTATGATGAAAAAGGAACAGAACAAATACGACTGTTAAAAAAGCCTTCAGGTGTGATGTTTGAAAACAAAGCAGGTGCTGAAAATAACAGCGAAGAAGGCTTTGAATGGAAATCACTGAACAAGGGTGGGATACTTACTATAAGAAGAGCTAAAGCAAAGAATATTATTATACTTAAATAATTCGCCTTACTTAACCAGTTATTGGTACTTATTAAATCTTTCTTAAAAACATACTATGAACCAAAAAAAAGTGTTTATTGTCTGGTATACCGGTCTGTTCTTCCTGTGTTTCTCCGCATTACCGGAAAGGTTATTAGCCCAAAATAATAATCGGCTTATTATTCCTGCGTCATTGAAAGTAGTCGCACCTTTTGAAAAAATAGATGTTGTTTGCTTGGATGCCGGGATATTATCTGTTAAAGATAGCAAGGGTAGAGAATATGTTCGTTTGAATGCCGGCCCTTTGGTGGCTTTTAATGCAGGTGGCGCCGCCGGAATGCAAACTGTATCAGTGCTTGATAAGGCCGGTAATTCGGTCAGCAGCACTACATTCCTTTTAGAGGCACCAACCAACATTAATGATGGCGGAAAAATAAAAGAGCTTTTTGATATCTGTTACAACGGAATGATATCTGAAGGAGGAAAAGGTTTTCGTGAATTTAAGTATAAAGGCAAAGGGTATAACATGTATGTTTCGTGGGATTTAGACAATAACAATGTGATGAACGGCATACAATATTTTGTTCCGCACGGTAACGGTTTAACAGATCTGCTTCGGGAGACGCAGCGTGAAGACGGGATGATTTGGAGCTTCGTTTCAACCAATAACGGAAGCTTGGGAGGCTCTGATTATTATAAAAGCGCATATGCGCCAATACATTTTTACCGAGAAGACGGGGATGCTTTTTTTGTTCGCCAACCGGTAGATAATCATTCTGATTATAATTATGTAAACATGTTTTATAAACATTGGAAAGCAAGCGGCGATAATGAGTGGATGCAAAAAACGTTGCCATCTGCAGCACGTGCCCTTGATTACTGTTTTAGCAATTCTATCCGCTGGTCAAAAAGATTTCAATTATTAAAGCGCCCTTATTGCATTGATTCTTGGGACTTCCAAGTAGATGATGAATATACACCTGCCGCCCCAATAAGCCCGACAATGGTTATAGTTCCGGGGAAAACAAAATACGGTGTGTTCTTTGGTGATAATACCGGTTATTACGAAGCATGTAATCAGGTTGCTGAGATGTATGACTCAGTAAACCAAAAAGAAAAAGCAGCGGCTTACCGCCAACGTGGTGCCGACATATTGAAAAACATAGAGAAACTTTCTTGGAACGGAAAGTATTTTACCCATTTTATCGATGAAGATGCAACCGTAAAACGTAAGCTGGGTGTCGACGAAAAATCGCAGATAGCACAGGGTAATATGTATTCCATCAATCGAGGGCTGCCCCATGAAATTAATAAGGCTATTATACAAACCTACCGGGAATTAAAAGGAAAGCTTCCGGTTGGCTCTCCCGGAGAATGGTATTCTATATACCCCCCGTTTGAAAAAGGCTTCGGTTCTCACAATGCAAAATGGCAATACATGAATGGCGGTATTGCGGGCCATGCGATTGGTGAACTTGCCAGAGGTGCATACGAAAATGGTTTCGAGACATACGGTTCTGACATACTTGAGCGTTTGCTGGCTATAGGCAAAAGGTACAGCAATAAAATATGGTTTTCTTATACCGGTTCTATGCCTGCACCTCCGCCTGCCCCGGTTTTTAAAACAATTGACATAACACAGTTGGCAAATATGGATCTTCGAGATACGGGCGGCAACGGGGTTTTTACTTGGATGAATGCAACTAAATCAGATAACAGTTTAAGAGTGGCGGGAAATGATATGCGAGGTCTGCCGGTTGGTAATCAAATGCTTCAGAACATTAAATTTAATGTAATTGATCCCGATAAAAACAACCGCAAAGCGGTGATAGGCTTATCTACATTGAAAGGTTTTCCAACAGAGATCAGTGTACCTGTAAATGATGTTGCAGGCTCTGTTTACCTGCTTCATTCCTCTTCGGATAATGTGCCGAGTAATGTAGCAGGGGCTATTACATTTGAATATGCCGATGGAAGCCATGCTTCTCAATATCTGATGAAAAATAAGCATGTTGCCAACTGGTGGTTTCCTGCTTTGCAAACCGAGCGATCGGGCGTAGCTTGGTTCGGCCCCAATCTTAAATCTACAAAAGTTGGTGTTTGCTGGGCCGTTATTGATAATCCATTCCCTGAAAAGAAAATTAATAAGTTGCGTTTTAATGCACCGTTGGAGGGAGGTATTTATGCCCTGTTAGGTATTACCCTTGCTGACAA
>JAYULL010000093.1:0-11588 GCA_043763625.1 Sphingobacteriaceae bacterium | reverse complement strand
TTTCAATGCCTAATAATAAAGCAACTTGGGCAGCAGCAACTGCATTTTCGACATTATGTAATCCCGGAATGCCTAATTCTATATTTTCAATTTTCCCTTCCGGGGAATTTAGGTCGAAATAGAAGCTGCCGTTTTTAATTTTTACGTTTTCGGCATAAACATCCGCTTGATCAGAAGCAGCATAAGTTTGTCCGTTTTCTAAATCTAAGCCTGACCGGTAAAGCAGTTTCCCGGACTGCTTTACTTGTGAGGCAAAAAGTTTAAATGATTCGGTAAGCACGTCTTTATCACCATAAATATCCAAGTGGTCGGCATCCATAGAGGTGATAACGGCTATGTCGGGATGTAGGGTCAAAAACGAACGGTCGTATTCATCGGCTTCAACAACCACTGTGTTATTTTCGCCGAACAGCACATTTGTACTATAATTACTTGCAATACCTCCCAAAAAAGCAGAACAATCGTGTCCGCTATCTTTTAAAATATGAGCCACCATGCTCGATGTTGTGGTCTTACCGTGAGTACCGCCTACAGCAATCGTGAACATGCTCTTGCTGATGATCCCCAAAACCTGCGAACGCTTGTGCAGCTCGAAATCCCTATCTCGAAAATGATTAAGGATAACGGAATCTTTAGGGATTGCGGGAGTATAGATTATGAGTGTTGATGTATTACTTTCTCTAAATTCCGGAGCTATGCTTTCAATGCTGTCCGTGAACACAACATCAATTCCTTCTTCAATCAGATTACCGGTTAAGGGAGTCGGAGTACGGTCGTAGCCTTTCACCAAACAGCCCCGCTTGTTGAAATAACGAGCCAAACCGCTCATGCCGATTCCGCCGATTCCTATTAGGTAAACTTGTTTGATATTGTTTAGTTCCATGTTTTTTTGAGCTTTGAGCTATCAGCTTTCAGATATAAGCGCCTATCCCTTTTCTATATTGTCTTATTCCTATTATCCGCTAATTCTTACTCCCAAACGTTTTATTCTCCCGCGATACGCAGTACTTCCTTTGCAATAATTTCATCTGCATCAGGCAGGGCAAGCCTACTTATATTCTCGCTTAGCTCTTTGCATTTTTGCCCGTCTTTTATAAGTTCTAATGCCGATCTGACAAGGCTCTTTTCCGCATCGACATCTGCGACTAAAACCGCCGCGGTATGCTTAACTAAAGCCATCGCATTTTTGGTTTGGTGATCTTCGGCAACATTGGGCGAAGGCACTAGAATTACCGGTTTTTTAATCACACAGAGTTCGGCAATGGTTCCGGCACCCGCTCTCGAAATAATAATATCAGCAGCTGCGTAAGCCAGATCCATCCTGTCTAAAAACTCATAAACTCGAATGTTAGGATGAAGCCTTTCTTCCAAATCACTCATTATGGATCGGAAATAATACTTGCCGGTTTGCCAAATTAGCTGTACATCTTCCGCTATAATCTTTTCAAGTCCCGCTAACAAACTTTTATTCAAGGTGCCGGCACCCAAGCTTCCGCCTGTAAGCAAGACGGTTTTCTTATCCGGAAACAATCCGAAATGCATTAAAGCTTCCTCTCGTTTTCCCTCAATATCTATCGATTGCTGCCGTATCGGATTTCCCGTTAGCATTAGCTTTTCTGCCGGAAAAAACCTTTCCATTTCTTCAAAAGCCACGCAGATTTTTTCCGCCTTATTACCTAACTTTTTGTTAGTAATGCCGGCGTACGAATTTTGCTCTTGCAGCAAGTACGGAATATGCATTTTGCCGGCCGCATGCAACAGAGGCCCCGAAGCGTATCCTCCTACTCCTACCGCAACGTCAGGCTTAAAACTCCTGATAATTCGCCTCGCTGAAACAATGCTTCCGATTAATTTAAAGGGCAACAATAAATTCTTCCATATGGACTTCCGTTGAAAACCCTGAATGTTCAACCCTACAATTTCGTAACCTGCTGCCGGCACTTTTTCCATTTCCATTCGTCCGATAGCTCCTACAAAAAGAATGGCAATATCCGGCTGTAGTTTTTTTAACGCATTGGCAATGGCAATAGCCGGGAAGATATGTCCTCCTGTACCGCCACCGCTTATGATTACTTTTTTTGCCATAGCCTAAGACTTACCCCGACCCTCTGCAAGGGAGAGGGAGGTAAAGCGTATTAGTTTATTTGCACATTTACTAATTTGCATATCTGCCCATCAATCATTTCCAAATTTCCTCATCTCCTCATTTGCATATCAGCACATTTAGCTTATGCCATCGACGGAATTTCTCCCACAATAACTTTTTCTTGTGTGTTAGTTTTGCCGTGTTGATTTGTGCCTGCTTTTTTCTCTTCTATATCCCGGCTTACACTTAAAATAATCCCAAATGCTACGCTGGTAAATAAAATAGATGTTCCGCCCATACTGACTAAAGGAAGAGGAACTCCCGTTACCGGCCCCAATCCCACTGCTACCGCCATATTTGCAAAGGCTTGAATGGTTAAGCTGAAACTCAAACCGGCAGCGAGTAAAGCGCCAAACGCCTTAGGGCTGTGAGTTACGATTAAAATACATCGATACAGGAACACGAGATAAATTATAACCAACGCTACTCCCCCTACTAAGCCGTACTCTTCGATTATTAAAGCATAAACAAAATCAGAATACGGGTGCGGCAAGTAATTTCTTTGAGTACTGTTTCCCGGACCTTTTCCAAAGATTCCTCCGGTTGCTATCGCGATTTTGGACTGATTAGCTTGAAAAGATTTATCAGGATCTGCCTTTTCAGGGTGCATGTAAACCTCAACTCGAGACTTCCAGGTTGATACACGTCCCTTTCCAAAAAGGACAACTCCAGCCAACAACACAATCCCGCCTAAGCAAACTATAGAGATTTGCTTAATACTAATTCTTCCCATTATCAACAATAAAATGCTTACTCCGAAAAGCATTAGGGCAGTTGACAAATTTGCTAATGCAATAAGGAAAAACACAACACACACTGACCCCATTATTGGCAAAAACGCTTGGCGTGCATCTTTAATTTTCTCTTGCTTTCTTGTTAAAGTTCTTGCCAAATAAGTGATCAAAGCAAGTTTAGCCAAATCAGAAGTTTGAAACGTTTGGTTTATAATCGGAATAGTAACCCAGCGGCTTGCGTCATTAACATGATTCCCAAAAATCAAGGTGTATAGCAGAAGAGGAATTGTTATAACCATTAAAACCTTGGAGATGCCTGCGTAGTAGCGATAATCAAGCAAATGCGAAAAATACATTAAACCCAAGCCTCCTATAATCATCATCAAATGTTTAATAAGAAACTGTTCGCTTCCTACTCCTTTTTTAAACGCGAGTGTACCGGTAGAGCTATAAATAGCCAAAAGCGACCAAATTGAAAGCAAGATCACAATCAGCCAAATCCACCTGTCTCCTTTTGTTTTATTTAGTATTCTGTTTATCATTCTCTTTGAGTTTTAAGAGGTAAGTTTTACGTTATAAGTTTTCCGGCATATCTCCCTACTCAGTACTTAGAACTTACAACTCCATCACAACTCCTTAACTGCGTTTTTAAATTGGTCTCCTCGGTCTTCGTAATTGCGAAAAAGATCGAAACTGGCGCAAGCGGGACTTAATAAAACGGTATCGCCTTTTTTTGCTAAATGATAGGCAATCTGCGTAGCCTCGGCAGCCGAACTTGTATTTACAATAATTTCAACCGTTTTTTCAAAAGCATCGTGAATGCGCTTGTTATCTTTTCCTAAACAAACTATTGCTCTTACCTTACTTTTCACTAAGTCGGTAAGCATACTATAATCGTTTCCTTTATCTACGCCGCCTAAAATAAGAACTACGTCCGTCGTCATACTTTCCAGCGCATACCAAGTGGAGTTAATGTTTGTAGCTTTGGAATCGTTAATAAAATCAATTCCCGAGATGCGTGCCACATGCTCCAAGCGATGTTCAATATTTTTGAAATTGCCCATGCTTTCGCGGATAGACTCATTGCGAAGTTCTAAAACCTTGGCCACTATTCCTGAAGCCATAGAGTTGTAGATGTTGTGCTTGCCTTGCAGTGCTAATTCGGTTAGTGACATAATAAATGGTTCTTGTAGATTACTTAGGTTTATGATGATTTTTTGGTTGGATAAATGTGCCCCTGTAGCCAATTCTTTTTGAATTGAAAAAGGGTACGCGGTGGCCGGAATGTGCCGACTTCTTAATCCTTTTAAGGTTTCGGCATCGTCGGCATTATAAATAAAGAAGTCTTTTTCGGTTTGATTTTGAAGAATACGAAGTTTAGAAGCTACGTAACTTTCCATTTTATACTCGTATCGATCGAGATGGTCGGGAGTGATGTTAAGCAATACGCTGATATCAGCTTTGAACTCGTACATATTATCGAGCATAAAACTGCTGATCTCTAAGACGTAATAATCGAAACTTTCCGTTGCTACTTGCTTTGCAAAACTTTTACCTATGTTTCCGGCAAGGCCGACATTTAAACCGGCATTTTGCAGAATGTGGTAGGTAAGTAATGTAGTAGTTGACTTACCGTTTGAACCGGTAATGCAGATTGTTTTAGCATCTGTGTGTCGCCCTGCAAATTCTATTTCAGAAATTACCGGAACCGCCGTTGCCTTGATTTTCTTTACTATTGGAGCGTTACCGGGTATTCCCGGGCTTTTAATTACTTCAATTGCAGATAGGATTTTTTCGGCCGTATGTTGTTTCTCTTCGTAAAGTATTTTATTTTCATCAAGCTCGGCTTTATAGTTGTCCTCAATAGTTCCGAAGTCAGAAACAAAAACTTCATACCCCTGCTTTTGAGCAAGAATTGCTGCACCAACACCGCTTTCGCCGGCACCTAAAATCGCTATTAATCCCTTCGTTCCCATTAACGCAGTTTTAAGGTTACAATAGTTAAAACTGCCAGTATTATCCCGACAATCCAGAACCGAGTTACGATTTTAGACTCGTGATAACCCTTTTTCTGATAATGATGATGAAGCGGCGCCATCAAGAAAATTCTTCTTCCTTCGCCATACTTTTTTTTGGTGTACTTGAAATAAGAAACTTGCATCATCACAGACACGTTTTCCACAAGAAAAATCCCGCAAAGGATGGGGATAAGCAATTCTTTCCTTATCATGATTGCGAACGCTGCAATTATTCCTCCGATAGCAAGACTACCGGTATCCCCCATGAAAACCTGAGCAGGAAACGAGTTATACCAAAGAAAACCCACACACGCTCCTACGAAAGCTCCGGCGAAAATCACCAACTCCCCGGAATTGGGGATATACATAATATCTAAATAATCGGCTGTGATTACGTTTCCGGATACATAGGCTAAGACAGCCAAGGTTATCCCGATAATAGCAGAAGTGCCGGTAGCCAAGCCATCAATGCCATCAGTAATATTAGCGCCGTTAGATACAGCAGTGACCACAATAATTACGAAGAATAGGAAAACAACTAAGGCATAATTCTCATACCCTTCACCTAAAAACTTCAACACTTTTGCATAATCGAACTCATTGTTTTTGTAAAAAGGAATGTTGGTTTTGGTTGACTTTTGAGGGAAGGTGAAGTAATGCTTCCCCCCTCTTTGGTCCACCTCGGTAACCGTTTTATTCAACACAGGGGCATTCAGCTGTTCTCTAACAACAATATCCGGATGAAAGTACATTGTCCAGCCGATGATGACGGCTAAGCCGACTTGCCCCATAATTTTAAACCGCCCCGCTAATCCTTCTTTGTCCTTTTTAAATACCTTAATGTAATCATCGATAAATCCGATTGTACCGGTCCAAAGGGTAGTAATAATCATTAAGATGATATATATATTTTCAAGCTTTGCAAACAGCAAAGTTGGGACAAGAATCCCTAGCAGGATAATAATTCCACCCATAGTGGGGGTTCCTTGCTTTTGCATTTGCCCTTCTAAACCCAGGTTTCTCACAGTTTCGCCAACCTGCATTGCTCTTAACATGCTGATTAGCCGGCTTCCGAAAACTGTAGTAATGATCAGCGATAAAATAATAGACATAGCCGTACGAAACGAAATGTACTGAAACACCCCCGCTCCGGGGAAGTCGTACTGTTTATCAAGCCATGTAAATAAGTAGTAAAGCATGTTTTAAATGTGTTCCTATATCTCAGTCGGTATTGCTTCGTTCCTCCCAATTACGCTTCTTGTTCGTCATTGCGAGGAGGCACGACGAAGCAATCTGTACAACTATCCTTCTTCTTTTATAAGTTCAAACTCTTTCGCTAAAATTTCTTTATCATCAAACGGATTCCTCACTCCCTTTATCTCCTGATATTTTTCATGTCCTTTTCCGGCAAGAAGGATTATATCTCCGGGTTTTGCCAAATGACATGCCGTTCTAATTGCCTCTTTTCTGTCTACTATGGTCAGTATCTTTTTCTTGTTATGCGGCATTACGCCGGCTTGCATGTCTTCGATAATTTTGGCCGGCTCTTCACTTCGAGGATTGTCAGAAGTCAAAATAACTTTATCGCTCCAATCACAAGCTACTTGAGCCATAACCGGGCGCTTGGTCTTATCCCTGTCTCCGCCGCAGCCAATGACTGTGATTACATGTTCGTTCCCTTTGCGGATATCTTGAATAGTGCTCAGCACATTTTGAACGGCATCCGGAGTGTGAGCATAATCGACAATACCGATAATACCGGATTTAGAGATTAGATAATCGAACCGGCCCTCAACTCCCGGCAAGCGACTAAGCGTTGTAAGCACTTTTTGCCTGTCTTGATCCAACAACATTGAGACAGCGTAAACTGCTATTAAATTCGATGCATTAAAACTTCCGACCAATTTAAACCAAACTTCTTGTGCATCTATATCAATCAACAAACCGCTGAACCTGTTTTCGACAATCTTGCCTTTATAGTCAGCAGCATTTTTTAAACCGTAACTCTTTTTATGAGCTTTGGTATTTTGAAGCATTACTTTTCCGTTCTTGTCGTCGGCATTGGTTAGAGCAAAAGCGGTTTTGGGCAATCCGTCAAAAAACGCCTTTTTAGCTTTTAGATACGCATCAAAAGTTTTGTGAAAATCGAGATGATCATGGGTGAGGTTCGTAAAAATTCCTCCTGCAAAATCAAGTCCTTCTATCCGGTATTGAGCAACGGCATGTGAACTTACTTCCATAAAGCAGTAGTCGCAACCTGCATCTACCATTTCCTGTAAAAGAATATTTAAGGCAACCGGATCCGGCGTGGTATGCGTTGAGGCTACTATCCGGTCGTTTATATGATTTTGAATGGTAGAAATTAGTCCGGCTTTATATCCCAGCTCTCTAAACAGCCTGAAAAGTAAAGTTGCAACGGTAGTTTTCCCGTTAGTTCCTGTTACACCAATCAATTTCAATTTCGACCCCGGGCTATCGTAAAAGTTAGAAGCAATTACTCCTAAGGCTTTCGCGGAATTTTCTGTTACTATATAGGTAACGCCGGTGGCAATTTCCGGAGGTAAATCTTCGCAAACTATAACAGAGCATCCTGATTCTATTAATTTAGCAATATATTGGTGACCGTCGACTTGGGTTCCTTTAACGGCAACAAACAAAGAACCGACATCTGCCTGACGGGAATCAAAGCAAACCTTATTAACCGACACTGCAGTACTGCCGAATACTTGCTTTATGCTTACACCGAATAATATGTCGCTCAGTTCCTTCATTAATTTAATTCGATTGTTATCGGAGTTCCCTTTTTAACTCGCAAACTTCCCTCTACAGATTGGGCGGTTACTTTGCCGCTACCTTTTACTATTGCTCGCAAGCCGGCATTTCCCAACACGTATAATGCATCTTTCAAACCCATTCCGGTAACGTCGGGCACTAGTCCGTCGGCGTATACCAAATCTTTATAATCAATTCCGTTATTGGTGTCGAGGGCGTTGCTGTTTGATGCTAAGTATGCTTTAACTCCCATGGCTTTATAAACATTCCTGACGGCTTGTTTAGACCCGGTTTTTGCAGCCGGCAATTTCGTATTTCCAACCAGCTTGAGCGGGATTTCTTCCCCGTCCATATCTAAATCGCTTGCAAAAACTTTATCGGCAATTTCACGAAACGGAGGACCGGCAACCTGCGCTCCATAATATCCGTTCTTCGGATCGTTGATTACCACGATTAGCGAATATTTTGGATTATCTGCCGGAAAGTATCCGCAGAACGAGGCCTGATATTGGCGTTTGGCTTTATAGCCCTTATTTCCGTCGGCCACTTGAGCTGTTCCGGTTTTTCCGGCGACTTTATAAAGCGGGTTGTAGATAATATTTTTACCGGTGCCTTCAGAAACCACACCCTCAAGCATTTCTTGAATTTTCTTTAAGGTCTCGTCTGAGCAAATTTTTTCGTTGATAACGCGAGCATCAAACTGCTCTATCGTGTTTCCTAATCTTCTAATCTCTCGTACAAAAATTGGGGCGATATACTTTCCGTTATTGGCAATAGCGTTATAAAACGAAAGCATCTTGAGCGGAGTCAGCTGCATTTCGTACCCGTAAGCCATCTGCGGCAGGGTCATGTTTTTATTCCAGCTTCGGTTGCCCGGATTTTTAACAACGGGTGCAGCTTCTCCGGGTATCTGCAAACCCAACTTCTCGTTCAGGTGCCAATCATAAAGATGATCGGTAAATTTAGATTGATTATCGTGGTACGCATTATTAACAAGCTTGGCCACAGCAGCATTTGACGACTCTTCAAAAGCTCTTTTTACAGATACAACCCCTATACTCCCGTGCGAATCCTTAATTATATGTCCCGGAATTTTATAGTTCCCGGTTTCAACTCGTGTACTTGTATCCACCTTTCTATCCTCAAGTAATGCCATATACGATGCTACCTTGAAAGTAGAACCGGGATCCTGATTGCCGGCAATTGCATAATTAAATTTCTCTTTATAATCTCCGTTCTTAGTGCGAGTATAGTTGGCAATTGCTTTTATTTCGCCTGTTTCAACCTCCATCAAAACTACACTTCCGTGGTCGGCATCACTTTTTATCAATTGCTTTTTTAAAGCACTTTGGGCTAAATCCTGCATGTTGATATCAATGGTAGAAATGATATCGGCACCGTCTTTAGGTGCTATTTCAACATCGCGATTTACCGGCATCCAAACCCCCCCGGCAATTCTCTGCATCAAACGCTTACCGGTTTCGCCGTCAATGTAATCGCCGTAAGCACCTTCAAGGCCCACGGGCTGTACATTCTCGTTTTTATAACCGATCGTTCTTGCGGCAAGGGTTTCAAAAGGAAGAATACGTTTGTTTTTTTGTACCGGAATTAATCCTCCTTTATATCGTCCCAGATTAAAAATCGGAAACTCCTTAATGGCATTAAGTTGTTGATGAGTTACTTTTCTCTTTATCAAAAAATAGCGAGCACCGTCTTTTCTTGCTTCTCTTAACGCCCGGGAATACTCTCTTCCGGGCTTGTCGCCGAAGTAGCCGGAAAGTTTATACGATAAAGAGTCTATCTTTTCATAGAAAGTTTCGTCTTTTTCAATACCGCCGGCAAACAAATCCATTCGCAATTCGTACTCGGGAACAGAAGTAGCAAGCAAACTTCCGTCTGAAGAATATATATTTCCGCGAACAGCTTCAACGTTAATATATCCGGTAGACAAGCTGTCGGCCATTGCTATCCACTTTTTACCTTGTACAAATTGAACATGAAACAGTTTAAATAACACGGTAAACGCAAAAAGCACAATTAATCCGAAGGAAATGTACACACGTAGTAATATGTCGGTCCTAATGTTCACTTGCTTCAACTATAATTTTTGTTGGCGGCGCAATCGGCTCTTTTAATCCCAAAGTATCTACTTGTTTCGCAACTTCTGTTTGTGTACTCATCCGCATTAAATCTGCCTTGAGTGTTTTATAATCCCAGCTTAATTCTTTTACTTCTTTATTAAGCTTATCAATGCTCCGAATATTTTTCTCGGCCATGTGCCTGTTTGCGATATAAATCATTCCTAAAAAAGCAAGAAAAATAATGAAGGGAAGCATTGCTGTTGCAGCCTCTTTAGTCATTACTCCATTTGTAAAAAAAGCCGTAAAGAAGTTTCTCGGTAGTTCAGACTTCTCTTCTTTGAGCCTGATTTCAGGTTCCTCCTCCTCTATTATCTCACTTCTGAATCTGTTGCTCATGGTTTAGCTTTCAGCTTTTACTTACTACTTATCTTTTTGAGCTTTGAGCTTTCAGCTTTCAGCCTTGAGCTTTAAGCTCTCAGCTTACTCCCTATAACTTTTTTAGCTTTCAGCGCCTTGAGCTCTGAGCTTTCAGCCTTGAGCTTTAAGCTCTCAGCTTACTACCTATAACTTTTTTAGCTTTCAGCGCCTTGAGCTCTCAGCTTTCTACTTAAAACCTATAACCTTTACTTACCTACTTATAACTTCTCAGCTATCCTCAGCTTTGCGCTTCTTGCTCTGCCGTTCTCTTTTACTTCTGTCTCGCTTGCCGGTATTGCTTTTCGTGTTACTGCTTTAAAAGGTCTTACTTGGTTCCCGTAAAAATCTTTCTCTACCTCGCCTTGAAGTTTTCCGCTGCGAATGAAATTCTTCACCAAACGATCCTCCAACGAATGATAAGACATTACCACCAGCCTTCCGCCTGATTTTAAAACTTCAACCGTCTGCAGTAAGAATTCTTCCAAAGCCTCCATTTCGCGGTTTACTTCAATCCGTAAAGCTTGGAATACCTGCGCCAAGTACTTATTTTCTTTTTGCTTAGGAACAGCGCTTTTTATTGCTTCCTTAAATTCGGAGATTGTATTTATCTCTTTATTTAACCTGGCAGAAATGACTGTTTTAGCAAGCGTTTTCGCATTGTAGATTTCCCCGTAAATGCCAAAAATTTTATGAAGTTCTTCTTCGGAATAAGTATTGACGACTTTTTTTGCGGTCAAATCCGAAGACTGATCCATCCGCATATCTAACTCAGCATCAAAACGAATGGAAAACCCCCGTTCCGGCTGATCAAATTGGTGCGATGAAACACCGAGATCAGCCAGAATACCGTCTACAAGAGGAGCATCATGCAACCGGCAGTTGTTTTTTAAATAACGGAAGTTCTGATCTATAAAGGTTAACCGATCATCATTTGGAATATTTTGCTGCGCATCCGCATCTTGATCAAATGCCAACAACCTGCCCTTCTCACTTAAATTCTTTAATATTTCGTTTGAGTGCCCTCCGCCGCCGAATGTTACATCTACATAAACACCTTCGGGATTAATAGCCAACCCTTTGATGCACTCTCTAAGCATCACCGGAACGTGATATTCAGACATCGGCCCTCCTTCCTAAACCACCCATCACATCTTCGGCAAGATTAGCGAAGTTCTCCGGCTCGTTATCCATTTGTGCGTCGTACGCATCCTTAGCCCAAACCTCAATTTTGTTGAATTGGCAAGACAGAATTACATCTGCACCTATTCCGGCATAATCAAGCAACGACTTAGGGAAAAGCACACGGCCGGCGGCATCTAAACCTAACTCGGTAGCGCCGCGAGTAAAATACCTTATAAACTCTCTGGTCTTCTTTTCGTACTGATTAAGTTTACTTAGATCCTCGACGATTTTATCCCAC
>JAYULL010000092.1:0-11731 GCA_043763625.1 Sphingobacteriaceae bacterium | reverse complement strand
TTAATGACGATGAGATTGAGTCGGGAGCGATAAAAATCGCCGGTTTGGTTTGTAAGAATTTTAATATTGCTTTTAGCAGGAAGCAAGCCGACAAATCTATACAAGATTATTTTCAGGAAGAAAATATTGTAGCGATTTCTGATGTAGATACACGTTCACTCGTTCGCCACATTCGTGATAAAGGCGCTATGAACGCAATTATTTCTTCCGAGATTTTAGATATCGAGGAATTAAAAGGGAAATTGGCGGGAGTTCCTTCAATGGCAGGTCTTGAACTTTCATCGCAAGTATCAACCAAAGAGCCATACTTCTACGGAAACGAAAACGGCAAGCACCGTGTGGCGGTTTTAGATTTAGGCGTAAAGAAGAATATTCTCCGCAACTTCGATCACCGCGACGTTTATGCTAAAGTATTTCCGGCAAAAACGTCTTTCGAAGAAATGGAAAAATGGGCTCCGGGCGGATATTTTATTTCAAACGGTCCCGGTGATCCGGCGGCAATGCCCTATGCAATTGATACGGTGAAGAAGATTTTGGATGCTGATAAGCCCTTATTCGGGATTTGCTTGGGGCATCAGTTGTTGGCCCAAGCAAATAACATTCGTACGATTAAGATGTTCAACGGGCATCGCGGATTAAATCATCCGGTAAAAAACGTTATTATCGACCATTGCGAAGTTACTTCCCAAAACCATGGTTTCGGCGTAGTGCCGGAAGACGTTAGGAACTCCGATAAGGTAGAAATTACACACGTGAACCTAAACGATAATTCTATAGAAGGAATCAGAGTAAAAGGAAAAAAAGCTTTTTCGGTTCAGTATCACCCGGAATCTTCTCCCGGCCCGCATGATTCAAGATATTTGTTTGATCAGTTCGTGGATTCGATAAAGTAAGGGCAGACAATGTTACCATGAACAAGCAGTTTAAATTTACGGTTGTTTAGCACGTTACGAAAATAAAATAATTAGTATTTTAGCGTTATGACTGTTACGGATATTGAACTTTACGAACTGCTCAAAAGCAAGATGGGTGAGCGGGAAGCTCAAAGTTTAGTGGAGTACGTTAAGTCGTCTGTGAAAGCAGAGTACGAAGCAAAAAAGGATACGTTAGCTACAAAAGAAGACCTCGCTAACGTGAAAGCCGATTTAATAAAATGGATGTTTGCCTTTTGGATAGGGTCAATTGCAACCCTTGCCGGTATAATGTTTGTTTTGCTGAATGCTTATCTCAAACAGTAGAAATTTCGCGAATGCTTAAACGCATTAGAGCTTTTCTCAGCTAAATATTTAATTTTCCTTATCCCCCTAAAAATCTTATTTTTGCCGGGCTTGATCAAAGTGTTTTCAATACACTAAGAAAACGCTGAATAACAGAATAACAATTAAAAAATATGAGTTTAATATTAGACGTACATGCTCGCCAGATTCTTGACTCTCGCGGCAATCCTACTATCGAAGTAGATGTAATTACTGAAAATGGAAATATTGGCCGTGCAGCAGTGCCGTCCGGCGCATCTACCGGAACTCATGAAGCTGTTGAACTACGTGACGGCGACAAGAACACATACTTAGGAAAAGGTGTTCTCAATGCGGTTAAAAACGTAAACGAGAAATTGGCAAAAGAACTTCAAGGTATCGATGTTTTCGAACAGAACTTAATCGATAAGCTGATGAACGATATAGACGGAACCGAGAATAAAGGCAACATTGGTGCTAACGCAATTCTTGGCGTTTCTTTGGCTGTTGCTAAAGCTGCGGCACAAGAAAGCCGTCAGCCTTTATACCGTTATATTGGCGGTGTGAACGCTAATACACTTCCAATCCCGATGATGAACATCGTTAACGGCGGTTCTCACTCTGATGCTCCTATTGCTTTTCAAGAATTTATGATTATGCCGGTCGGTGCTTCTTCATTTTCAGAAGCCCTGCGCTGGGGAACAGAAGTGTTTCATACCTTAAAGAAGATTTTACACGACCGAGGTCTTTCTACGGCTGTTGGAGACGAAGGTGGTTTCGCGCCAACTTTTGACGGTACAGAAGACGCCGTTGAAACGATCATGTCAGCAATTGAAAAAGCCGGTTACAAAGCGGGTGAGGATATTTATTTAGCATTCGATTGTGCAGCTTCAGAGTTTTATAAAGACGGAAAATACGATTATACGAAATTCGAAGGTGCCGACGGAGCAATTCGCTCGAGTGCAGAACAGGTAGATTATTTAGTTCAATTATCTGAGAAATACCCGATTATCTCTATAGAAGACGGCATGGACGAGAATGATTGGGAAGGATGGAAAATGTTAACAGACAGAATAGGTTCTAAAGTTCAGTTAGTGGGCGATGATTTATTTGTGACTAATGTGAAGCGTTTACAACAAGGTATTGATACTAATACGGGTAACTCAATTTTAGTTAAAGTAAACCAAATCGGTTCTTTAACCGAAACTATAAATGCGGTTACATTAGCGCAAACCAACGGTTATACATCAGTAATGAGTCATCGTTCCGGCGAAACTGAAGACACTACTATTGCTGACTTAGCGGTAGCTTTAAACTGCGGACAGATTAAAACAGGTTCAGCGTCACGCTCAGACCGGATTGCAAAATACAATCAGTTATTACGAATTGAAGAAGAACTGGGAGCCAACGCAAAATTCATAGGTAAAAACTTTAAATTTTTAAAGGGGAGATAATTTCTTTCTGTTATTCTGACGAAGGAAGAATCTTAGCCGAGATAACGACAAAAGATACCTGAACGCGGCCTGATAAGAGTAAACAAAATAAGAAACCGGAACGTAAAAAGCTCCGGTTTTTTCTTTTACTTTGTAGTATGAATCGTTTTCTAAAATTACTGAGTAACAAGTACTTCCTCTTTTCGGTATCGTTTGCTGTCTGGATGTTGTTCTTTGACCGGAACGATTTGATGTCTCAATATGATTACCGATCTCAGGTTAATAAACTTGAAGAAGAGAAAGCGTTCTATACCAAAGAAACCGCACAGGTAAAGCAGGATTTAGAAGATTTAACTACCGATAAAGAAAAACTGGAAAAGTTTGCAAGAGAGAAATATCTCATGAAAAAAGTTAATGAAGATGTTTTTGTAATTATTCCTGCTAAGAAAGAAGAATAATTAAAGCTCGCCGGTTCTTTTCCTAAAAAACCATTCAAGACTTAGCAGTCCTAGTATCAAGAAGAAAAGAAACTTAAAGTCAATAAGCTCGTCGTAACTTTTTTCTTCATAAACTATCGTCTTGATTAATTCGTTTCTTTTTATTAAATCGTATAATTTCTCTATTTCTGCAGGATAAATCATCGCTCCGTTATTCTCTTTTGCTGCTGAATATAAAAGCCGATGGTTTGCTGTAGTGTTAACAAATTCGATATCTTGTTTTGTAATGTTGAACTTCCCCAAAGAGGTGTACTCCTTGTCTCCCAATTTAGTTTTCGCAGTAAAGTTGTATTCCCCGGGCGCCAAAACACCGGCATCTAAATTATATGCATGATCTGTTCTGGTAAAAAGGTATGAATAAGATCGGTTTTTGCCCTTTTCTAAAGTAATGCTTACATCGGGTTGATTAACCGGTTCAAATGCATCATTATATAATTCTGCATTGAGCTGAATTCTTTCGTTTTCATCATAAACGTTTTTTGCCGGATAGGCCCTGAATTTTCTTTTATCATTTTTCGAAGAAAGGTATTGAGCTGTTTTTCGAACCAGTTCATCGAATCCTTGGTGCGAGTTATACTTTTCGAACTCGTCCAACTTCCATCGCCATAAACCTTCCCCTGCTAAAATTCCTATTCGTCTTTCATGTTCATCCTTAAATACCAACAGGGGATTCTTGTTCTTTTGAGTCAATAAAATTGAGCTCGGGTTTCCGGTAAAAGAATAAGTTCCCTTTGGGGATAAAAGTGGAGGAAACGATTTAAGACGGTCCTTAATCTCGTCAGACAGCGCGAACAAATAGAAACTTGAGTTGAGTTGAGCCAGGAATTCATCTACTCCTGCCGGATTCAGCTTTAATATATCCTGATAAGACGTTAAGGTATTAAAGTCAGTTTGTGAGCCGAGGATAATCCATAGCGACTTTTTCTTTAATAATTGATTGTAATTAAAACGTGAGAACGTGGAGGAAGGGACTTGATGAAGAATGATTAAAGCTGCCTCGTTTATTTCTTGAGGTTTAACCTCTCTCAATCTTACCCTAACTTCATAATTTTTATTATTCTCTAGACTTTGCTTAATTGCAGAAATATCCGGATGCGGTGAGTTTGCAAGAATCAAGATTTTTTTCTTCCCGTCTACTACATCGACGAAAATCGTTTTAGAATTATTACGGAAAGACAGTTCATTTGAAATCGCACCCAAATTTATGCTTATAGCTGTTATTCCCTTTCGGCTTGCTTCGAGAATTACCGGAATGGTTTGGCGAAAATCATTAGACCCAATTCTGATCTTTTTCGTAATCGATTGCCCCCCCTTGCAGTTAACCGACAGTGTTGTTGTTGAACCTTTTGCTTGGTAGGCCTCTACATCAATTTCTATCTGAAAGCGGTTGCCGCTAAAAACGATAGTATTGTAGTTTACATTGGCGATTAAGAGATCGCGTTTAGGGATGGTATCGCCCAAAGCAACAGTATAAACCGGAGATTTAATTTTGCCAAATGCAACTTCCGGAGTGCCGCCTTTGTTATAAATTCCGTCGGTAGCAAGAACAATCGAACCAATATTTCTGCCGGCAAAGCGTTGGTTTATTTCAGTAAGAACCGAAGTGATATTTGTTGTTTTGTCTGTAAAATTAAAGTTATCAGAATTGCTTACCGAATCCCCAAAGGTGAAAGTCTCGACGTCGTAACTATCTGAAAGATCTTTTATTACGGCTTTTAGCCTTTCACTGTATTTTTTAGAATTAAATCCTTTTGGCTTGGCAAGTTCTATAGAAGCGGAGTTATCTTGAGCGATAACAATCAAGGGTTTTTCGAAAGTTTTCGTAACCGATTTTATTAAAGGAGCTCCGAGTAAAAAAGCGATACAAGCAACAGTTAAGGCTCGAGCCCCAAAAAGGATGTGGTTGCCGGTTTTTGAAAGAGAGTTATTGGCACCATAAAGAAACCAAGCATAACCAAGCCCAACCAAAATTGAGGCAAGAAGCCAAAAAAGTGTATAACCGGTAAATACAGGAATTAGTAGAAAAGGCATACTTGCTAATTACAAATATGCCGGTTTTATTTTAAGATTAGATTTAAATTCCGAGTTTAAAGCATCCCGCCGCAAACCGAAATAACTTGGCCGTTGATGTATGCGCTCATATCCGAAGCTAAAAAAACACAAGTATTTGCAACCTCTTCCGGTTGGCCGGCACGTTTTAAAGGGATGTTAGCCTCCCAGCCTTCTACCACTTTCGGGTCGAGTACTTCGGTCATCTCGGTTTTAATAAATCCCGGAGCCACAACATTTGTGCGGATGTTTCTAGAGCCCAGCTCTTTCGCAATCGATTTAGAAAAACCGATAATTCCGGCTTTTGAAGCGGCATAGTTGGCTTGCCCGGCGTTTCCTTGAACACCCACAATCGAACTCATGTTAATAAAAACTCCTTTCCTGTTTTTCATCATGATTCTTGAAGCGGCTTTAGTAAGGTTGAAAATTGATTTTAAGTTTACGTCTAAAACTTCGTTCCAACTTTCTTCGGTCATTCGCATTAATAAGCCGTCTTTGGTGATTCCGGCATTATTTACTACGATATCTAAGGAGCCGAAATCGGAAATAACATCATTCACGAGTTTTTCGGCTTCTTCAAATTTGGATGCGTCCGAGCGATAGCCCTTAACTTTTACGCCGTCTTTTTGAAGTTCCTGTTCCAAAGCAATACCTTTTTCTACCGAAGATAAATAGGTAAAAGCTACGCTTGCGCCGTGTTCAACAAATTTTTCGGCGATTTTCCTTCCAATTCCTTTAGAAGCTCCCGTAATGAGAGCGATTTTTCCTTCGAGTAATTTCATTGTGGTATCTATTCGATTTTGAGAGGTTAAATTAGTATTTTTAATTTTAAAGGTTTGTTACTTCAAGCGCCAAAAGGGCTTAGCAATTTCGCAGTAGTCTCTGATTTCAGGTATGTCTTGGTTTTCCTTTTTTAAATCATTAGGAATTCAACCATTGCACGAAAATATTGGTAGGATTAAATATTTTCATTATACAAAAGGTTAGTCAAACAAATATACTTGCTCTACTTCAACACATCCAATACCTTAAACATCTTCTGCCTCATTTCTTTTGTGCTTCCGTTAAAGCCGTTAACAATAAATGAAAATACAACTTGGGTTCCCGAAGAAGTAGTTTGATATCCGGCATAAGCCAATCCGTCACGAATTGTTCCACTTTTCATTTTCATGTCGTTATAAACGGGGAGACTTTTGTAGAACGATTTAAAAAATGCCTCTTTTTGAACAGAACGAAGAATTTGAGCCATCGTTAGCGTAGATATTTTGTTCTCGGGCGAAAGGCCGCTGCCGTCTAAAACGTTCATTGAGCGCTTATCAAGATTCAACTTTTTTACCCAAAAAGTCTTTAAAATTTCAATACCGTTTTCCGTTGTCGCTTCTTTGCTTTCATGCAGGGCGATTGTTTTAAGGAGGTTTTCCGCATATAAATTCAAGCTTTTTTGATTCAGCCAATAAACAACCGAGTCGAGCGAGGGGGAATAATAGGTATCAAGCGTAGTTGCTGCTTTTGTCGCCGGTTCATCTCCTGAAGTAAGTATTCGATTGGTAGAAGGCAAATTTCGAATGGAGATTCCGGCCTTTTTTAAACCTTCTGAAATTCGGAAAGCGGCCTCAAATCCGGGATCGGGAAACGACACGGAAACGTTTTTCTTCAGATCGACAGCGTACGTGCCGCGTAAGTAAACCATGTTGGAAAAGGGTGCAGAATAAGCATATACTTGGTCTCCTGTTCCGGCTTCGCCGGTTTTTACTTCGTTTATTATTTTCAGATAATCAACCTTTGGTTCAGTTCTAACGAATTTAGTAGGTTCTCTCGGTTTTCCAGCCTGAAAAACTATATCAAATTGATTTTCGTTCCAACATACTGACGAACTTCCGGCACCGTAATAATTGCCTATGTCTTGCCAAATCCAACCTTGCGGAATGGTCTGTGTTCCAAATAAGAGGTCGTCAGTAATCACTCGTCCTTCAATTTGTTTTATTCCGGCTTGTTGAATTACGCTAACCCATCTTCTCAATAATATCTCCGGTTTCGACTGGGGATATCTGTCGCTTCCTAAAGTAGGGTCGCCGGTTCCGTTTAGTATTAAATCGCCTTTTAAAATTCCTTCCAATGAGATATCTCCCGAGTATCCCAACGTTGTTTTCCATTTAAAATCTTGCCCTAAAATGTAGTAGGCCGTTGCAGATGTAACTGTTTTTAATGTGGATGCCGGCGCCAACCCGGTACTGCCGGTGTTTGAAAGAATTATTTCACCCGTTAATGCATTCAAAACAGTTAACGAACTTATTGCAAAGGCGTGTTGCGAATCGGTTGCGAAAACCGAATAGGCTTTAGCAAGTTTTTGACTAAGGTTTTGAGATAAAGTATATAAGGGTAATAACAGCAAAAACGTTATTCGGAAAAGGATTTTCATATTGCAAATATGCTGAAAAAGAAAAAGCGACATGGTTATGTCGCTTTTTAAAGGTCTTGTATTGTTTAGTTTGAGTAAAACAAATGTAAAGAAATCGGTATAACTTTGATATTACAATTTTAGATAATCTATAACAAAAAGTTATAATGATGCTAAAGTATATTTTACAAACTGCTTTATCAACCCGTAATCTTCAGTTCCATGCCGCCTGATGAAGTAAAACTCTCGTTGTATGTTTAACCCTTCAATGTTAAGTTCAATTAATTCTCCGGTTTCTAATTCTTTTAGTACAGAGCGTTTCGAGAGAAAGCCTATGCACGGATCAACCATTACAAAGTTTTTATAGGCTTCGGTTCCGTGAAGTTTTACTTTAGCATTTAGGTCTGACAGTCTTATGTTTTCTTTTGACAGTTCTCTCGCTAATGCCGATAAAGTTCCGGAGCCCCGTTCGCGTAAAGCAACAGGGTATTTTTTTAGCTCTGCTAATGTTATATTAGGATTTTTAGCTATCGGACTTGAAGACAAGCAAACCGGGATAATTTCATCCGAAGTAAAATGCTGATAGGTAACGGATGTATTTTTTTTCTCAACTTCTACAATTCCCAAGTCGATTTGCTTATCAAGCAAAGCATTCATAATACTTTCGGAATTTCTGTTTACAACCTGTATCTCCACATTGGGAAATTGCCGATGAAAGCCGGAGATAATTTTAGGTAGTATGTAAAGTGTAATAATCGTACTTGATCCTAAATGTAGTGACCCAATTGCATCTGCGGCATTTTTAAAAGTGCTTATATCAAATTCTAAATTCCGTTGAATCTGTTTTGCCTCCTGCAAATGTTTGTATAGGATGTCGCCGATATCAGTTAGTTGAATGCTGTTCCCTTTTCGTTCAAATAGGGAAGTTTTGTATTGAGATTCAAGCAATTTTATATGTTTACTGATTGCCGGCTGGCTGATATATAAAACCTGAGCCGCTTTCGAAAAACTTAAGTGCGAGGCGACTTCTAAAAAAACCAGATGGCTTATGGACAACATTTGGAGAAATTACGATTTAAGATTTGGTAACGCCGTGAATCGGCAAATACCGGAGCTATAAAACATCAAAAGCGGAAACAAGTTCCGCTTTTGATGTCATGGATTAGGTGTTCATTGCTTAAACTTCTTCAACAACTTCTGCTTTCAGGATGCCTTTTGCTAACAGGTATTCAGCAATTTGAACTGCGTTTGTCGCGGCGCCTTTACGAAGATTATCGGCAACCACCCAAAGATTAAGGGTTTTATCCTGGGATTCGTCACGACGGATTCGGCCCACTAAAACCTCATCTTTTTCGTGAGCATCTTTAGGCATCGGGTATTTCAAGTTTGCAGGATCATCTACAACAATAACACCTTCTTGTTTTTCTAATAAAGAACGAACTTCGGCTAAATCGAAATCATTCTCGAACTCAATATTTATAGATTCAGAGTGGCCGCCCATTACCGGAATACGAACTGTAGTTGCAGTAACACGGATAGAATCATCGCCCATTATCTTCTTAGTCTCCAAAATCATTTTCATTTCCTCTTTAGTGTATCCGTTATCTTGGAAAACATCAATTTGAGGAATAACATTCAGGTCAATGGGATAAGGATAAGCCATCGGTCCTTCAATTCCCTTACGCTCGTTCATCATTTGGTTAACCGCCTTAACCCCCGTCCCTGTAACGGATTGATATGTTGAAACAACAACTCGTTTAATTTTATATTTATCGTGCAGCGGTTTTAAAACCACTACCATTTGAATAGTAGAGCAATTCGGGTTAGCAATGATTTTATCTTCCCGCGTTAACACGTGGGCATTAACTTCAGGAACAATTAATTTTTTATCCGGGTGCATTCTCCACGCCGAAGAATTATCAATCACCGTTGTTCCGACTTCAGCAAATTTAGGAGCCTCCTCTAACGAAGTTGATCCTCCTGCCGAAAATAAGGCAACATCCGGCTTCATTTCAATTGCATCTTCCACTGTTACAACCTTAAATTTCTTTCCCTTAAACTCAATTTCTTTGCCGGCACTCTTTGCCGAAGCCACAGGAATTAATTCAGTAACCGGAAAATTGCGCTCTGCTAAAACTTTTAACATCACCGAGCCCACCAAGCCCGTAGCGCCTACAACTGCAACTTTCATCTTACAATTTACGTTTTAAGTGTTTTTGAATATTTTAATATTTCCTGCAAATATATGCGCTTTCTTTTACTTTTTGCCTTATTACTATGTACTTACGCAGCTTTTCCTCAAACCGACGACAACTTTTCAGACGCTGATTTTACTAATTCTCCGGCTTGGACCGGCGATGTGAATTCATTTTTCATCAACGCCGGAAAGCAATTACAAACGGTTACAAGCCCGATTGCCAAAACAATTTCGTTGAATATCGCTAATACTTTAGCTTCAAATGTTAAGTGGGAATTTTATTTGCAGTTAAACTTTGATCCTTCTACACAAAACCAGGTTCGTGTGTACTTGATTTCCGATAACGCCGATTTAAAAGCTAGCCTTAACGGGTACTTTATTCAAGTGGGCGAAAGTGGAAGCACCGATTCTTACGATTTGTATAAGCAAAGCGGAGCAACCATAACTAAAATTATAGACGGTGGGGCCAAAACCCGCTTGAGCTCAACTCAGTTAAAAGCTAAAGTGTCAGTAACGAGAGACCCGGCGGGATTGTGGGAATTGAAAACCGAAGTCGACAATGAAACTGCATTTACTTCGGAAGGGACAGTAACCGACAATACTTTTACGGCTACTAACTACTTCGGGGTTCATTGCAAGTACACGGCAACCAATTCCGGCAAGTTTATATTTGATGATTTCAAAATAACTTCAACGATCCCTCCGGACACTGACCCGCCTAAATTACTTTCAGTTTCGGTCGTCGATTCGCTTACGCTTGATGCAACTTTCAGTGAAGCTTTGGATAGTGTTTCCGGCAAAACAACTTCGAATTATAATCTTAACAACGGATATAATGCTCCGCAAACTGTGGCAACTACGGCAACCGGTTCTGTTTATCGCTTGAAGTTTGCAACCGGCTTCGCAACCGAAAACTATACACTGACCGCAAGTAATATTCGAGATCGAAGTAATAACGTTATAGCAGGTAATAACACGGCGGGGTTTTCTTACAAAAAGCCCTATGTTATCAAAAAAGGAGATGTAGTTATAAACGAAATTTTTGCCGACCCGTCACCTCAAATTGATTTGCCGAGCGTAGAATTTATTGAGATTTATAATGCTTCGGTGGAAACGCTAAGTCTGAAAGATTGGAAATATAGTGATGCTGCAACAACCGTTACCTTTACCGGCGACAGTATAAAAAGCAAGGAATACTTAATCATTTGCGCTAAAGCGGATACCGCGGAATACAAGCTCCTCGGACGAACTTTAGGAATTTCGCCATGGCCTTCTCTTAATAATACCGGCGATAATCTCAAACTCGTTTCTCCCGGTAATTTAACTGTCGATTCTGTTGCTTATGCAGATACCTGGTATAATTCTACAACCAAAAAAGGGGGAGGTTGGACCTTGGAAAGAGTTGATCCTAAATCAAAATGTGTGGGTGCGGTGAACTGGAAAGCTTCTATTGATGTTGCGGGAGGAACACCGGGAAAAGTGAACTCGCTTTATACTCCGAATTACGATCTGCTTGCTTTCAAAACAGACAGTATCAAACAAACTACAGATTCTACTATATCCGTTTTCTTTAATAAATATGCGAGTAACCTCTCTGGGAGCAGTTTTAACTTAAATCCCGCAACCGGAACTATTAAATCTGCTATTCTCGCATCGGGGAATCAACAAGCTGTTATTACGTTTAATTCGAAATTTACTTCAGATACGAACTACAGTTTAGCTGTTTCGGGGTTTACTGATTGTGCCGGAAATGCAATTGCAAATCAAACGCTAACTTTTACAACTCCAAAGGTTCCGCTTGCACCGCCCGTTATTCCTGATACCGCCAAGGTTTACATCACCGAAATTCTTGCCGATCCTTCACCTGAAGTTGGTTTGCCTTTAGCAGAGTTTGTTGAAATTTATAATCCTTCAAAAGATAC
>JAYULL010000091.1:0-48079 GCA_043763625.1 Sphingobacteriaceae bacterium | reverse complement strand
GCAGTCTGCCGGTTTTGTAGAAAATTACCGCATCTCCCTCAATTTCTGCAACTTCCATTTTCAGCATATTGGCCTTAACTAATTTAGCCAGGATGGTCGAAATAACGCTTCGACTGAAGTTAATATCTGCTGTTGTAATAAATTTGGTAAAACCGGTGATATCAGGTACGCAAAAAAATGCCGGAACAATCTCTTCTTTAGTATCCATTTAGGATTATTAGGTTAAAATGCAATATTACGGGTTTCTTAGATGACGCTATCAGGATAAATAAGTTTACGAAAATAAAAATTACTTTGTTTTTATAATTCGTATCAAAACTTGCCGGGTGTTCCCTCTTAAATCGGTTCATTGTTAATTCACTATTTAAGTAATGTCAAAGCGAATCCGCTATTCCGTTATTAGCAATTTCACTAGATAAACATCGATATTAAAGACTATCGATCATAGCTTATTCAATTAGACTTCTTTGTAGGATTCGACAACTTGCAAGAACAATACAAGCAGAGCTGCAATGCAGTCATCGTTACTGTGAAAATATTACTTCGAAGGTGGTTCCTTTTCCTTGTTGTGACGATATTTTTAGTTCTCCTGACATGGACTCGATAAGGTTTTTAACCATTGCTAACCCAAATCCGAAGCCAACTTCGCCGATTGTTCCCGCTGTTGACTCACCTGCTCCCGTAAGTATAGAGTTAATCTGAGCGGAACTTAAACCGATACCTGTATCAGTCACCTTGATATACAAGACAGAAGAAATATCCTCCACTTGAAGACTGATCTCTACATATACGGAGCCCCCGCGGGAAGTAAATTTTATCGCGTTCGATATCAGATTGCCTGTTACCTGCAATAAGTTAAATTTCGAAATCGGTACGAGCTTTGTTTCCTCGCTGATTTTGACAGAGAAGCGGAGATCTTTGTGGACAGCTTGCGGAAGAAAAAGATGTTCCAACTTTTCCTTAAACACAACAAGATTGAACATCTCACCGCCGGTAGACTCTTGCACTTTTTGTGCTGTCAATATTTCATTTGCCATTGAAATAATCGAGCTTCCGCCGTTCTTAATTAAATGCATGTATTCCAACACTTCCTCCATGTCGTTATCATGACCTTTGTTAATTATCAAATCAGTAAGTCCTATTACACCGGAAAGTGGCCCTCGAATATCGTGCACAATCTTCTTTTGGGTGTATGTTTTTTCGTGAATCGCGAACCGTAATTGTTCAATTACTTTTATAGCTCTCAGCCGGTTAACTATCTCGTCAGCAATAATTCTTAGTTGGTTGATTTCTTCTTCAGATAGTTGCTTTGTCTCAGAATGTAAGACACATAAGGCCCCAATATTAAATCCTTCTGATGTTGTTAAGGGAACACCGAAGTAATATCGCAGAGCGAGATCGCCTGCTACATAGTCCAAGTTATTAAAACGAGTATCCGATGAAAGATCAGTAACCTCGAACATATCTTGCTCCATAATAGTATACTGGCAAATGCTTTCATCTCTCGGCATTTGCTTTATTTCGAGACCATAACCCGATACCGTCCATTGGGTATAAGAATCAACTAAATTTACCAACGAAATATCTGTGCCTGCAATACCGGCAGCGAGCTTAGTTAATTCAATGAAATTATTCTGAATATTAGCGAAATCAATGTTGTATTCAGAGAGGTTGAGTATGCGCTCCAACTCATTAGTCGGAATAGGACGATTCATAATTGATTGGATTAATAAAGAAATACGAATTTTATTTAAGAGAGTTTCACTTATTATGCTGTACATCATGTGTGTAACAAAGATGCTATTACTCAAGCGCAAGAGCGATATGGTTTATTGTAGTGGTATCTTACCTAATGTGTTTTCGGTGTAACATTTAAAGACAGGAATTATTGGAATTTCGTTGTACCGAAATGAGAAGACAATAAAAAAGCCCTTAGTCAGGGTCTAAAGGCTGTTAGTTCAAGTAGCGGGGAGCAGGATCGAACTGCCGACCTCAGGGTTATGAATCCTGCGCTCTAACCATCTGAGCTACCCCGCCATTATTTTTTAATAAATGCATATACTGCATATATAATCTACGCTTTAATAGCTTAAGTTGTCTTACTAAGGGCTTTCTTAAAAGAGTTGCAAATATAGTTTAAATTACTTTTCTTTAGAAAGAAATGTAAAAGAAATGAGTTTGAAAAGAAAAAATGAATAATGGCAGAAAAGAAGAAATTTAATTTAGAATATGAAATAAAGTCATCTCCGCGAATATTATACAGTTTTTTAAGTGAGCCTAACGGCTTAGCTCAATGGTTTGCTGATAATGTTACTTATCGTGATCAGGTTTACACTTTTACTTGGGACGGGGAAGAAAATAGAGCAAAACTTATTGCAATTAAAGAAAATAAATTGGTTCGTTTCAGATGGCTGGATGATGAGCCTCAATGTTACTTCGAAATGGAAGTGGTACAAGACGAGCTTACTAACGATGTTGCGCTTTCAATTACTGATTTTGCCTCAGAAGACACCTTACAGGAGCGTAAATTAATTTGGGATAACCAAGTTGAATATTTGCTGGGCGTTTTAGGTGCTTAAGGGAATTAATCCCTAAATTTGGCTGTGAAGAAAATCCACCTGTTGCTTATAAAAGCTTTCATCAGGCCTTTTTTTGTTACCTTTCTTATCGTAATGTTCGTGTTGTTGATGTTATTTTTATTTAAATACATCGACGACCTAATTGGGAAAGGTTTCGAGTGGTACGTGATTTTGGAGTTGATGTGGTATGCCTCAGCTACAAATGTAGCAATGGCGTTGCCGCTTGCTGTGCTCTTGTCATCTATAATGACTTTTGGAAGCTTAGGCGAAAATTACGAGTTAGTAGCAATAAAATCGGCAGGGATATCTCTTCAGAAGGCAATGATGCCTTTATTGATCCTTATTATAGGTTTAAGCATAGGAGCCTTTCTATTCTCGGATTATATGCTCCCGGTAGCCAACTTAAAATACGGGTCGCTTTTATATGATGTTAGAAATCAAAAAGCGGCTTTTTTAATTGAAGATGGAGTGTTTAACAGTAGTATTCCCGGATATTCAATTCGGATTGAAAAAAAAGATCCCGACGGCCAAACTTTGTATAATGTGGTAATCTATGAGCATGGAAGCAATAATGGAAATACTGAGGTTACAATGGCGAAACAAGGTAAAATGTTCCGCATTGATAATGATAAAACGTTAGTATTAAAGCTTAAAAATGGGGTAAGATATTCTGAGCAATCGGATAATAAGGGCTCTTACGATCCTCGAGAACAATTTATAAGATACAGGTTTAAAGAAACAGAACAGAAGCTCGATTTATCCAGTTTTAAGATGCAGAGAACCGACGAAAACTTATTTAAAACGAGTTACGGAATGCTGAACTTGAAGCAGCTCCAAAAAAATCAAGATTCAACCGGGAGAGAATTAAACGCTGCAGTAAAAACTACCTTCACAAGCATTAAAAACGGAATCAAATTCTTTGATTATCATAATTATATTTCTAAGAGCGAAAAGTCGGTACTTGCTAAACCTTACAGCAGTAATATTCTAGAACATATTCCTAAACCCGTGAGAGTTACTTCTACCAATAGCGCTCTTATGGAAGTAACTAATCTTAGTGGCTCTATCAGTAATTCCGGAGATGTCAGCGACGATTTACAATCTCGCATTCGAAGGTATATTATTGAATATCATCGCAAATTTACTCTTTCGGTTTCGTGCCTCGTCTTATTTTCCATCGGTGCACCTTTGGGAGCCATTATCCGAAAAGGGGGACTTGGTCTCCCGGTAGTAATGTCAATAATTTTCTTCCTTATAAACCACATTATCTCAACTATCGGCGAAAAGTTTGCAAGGGAAGGCGATGTTTCCCCAATTTTCGGTATGTGGATTGCTATTATCGTTCTCGCTCCTCTTGGGGTGTTTTTAACCTATAAAGCAACAGTCGATTCCGCCCTTTTTGATGTCGATTATTACAAACAGGCTTTTCTTCGACTTTTTAAAAGAAAGAAAGCGGCAGCTTAAATTTACATCGCGATTATTATGTACCGTCCACTAAACCGGAAATAGCAATTAAATTTGCTTTATTACATGGAATTTCAATTAAACCAAATAGAAGAAGCTTTAAATGATATTAAGGCAGGTAAAGTAGTTATAGTAGTTGATGACGAAGATCGCGAGAATGAAGGCGATTTTGTTACTGCCGCTCGAAATGCCACACCGGAACTTATTAATTTCATGGCATTACATGGCCGCGGTTTAATTTGTACGCCTCTAACTGAAGAGCGCTGCGATGAGTTAAAGCTCAACTTAATGGTGGGCCATAATACTGCTATTCACGAAACAAATTTTACAATATCTGTTGATTTAATCAGTCATGGATGCACAACCGGAATCTCGGCTACCGATCGCTGTAAGACTGTGTTAGCGTTAATTGATCCTGATACAACTCCTGAGGACTTGGGACGTCCGGGTCATATATTTCCGCTAAGGGCAAAACACGGCGGGGTATTAAGAAGAGCAGGGCATACTGAAGCCGCGATTGATTTGGCAAGTTTAGCCGGTTTCGAACCTGCAGGAGTTATTGTAGAAATAATGAAAGAAGACGGCGACATGGCTCGCCTGCCGGATTTAGTAAATATTGCGAAAAGGTTTGATTTGAAAATAATTTCGATCAAAGATTTAATTTCTTATCGTTTACGCACAGAAACATTGATAAAAAAGGAGGTTTCTGTAAAGCTGCCTACAGAATGGGGTGAATTTGACATGGTTGCTTATACTCAGTTAAACACCGGTGAACACCATTTAGCAATAATAAAGGGAGAATGGGAGCAGGATGAGCCGATATTAGTGCGGGTTCATAGTTCATGTGTTACCGGCGATATCTTCGGTTCCTGCCGGTGTGATTGTGGCCCGCAGCTGCATAAAGCAATGGAAATGATAGACAAAGCCGGAAAAGGCGTTATTATATACATGAATCAAGAAGGCAGAGGAATTGGGCTTATTAATAAACTTCATGCTTATAATTTACAAGAAAACGGTTTTGATACAGTTGATGCAAACCTGAAATTAGGTTTTCAGGCTGATCAGCGAGATTACGGTGTGGGAGCACAAATTTTGAGAAGTCTAGGTATTTCTAAAATGCGGTTGATGTCTAATAATCCTACTAAAAGAGCAGGACTAACCGGGTACGGAATCGAGATTATTGAAAAAGTACCGATTGAGATTAAGTCAAATAAACATAATGAGCTTTATCTTGCAACCAAGCGTGATAAGATGGGCCACACTATTTTAAAGAATTCATAAGGTTATTGTTTTGCCGGAATTTCGATTTCATCGGGTCTAAGTGCATCAACTTTTACAGGGTTTACGGTTTTGTCTTTCTTTCTCTCTTCGCGACGATTCTTTCCGATAAAGGCTCTAATAAATTCTTTCGGGCTGTCAAATTCTTGCCTGTAAACTAGTCCTAAGGCACTTACATATTCATTATTGCCTTGATAATTTGCCAACACACTTCTGTTGTTTAGTTTATTCGAGGCCCTTAAAACTAAACTTCCGTCTCGCCTTAACAGGTACAGAGCTTCCACATCTCGGGCAATTGAGTTGCCGAGTATGTTATAATCGTTTAATTCGGTACGGCGATCGGTTACTCCGTAAGTAAACACTAAACGCTCATTCAACAATTTCACGGAAGCGCTAGCTTCGTTTAACGAACGAATGTTTAAATCGACGAAGTTGAGGTTTAGCGATTGCGCAAGAATGTTATTAAATTGGTTGAATACGAGTTCTGTCCCTGCTCTCGCAATTGTTGAGTTTACTGTTTGAATATTTAAGCCCGTATTAGGAGAAAAAGAGCGACGCACGATCAGACTTACTGCCTGTTGTGTTTTGTTATTTACATCACTTAAAAAACCTTGCAGTTCATCTTTTATGTAAGCGTCAGTCGGAAAGTTTAAGTCGAAATTAATATCAGGCTGCAACAAATCTCCTTTCAAATCCATAACTGCTTCTGCTAAAACCCTTCGGTCTTCTATTTCTCTGCCTGCGGCTATGTATAATGGTTTTACACTTGTGCGTACTGCGTAAACCGCACGCAAACTTATTTTTGCATGAGTCGGATCCTTGTTCCAATGAATGGAGCCTCCTTGGCTTATATCAAATACTTTATTGATATAATCTTGTGCAGTAAATTCAAACTTCCCT
The DNA here is from genome assembly GCA_043763625.1 of Sphingobacteriaceae bacterium. GTDB lineage: Bacteria > Bacteroidota > Bacteroidia > Sphingobacteriales > Sphingobacteriaceae > Rubrolithibacter. The sequence continues at coordinate 41,858 of JAYULL010000091.1, read as the reverse complement.
GAGGAGATTAAAAAATCGCCCGACATCTCGAAATCACCTAAGCTTGTTATTTTTAAATTAAGTGCTTCAGATTCCCCTCTTCCGCTCAGCTTACCTAAATCTGTTATTATGTTTACTTGCGAATTTTCGTCTACTGCTAAATCAAAATTCATTACCAAACCCTTAAAGGAGCTTTCCCTTTTTTTCGTAAGTGCGGTATCTTTAGCTACAAAGGTTATAAATTCATGCTCGTTTACAACTTCCGTCGAGTTTAAAGGGATATTGAATACTGTACCTTCCTCTGTTTTTGCGTCGATATTTATGTGCATATTATCGGTCGGACCCCGAAACCGAAAAGTGCCGGTTCCGTAAGCAGTCCCATAATAACTTGAGTTATCCTTAACACGAGTATTGAGAGCCATAAAGTTTTGGGCATTAATCGTTATGTTGATATCCGGATTATTCGGATTCTTCATATCAACTGAGCCTGATGCTATCGCGGTATTATTTCGAACATCCTTAATGGTCAAATCCTTTAGGCTAATAACGCTGTTTTCAACACTAATCTCATCGTTAATAGTGTAAGGTGTTTTAAGATAATTTACAACCATTCCGGCATTCAAGAGTTTTAAAGATCCGTCTATTCGCGGGCTGAACGGCGTGCCGGTAAGCTTCAGGTCTGCGGAAACTTTCCCCTTAAGGTTCGATACTAAGCGTTTTAAAAACGGTTCAAATATAATCAGTTCGCTGCCGTCCATCTTAACGGCCATATCTAAAGTGTTTTTGTCCGCAGTTGCATTGTAAGTTCCCGCCACATTCACGGTTTCTAAATCTTGTTTTTTTATATTTAAGTTAACATTTACAAGTTTTGCTTCATTATCATAATCGGCTTTTAAATCTAAGTCTCCCACTTGTGTGCCGTTCATATTTAATGAATCAACCGTCAAGTCAGACTTTAGCCGCGGCTTTTTAAGTACTGACGAAAGGATAATTTTCCCGTTTAAAATTCCGTTTAAATCTAAGCCCGAAGCCTGAGTTAAGGGGTTAAAAGTGGTGAGCTTGAACGTATTGAACGTTGCATTTAAATTATCGTTGGGGTCAGAGGAAATTATACCGTCTATCTTTAATAATTGAGAGCCTTGCGACAACTCAAAATTTTTAATAGTAGTTTTACCTTCCAAAAACCCGATTCTAACTTGTTCCTGAACTTTCCAAGTTTCACGGTTTATTATTATATCCGAAGGTAAAATGCTGAAAAGAGCAGCACTGTCTTTCTTAAATTGAACTAACCCGTTTAAGTCGAGCTGGTTATTAGCATTCTTATCCGACAACTTAACATTTAAGCTTAAACTGTCATTGTGAAGAATATTGGCAATGTTTATGTTCTTGATATATAGGCTGTCAGTCAAATTGATTTGGTCTGACGTCACAAAAATTTCCAGCTCTTTATCAGTTGTAGTGCCGTCGATAATTAAGTTGTTAATTCGTATTTTGTTGTATTCGGCTGTCTTCGCAAATCCGTTTAAAGTAGCTGTATTTTTGTTTGATTCAAATTTTCCGGTGATCGTTGCTCCTTCCGGGAATTTTAATGCCGGTAAAAGTAAAGCGGCTACAGGTTCAAAATATTTTAATTTTAATTGAAAATCAAAGTTTTGATTGCCCGGTTTTACAATTTTAGCATTCAATGAAGGAATGTATCTTTTTACTACCGTTTTAAAATATGAGGGTAATGTGTTTAGATCATATTGACCTTTGATTCCGGCATCTAAAATATCTGAATTTATAGTTAAAGAGCGTTCTCTACCATAGCCTAGGGCGTTAAGCCTTACCGAATCAACAAGAAAAGAATTTTTTGGGGTTGTAATACTTATCGCAGCTATTTCCAAGTTCCCTTGAATGTTGTCTAAATTGTTTCCGGTAAAGTTGGTGTTAAAATCAGCCCGAACTTTAATGGTGTCTTTACTGAAATGGAGTTGGTGAAGATTAGCTTTATCTACTGAAGCAACAAATTTAAACAGAGGTAACTTCGGGTTAAGATTTAAACTTCCGTCAAAATTAAGCTTAAGATTATTGTCGTTGATTTTGACTTTTCCGGTAAAAAGATTTTGATGAAAAGTTCCGTTTACGGACACATTTTTATACCGATAATTATTAAAATCGATGTATGAAATGCGGCTTTCAAGCTTTTCTGTAAGTTGTTTAATCGCAAAACCTTTTCCATTCACCTTCACAATAAGCGACGTTCTTCCTAATTTATTATTGCCGAGTAGTTCTCCTAAGTCAAAATTAACGGCCCTAACCGTCCCGGTATAAACAGGAACTTTGCTAATTTTCATGTTTACATCAGAAATTACTTTTCCTAATCGTGTTTTAAATTCACCGAAAGCAATAAAGTCATTAATAAATCCTGTAAAACGCCCCTTGAAACTAAAATTGCCGAACTTATTAACTATATCAGGAATTATAGACTTTTTGTTGCCCGTTACTGCCGAAACAATAAAATCCGCATCTTTTTTATTTGAAGCAACTCTATCAAAGTCTAAGTCTAAAAATGTTTCGCTGATCTTTGGCAAGCCCTTAATCGTGAAGTTTCCCTTTAAATAAGTTGCCTTGGCTGTTTTTATTAAAAAATTCCGTGCTTTAATGTTGTTTACATACCCGCTTATCTCACCGTCTACGTTAATGCTCAGCTTAATTTTTCTTACTTCGGGTGAAAAGTATGAGATATCGCTAGGGTCTAAAATTGATTTTTTTAAATGTGCTTTAAACTTTACTTTTTCAATAAATTGGCCAAAATCCCGGAATTGATGATACGAGAGCTGAACAAAATCGGAAATATTAGTGCGAGGAGTGTTTAACTGAAGATTTTTAAACACCATTAGGTTGCTGTCAATAACTACGTTTGTTGTTAAGTTTTGGAGGTAGAAGCCGCTCCTCTCTTTAAACGTTAGATGTTTTACATCTAACTTTGCTAAATGATTTTTGGTGTCGAGCCCTGTAAATAATCCGTTTAATTTACTAAGAAGGATATCGTCGAAATTTATTCCGTCAATTACGGTATCAACTCTAAAGTTTTTATACCGGAATGTTACATCGTTTAAGGTAATCCTATCTAAGGTTATATCATACGGTTTTGCTTTCTTTTTTAATTTAGGTTCAGGTTTACCCGTATTAAAGTAGTTTATTATGAAATCAAGATTGGTGGATTTGTCTTTCAAGTCCTTCAGATAAAATTTTCCTCTGTCCAGTTGAATGTTATTAACTGATATCCTCCTTTTTTTCAACGAAAAATAGTTAAGATCCAGAGTGAATTTCGGGGCGAAGAGTAAAGTGTCTTTTTGCAAATCTTGAATATACAACCCTTCTAATACCATTGACTTGAAGGGTTTAAGATAAAGACTCTCGATTTTAATGGCAGTATGTAGTTCTTTAGACAGGTATTGAGCCATTTTTTTAGCCACGTACGTTTGTACCGGCTTAAACTGCAGCGAAAATATTAATGATACAAGCAGTAATAGAGTTACTCCAATAATCCAAAGAGTTATTTTGACTGCTTTTTTAATAGCTTTGCGTATTACAGATTAACAAATAATATAGTTTCGAGTTTGGCTACAATTCTTGCTATCGAGTCGTCTTGCGACGAAACATCCGCCGCTATATGTAAAGACGGTAAAATATTGTCAAATATTATTGCCAATCAACTTGTACATCAAAATTTCGGCGGCGTAGTTCCCGAACTTGCTTCAAGAGCCCATCAACAAAATATTATTCCGGTAGTTGATGAAGCTGTTAAGCTTGCAAAAATACATAAAAATGAGATTGGTGCAGTTGCATTTACACGTGGCCCGGGATTGCTGGGTTCTTTACTCGTTGGAACTTCGTTTGCAAAGGCTTTCGCTTTAGCGCGTAACCTACCTCTAATTACGGTAAACCATATGCAAGCTCATATTTTGGCGCATTTTATTGATGATCCTAAGCCCGGGTTCCCCTTTATTTGTTTAACCGTTTCGGGGGGGCACACGCAAATAGTTTTAGTTAGAGATTATTTTGATATGGAAATAGTAGGGCAAACTATTGATGATGCGGCAGGAGAAGCTTTTGATAAAACGGCAAAAATATTAAACTTACCTTACCCCGGCGGTCCTTTGATTGATAAGTATGCTCGGGAAGGAAATCCTACAGCTTTTGTCTTTCCTGAACCGCAAATCCCCGGACTGAACTTCAGCTTCAGCGGGTTAAAAACTTCTATTTTATATTTTGTAAGAGACAATCTAAAACGCGATCCTGAATTTTTAAACGCAAATACTGCCGACATATGTGCGTCTGTTCAGCACCGGATTATTACTATTCTTTTGACGAAGTTAAAGCGGGCCGCCAAAGAAAGCAATGTGAGCGACATAGCAATCGCAGGAGGAGTTTCTGCTAACTCTGGGTTAAGAAAAATGTTAGTGGATACCGGGGAAAAACAGGGATGGAAGGTGTTTATTCCGAAATTAGAGTATTGTACCGATAACGCTGCAATGATAGCAATTGCCGGATATTACAAATTTTTGGAAAAAGATTTTGCTGATCAGTCTATAGCTCCGGCGGCAAGGATGAAATTCTAGTTTAAATAATTAATTTTTCTTCAACTACATAACCTAGTCGGGTTGGTAAAAAGTATTCGGGGAAGGTTGTTGTTTAGCGACTAGTGAGCCGATTTGTTGCGGGGATTGAAGGGCGGAGTTAAATTAGCTTAAAAACCCTTCAACTCCGCTATAGAAATAAAGCCTCTTTATTTTTCTTCAAGCTTTTCGCCTGTTACAGTTTCTTTAATTTTGGCTTCAAGTTCATCCATCAATTCCGGATTATCTAAAATCAATTGTTTAACGGCGTCACGTCCCTGTCCTAATTTAGTACTGCCATAGCTGAACCAAGAGCCCGATTTCTTTATGATATCGAAATCTACTCCTAAATCAATAATTTCCCCTGCTTTCGAAATTCCTTCCCCAAACATTATGTCAAATTCCGCAATGCGGAAAGGAGGTGCAATTTTATTTTTTACAATCTTAACTTTAACACGATTCCCCGACACTTCGTCGCTATCTTTTATTTGAGAAATTCGACGGACATCTAACCTTACAGAAGCATAGAATTTTAATGCGTTACCGCCTGTCGTAGTTTCCGGGTTACCGAACATTACTCCTATTTTATCGCGAAGCTGATTAATAAAAATACAGCAACATCCTGTTTTTGAAATCGTTCCTGTAAGTTTTCTAAGTGCCTGAGACATTAAACGAGCCTGTAATCCCATTTTAGAATCGCCCATTTCACCTTCAATTTCACTCTTAGGTACCAAGGCGGCAACAGAATCGATAACGATAATATCAATTGCACCCGAGCGAATTAAGTTATCGGCAATCTCTAACGCTTGTTCCCCGTTGTCGGGCTGAGATATTAAAAGATTTTCTATGTCAACTCCTAATCTTTTAGCGTAAAATTTGTCGAATGCATGTTCCGCATCTATAAAGGCAGCTATACCGCCTTTTTTTTGCGATTCTGCAATAGCGTGAATTGCCAAAGTAGTTTTACCTGATGATTCCGGTCCGTAAATTTCAATTACTCTGCCTTTGGGTAAGCCGCCTATTCCAAGCGCAATGTCTAATCCTATTGAACCTGTCGAGATAGATTCTAAAGGTTCAACCACATTATCGCCCAGCTTCATTACTGCTCCTTTTCCGTATGATTTTTCGAGTTTATCTAAGGTAAGTTGTAATGCTTTTAGTTTTTCTGCGTTGCTCATTATTTTAGTATAATAATAGAATAAAGGTAAGTAAATTATAATAATACTAAATATTTTATCATTTAATATTTTGGTGCAAGTTAAAAATTAATTTTGTTTGAATTCTTACCGATGCGTTTTTTTAATTCTCGGCCAATTTTTTTCATTGCTTTTAAATTGCCTGAAGATTTCTCTGTTTCCGTACGCGCCTTCGCCTGTAGCTTTTCAAGATTCTCATAATACTTGCAGAAATAAGTGATAGGGCAAATTTCGCATTTAGGGTTTCTTGCTACACAAATGTATCTTCCATGTAAAATTAACCAATGATGAGCATGCCTTATAGTTTCTTGCTGAAGATGTTGTACCAGCTGTTTTTCTACTGCTAACGGTGTTTTAGCATTGGTTGTCAAGCCTAATCTGTTTGCCACCCTGAACACGTGTGTATCCACAGCTAAGGCAGGGGCTTCATACACAATTGATGTGATAACGTTTGCTGTTTTTCGGCCCACACCCGGCATTTTTTGTAAATCTTCTATAGATGACGGCACTCTCCCTTGAAATTCTGTAGTCAGCAATTTTGCCATTCCTACTAAATACTTAGCCTTATTATTAGGGTAACTTACACTTTTAATATATTCAAAAACCTCGTGTGTACCTGCGTCGGCTAAATGATAAGCTGTTGGATATTTTTGAAAGAGCGGAGGTGTAATTCGGTTTATACGTTTGTCTGTACATTGGGCAGATAGAATTACAGCAACGAGTAATTCAAAAGGATTGCAGTAATTCAATTCTGTTTTTGCTTCCGGATGGTTAATGGAAAAGTAATTAACAAAAGCTCTGTAGCGCTCTTTTTTTAGCATGAGTACTTTACATTGCAGAAAGAAAGAGTAGAATAAAAAAAAAGAAGAACGTAACTTTTACTTCCTTCTTTCTTGTAGAAATCTTGAATAATTAAGAATAAAACGAATTGTATCTTCTTCGGGATCTTTAATGTTCTTATTTAAAGCGGCTTGGATAGAACTGTAAAACTGTTCTTCCTCGCCCAAACTTTCAGTATAAAGTTCGCTTTGAGCAGCACCGGAAGGGCTTAATGCAGGAGTAGAGGTTCTTACCATAAGCAATTTTTAGTTAAAGTTAATATAACGATTATGCCTAGGTAATATTTTATAATTCCTACAGTTTTTATTGTAACATTTTAATGCCTGAGGCTAAGCTCCTTCTCTTGCATCATCTTCCGTAAATTGCTTAAAGCATACCGCATTCTGCCTAAAGCAGTATTTATACTTACGTTTGTTATTTCGGCGATCTCCTTGAAGCTTAAATCGCCGTAATGGCGCATAATCAGAACTTCTTTTTGATCAGAAGGGAGCAAATGAATCATTGCACGCAAATCTTTATGAGTTTGCTCTCTAACCATTTTATCTTCCGCACTTTCATCGTAAAAATGAAGAACATCAAATATGTCGAAACCATCGCCATTGGTAACTACCGGTGTACGTTTATCTTTTCTGAAATAATCAATAACCAAGTTGTGAGCTATTCTAAGTACCCACGGTAAAAACTTTCCTTCCTCGTTATATTTCCCTGCCTGTAAAGTGTTAATCACTTTGATAAAAGTATCTTGAAAAATATCCTCGGCTAAGTACGAATCTTTTACCAGTAAATAAATAGAAGTATATATTCTCGACTTATGTCTCCTCAACAACTCCTCTAAACCCGTGTCATGCCCGGCTACATATAGATCAATAAGTTCTTGATCTGTTTTTGCTTGAAGTTTCATAGGACTCCTACTTTAAATTCCCCTTTTAATTATTTAAGTAGATTTTTCTCGATAGTATTTCTCTTAGTATGGATTGTAATTGGTTAAAATCTAATTCAAATAAACGCAAATTTTGTTGGAACTGCAAGTCAAAATTTGTAAAATATGTTTTAACATCTAATGATTATTTTTGCCGGGAAACAAAATCCGACTTTTTTAAATTTTAATAGATTTACCTTTGTCGCTTCCTCCTTTGAGGTTTTCCTATGAGTATTACATCCGAAAAAGATCCGCAAAAATATATCCTGATAAAAGGAGCCCGTGTTCATAACTTAAAAAATATTGATGTTGCCATTCCTAAAAACAAGCTTGTGGTAGTAACCGGAATGTCGGGTTCCGGCAAATCATCTTTAGCTTTCGACACGCTTTATGCCGAAGGGCAGCGGAGGTACGTGGAGAGTTTGTCCTCATACGCCCGGCAATTTATGGGTCGGATGAACAAGCCTGATGTTGATTATATTAAGGGTATAGCGCCTGCAATTGCTATTGAACAAAAAGTAATAACGAGCAATCCGAGATCAACGGTGGGAACATCGACAGAAATTTACGATTATTTAAAATTGCTCTTCTCCCGGATAGGAAAGACTTACTCGCCTTTATTAGGCCGAGAAGTGAAAAAAGACAGAGTGACCGATGTTGTGAATTTTGTTTCGGCTTTGCCCGGCGAAACTTCCGTTACAGTTTCTTGTCCCTTGCATCCTCATAATAATCGCTCGCTTAAAGAAGAGCTTGCTGTTTTGCTGCAAAAAGGGTTTAATCGAGTTTTTTTGGAAAGGCAACTTTTTAAAATAGAAAACCTATTGGACGATCCGGTGGTGAGCGAAAGCAAAAAGGCAGAAGATGTGAGAATCGTTATAGATCGTCTGTCGGTTAATGCCGAAGAGGAAACCTTAAGTCGTATTGCTGATTCTGTTCAGACTGCTTTTTTCGAAGGGAAAGGCGATTGTTTTGTAGAAGAAAACGGGAAAGAGCATTTTTTTTGCGACCGTTTCGAACTGGACGGCATCCGCTTCGAGGAGCCGTCACCTAATTTTTTCAGCTTTAATAATCCCTATGGCGCTTGCAAGCGTTGCGAAGGATACGGAAAAGTTATCGGTATTGATGAAAATTTGGTTATACCGGATAAAGGGAAGTCGGTTTATGACGGCGCTATTGCCCCTTGGCGGGGAGAAAAGATGGGGGAATGGCTTGAAAAATTGGTAAAGAGCGCCTTGAAGTTTGATTTCCCTATTCATCGCTCCTATAGTCAGCTTACACCCGAACAGCAACAACTTTTATGGATTGGAAATAAATATTTCTCCGGGCTGAACGACTTCTTCAAGCACGTGGAAGAACAAACCTATAAAATTCAATACCGTGTAATGCTCTCTCGGTATCGGGGTAAAACTACTTGTCCCGAATGTAAGGGAAGTCGGTTGCGACAAGATGCTTCTTATGTAAAAGTTGCCGAGAAATCTATTATCGATATTGTTTTAATGCCTCTCGGAAAAGCTCTGGAGTTTTTCCAAAATCTCGAGCTTAAAGAAAATGAGCAGAAAATAGGCAAAAGGCTATTGCTTGAAATCATAAACCGTATTCGCTTTTTAAATGATGTAGGCTTAAGTTACCTAACTTTGAACCGGCTTTCAAATACCTTGTCTGGAGGAGAATCTCAACGCATAAATCTTGCGACTTCGCTTGGCAGTTCGCTTGTAGGATCTGTTTATGTGTTAGACGAGCCCAGTATTGGGCTTCATCCTCGTGATACACACCGTTTAATAGGCGTTTTAAAGTCCTTACGGGATGTAGGTAATACGGTTTTAGTTGTTGAACACGAACAGGAAATTATGGAAGCTGCCGACCATTTGATTGATATCGGTCCTGCTGCCGGAACTCATGGAGGACATTTAATATTCGAGGGGGCTTATTCCGAAATTCTTAAAGATGAAAGCAGCTTAACAGGAAAATATCTCAGCAGAAAAGAGCGTATTGAAATACCTAAAAACCGCCGAAAGTGGAGTGATTATATCGAGATAAAAGGTGCTCGTGAAAATAACTTGAAAAATATTGACGTAAAATTTCCGCTGAATATTTTTACCTGCGTTACCGGTGTTTCCGGTTCCGGGAAGACAAGTTTAGTAAAACGAATTCTGCAACCCGCAATTCAAAAAGCCATAGGAAATTATTCGGGAGAAATAACCGGTGCCTATGACGGGATAGAAGGAGCATTAGATGCAATAAAGCAAGTTGAACTAGTTGATCAGAATCCTATCGGCAGATCTTCTCGCTCAAATCCGGTAACTTACGTAAAAGCTTGGGATGAGATTCGTAATTTGTTTTCGGGCCAACCTGCCGCTAAGGCTTCGGGATTAAAACCTGCTGCTTTTTCTTTTAATGTTGAAGGTGGGCGCTGCGATGTTTGTCAAGGCGAAGGTGAGGTGAAAATAGAAATGCAATTTATGGCAGACATTTTTCTTCCTTGCGAATCGTGTAACGGAAATCGCTTTAAGCAGCACGTGCTTGACATCACATACAAGGAAAAAAACGTATCAGAAGTTTTAGATCTGACCATAGACGAGGCAGTTGTGTTTTTTAAAGAAGAACATAAAATCTTAAACAAGTTACAGCCCTTGGTTGATGTGGGATTAGGCTACGTGCATTTAGGGCAGTCGTCCAACACGCTTTCGGGAGGCGAAGCACAACGAATTAAACTTGCTTCGTTCTTAATTAAAGGGAATTCAAGGAATAAAACTCTTTTTATTTTCGACGAACCCACCACAGGGCTTCATTTTCATGACATAAAAAAATTGTTGAAGTCTTTTTCAGCTTTAATCGAACAGGGAAATACTATTATAGTAATCGAGCACAATATGGATGTAATAAAATGTGCCGATTGGGTTATTGATATCGGGTTAGAAGGAGGGGATAATGGAGGTGCATTGGTTTTTGAGGGCCTGCCGGAGGATTTGTTAAATAATACTTCATCTTATACCGGCAGGTTTTTAAAAGGTCATTTTTAGGAAAGTAAACATATCCCTATCAATAGCATAGACTTTACGTAGTTTTGCCGTTTAAAAAATTACATTTTAGATTTGTGCTTTTTGTAGCACACTAACAAGCCGACAATATTTAATGAAAGAAGAAACCGGGTTAATTCGAAACCAACTACCTCGTTCGTATAACAGAGAACATTCAGTCCCTTTATATTTAACATCAAGTTTTATTTTTGACGATGCTGAGCAGGGAAGAGCTGTATTCGCTGATGAGCAGGAAGGAAATATCTATTCCAGATATTCTAATCCAAATACTACAGAATTTATTCAAAAAGTTTGTGAATTAGAAGGTGCTGAAGACGGATTAGCCTTTTCGTCGGGGATGGCAGCTGTATTTGCTTCAATGGCCGGTTTATTAAAAACAGGTGATCATATTATAGCCTGCCGTTCCGTTTTCGGTTCTTCGCATCAATTGCTTAATCAACTTTTACCGCGGTGGGGCATAACGAGCACATATGTTGATGCTTTAAAAACAGAGGAATGGGAAGCAGCAATTCGTCCGGAAACTCGAATGATATTTCTCGAAACACCTTCTAATCCCGGATTAGAGCTGGTTGATTTGGAATGGCTGGGAAGCTTAAAAAAGAAATATCCGAACATTATCTTAAATGTTGATAATTGTTTTGCTACGCCATATCTGCAAAAGCCTTTGAAATACGGAATTGATATTGTAAGCCATTCGGCCACCAAATACATGGACGGTCAAGGGCGTGTATTAGGGGGGGTTCTTGCCGGAAAAAAGGAGTTGATACAAGAATTAATGTTCTTTATTCGACATACCGGCCCGGCTATGTCTGCTTTTAATGCCTGGATTTTTTCTAAAAGCTTAGAAACATTACCGCTGCGGATGGACAGGCATTGCAGCAATGCCTTGAAAGTTGCCGAAATGCTTGAGACGCATCCGGAAGTAGAAGAGGTGCGTTATCCGTTTTTACCTTCGCATCCTCAATATCAGCTGGCAAAAAAGCAAATGAAACTGGGCGGCGGAATAGTAACTTTTGTAATTAAAGGCGGTTTTGAGCGGGCTAAAATGTTTTTAGATGCTTTACTAATGCTGCTGATTACTTCAAATCTCGGCGATTCGCGTTCTATAGCCACTCATCCGTCATCCACAACACACAGTAAGCTCAGCGAAGAAGAGAGGCAAGCAATAGGAATTTTTCCGGGATCAATTCGTATATCAGTAGGGTTAGAAAACTGCGACGATATTTTGGAAGACATTAATCAGGCTTTAAATAATTCAAAATAATTATGAAAGTAGAACTTAATCAGGTTAACGATGCCGTACATTTTGAGGCAAAGGGTTCAGGACCGGTAAAGATACACATAGACGGTTCGCCCGAAATCGGGGGTCAAGATTTAGGTTTCCGCCCGATGGAACTGGTTCTAACGGCATTAGGCTCGTGTAGCTCTCTCGATCTAATTTCTATTTTGAAGAAGCAACGCCAAGAAATTGAAGACTTGTCGGTAGTTGTAGAAGGCGAGCGACGCAATGAAATTCCCAAAGTATTTACGAAGATCAATATGGCTTTTAAACTTAAAGGGAAAATTGATCCGGCGAAAGCCGAAAAAGCTGCAGAACTCGCAGTTAAAAAGTACTGCTCCGTACATGACATGCTTGCATCAGCCGGTGTAGAGATAAACTACACTTTAGAAATACATTCTTAAACCCGAGAACTTATCTAAACTCTGTGGTAACTTGATTGTTATTAGATATGACAATTCAATTGCATGTTTAAACATCTATTAATCTTAATTTTATCTGCACTAAAAAAACATATATGGAAATTGCAACAAAAACCAAGTGGGCGATAGACCCTACTCACACAGAAGTTCAATTTAAGGTAAAACACCTTGTAATTTCGACTGTAACCGGAACCTTTAAAAAGTTTGAAGGTTATGCCGAAACAAGTGGTGATGATTTTACAGATGCAGAAGTTGATTTTTCGATTGATGTTAACAGTATTGACACAAACCAAGAGCAACGCGATGCACACTTAAAGTCTGCTGACTTTTTTGATGCAGCAACCTATTCTCAAATAGTTTTCAAATCAACTTCATTCACCAAGGTTTCCGGTGAAAAATATAAGCTTGCCGGAAACTTAACAATAAAAGCCATAACTAAACCGGTAGAATTAGATGTTGAATACGGTGGAAGCGCAACTGATTTTTACGGAAACCGGAAAGCAGGATTCGAGGTAGTCGGGAAGATAAGCCGAAAAGAATATAATCTAACTTGGAATGCGGTAACAGAAGCGGGAGCAATTGTAGTAGGCGACGATATTAAAATGATGTTAAACGTTCAGTTTGCAAAGCAAGCTTAACCGCTAACTTGATTTATATAGAAAGCTGCTTTTATTGAGGCAGCTTTTTTATTTTGCTACCTTTAAGCCCGCCGTAAACCTTTACTTTTGCCGGATGATTTTTTTGACCTTTTGGGTTGCAGTAGTTATAAACTTTGTGGGTTATGTTCCGGTCGGAAATATCAATTTAACAGCGGTTCAAATATCCGTTAATCGCGGTTTAAAGCAGGCACTATATTTTGTTACTACATTTTCGGTTGTTGAAGGCTTTTTTACCTATGTTTTAATGCGCTTTGCAGAATGGTTCGCTCAACATAAAGAACTTCTGATTTATTTGGATTGGATTTTAATTGTAGTTTTCTTAACTCTTGCGGTTGTGAGTCTCCGAGCTGCGAATCATCCCAAAGAGGTCGAATTTAAAAAACGCGACAGTATTCGTTACGGAGTTATTTTAGGAGTATTTAATCCCATGCAAATTCCCTACTGGATGATAGGCGGAACTTACCTTATTTCGCATGAATGGATCACTACTAAAGGCTGGGGGCTTGAAATTTTCGGTGTCGGAGCTGCTATAGGAGCTTTTTTATGTTTATACATGTTCGCGAAGTTTGCAACATATATTCAAGACCGATTTGCCTTAAGCAACCGAATCATCAACCGTACTATAGCTGTTGTCTTTTTTCTGCTTGCAGCTTTTCATATCAGTAAAATAGTCTATCATGCTTTAAGCTGATTTTTTTTAAGGAAATCCACGTTCCATATTTTTTCTGCCTTTCGGCCGATAAGCCAAAACGAAACTGCTAAAATCGAAAAGAAGATTGCTTTGTCGGTAATGTCCCACAGGTACTCGAAATAGCGGGAATAGATATTAATCAGCAAAAAGATAATTCCGAATTCTCTGGCAATTATATCTTTCTTTTTTAACCCGTACATCAGAACAAGCAGCGACACAAGACATGAAATCACGGCCCAATAAATCAAATGCATCTGGTCTACCTTTACCCAGTCTTCAATCGTGCCGAAGTTCCCGAAAATCGAAAGCAACCAAAGTGAAATAAAAAGGTACATTAAACCGATGATGTAAGTGAGATTTCTGAAGGTCTCAAATGTTTTATTCCGCCTGATTACGAAGTATAAAATCACCATCAATACACCGAAACAAACAAAGCGTAAAGGATAGTTCATTCCCAAAAAGTAATTACTCCAGTTTGTTTGATAGCCGGTTTCTGTTCCGAACCAGCTGCCTAAAGAAATAAGTGCAAATGCCCAGATCAGCTTAGAGTTGAATTTAGCGGCGAGAATTCCGTAAACAAAAACCGACAATAAGAACAGAATAGAGAAGTGACCCGAGCCGTTGTCTAAAGCCTTCCCCAAAAAAGCTATACTGGAAGCTGTAAACAATACTCCCAAAAAGATTACTGCTTCGTTACTGAACTGCCTTTCGGGGTGAGTGCGTTTTACCTTTTGTCCGTGGTAGTATAATAACCCTGCAATTATCCCGGAAATAGCGCTGATAGCAATATCAGGAGTGTTATACAATTTCTGAAGAAGCCGGATTACAGTATCATCAATAATCAACGAAGCGATAGCTATAATACCGCAAGCCAACGCAACATAAAAGGAGTATTGAGCAAGCTTAGCCCAATCAAAACCTTTAACTTCATATGTTTGCCTGAGCTGCTTGCCGGTCTCGTCGGAAATTATGCCTTCCTTTTCCCAACGCCGGATAGTCTTTTCTAGGAATTCTTCTTCATGTTTATCGAGGGATAGTTTGGGCATAACTTATTTTATGGAATTTTAAGAGATATGTCTTTATTCGTCCATCAGCTAAAAACTAATTTAAGTACTATATTAGGAGATTATATGTATAAAAAATTAAAAAAGCTTTTCATTCCTTTTGTTTGCTTGATGTTTGCAATTGTTGACATGCGCAATTGTTATGCGCAAAAAGTTCCAAGGTTGAAAGATATAAATCGTATAAATATTGTAGAAAAGGGATCTTTCACAAGTGGAATATATCGACAGTATGAGGTAATTAGAAGCGGCTCCCAATGGAAATCTTATCAAACCGCTTCTTACGAAAAAGGGAATTTGGATACAACTTCAAGAAAATTCGTGAGAAATATTAAACGAAAGATGTTAAAGGAGCTAATAACAACTTTAAATGAAAGAGATACCTCAATAAACATCGATTTTTTTGACATTAATAAAAAGGAATTAGCTCTATACGTAGACAGTTTGGACGACTACCCAAGCGTAAGCAAAAAAATTATTTTAAGTCCTAATCAAAAGAGAGAATTCATAGACACATTAGGTTCTAAATCTATTATTCAGCAGGCATTTCAGAAGGTGATGAAGCCCATTTATTTGGACGACAGAACTTACTATGGAATTAAAATTATTACAGGATTAAAAGATACTTCTACTGTTTATGCCTATAGTTTTGCCGATTTGTATTATTTACCATGGATTATAAATAATAGAAAAATTTATAATCCGAATATTACTCTGACCTATGAGTACATTAAGGACAACAAAACGTTCCCTGGTCGAGAAAAACAATATTTATATAAACGAATAGTGCAAAATATATATTGGAAGTACTTTCAAAGGAAATTCAACCAATAAAAGCGGCAAATATCCTTTAAAGTTTAGTAATTACCCGCAACAACCCCACCGAAATCTCCTTATCCCTCTGCAACTGCTCCCTCAACTCATCTAAAGAATTAAAGCGAATATCTCCGCGGATGAAATCATAGAAATGTACGCGGATGTTCATACCGTACAAGTCGCCTTCGAAATCAAAAATATTAACTTCAATATTCCGACTCATGCCGTTTATAGTAGGGCGATGGCCGATATAGCCCATCCCTTTGTACACCTGCTCGTTGATTTCTACGGTAACGGCATAAATACCGTCGGCCGGAATCAATTTATAAGTTTCGGCAACGAGAATATTAGCTGTGGGGAAACCAAGTCTGCGGCCGATCTGATCGCCCTTAATTACTTTTCCCGTTAGATGAAAAGGATAATTGAGCAATGTTGCTGCAGTCTTTACATCTCCATTAAGCAAGGCACTGCGAACTCGGGTTGAGCTTACAGCAATTTCGTTAATGTCTTGCTCTGCAATTTCTTCCACCTCGTAATTATACTGTAAGCTGTATTTTTGCAATTCTTTAAGTCCGCCTTCCCTGTTTTTTCCGAAGCGATGGTCGTAACCGATTACAATCCGTTGCGTTCCGATTTGTTCAACCAAAATGTGCCGGATGTATTCTTCGGCAGTAAGGTTTGAGAAATCACGTGTAAACGGAGTAATAATTAAATTGTCTACACCCAATTGCTCAAGTAATTCGGCTTTTTCGTCTATCGTGGTAATGAGCTTGAGATCTACATCTTCGGGGTGAAGAATCATTTTGGGGTGAGGGAAAAAAGTAAGAATTACGCTTTCGCCGCAGTGCTGTTGCTTTACTTCTTGTAGGCTTGAGAGAATCTTTCGGTGCCCGATATGCACACCGTCAAACGAGCCGATGGTTACAACAGAATCTCTCTTTTTAAACTCGTTTAAATGCCTGTAGATTTTCATCCGAGAAGAAATGAGCTATGAGAAGTGAGATTTGAGTACCTACCTGTTTTCATTCTCGATTTGAGTGTTGCTGCATATAACGGTTGCATCCTAACCTTACTTAAGCCGATCGCTTTCTTTGAGTTGGCGAATGTGCGAAACTAATTCCATAACCTCGTAAGCGTCTGTTGTTTTAAAATTTCCGCTACGCGTGCGCCTGAGTTTCGATAGATAAGCTCCGTTATTTAAGACCTTCCCGAAATCGTGAATTAGAGAACGAATATAAGTTCCTTTGCTGCAAACCACACGAAAATCAATTTCCGGCAATTCTACACGTGTGATTTC
This sequence comes from Sphingobacteriaceae bacterium, assembly GCA_043763625.1. Taxonomy (GTDB): domain Bacteria; phylum Bacteroidota; class Bacteroidia; order Sphingobacteriales; family Sphingobacteriaceae; genus Rubrolithibacter. Next base: position 25,057 of record JAYULL010000091.1, on the reverse strand, counting down.
GAAAACAGGTACGCTTACCTTTCGTGTTTTAAGCTCAATAGTTTCGCCGCGACGAGCTTTAAGATAAAGTCGCTCACCGTCAACTTTTACTGCAGAATGGGGCGGAGGAAACTGGTCTAAATCTCCGATAAATAATTTACAGGTTTCGTATAGTTGTTCGGCGGTAATATTGCTTATGTCGAACGTTTGGTCCACTTCGGTTTCTAAATCGTATGAAGGGGTAGCAGAGCCTAGAATCATGGTTCCGGTATATTCTTTTTCCTGAGCCTGAAACTCGCCTATTTTTTTGGTGAGCTTTCCGGTGCAAAGAATAAGCAAACCTGTGGCTAGCGGATCAAGCGTTCCGGCGTGTCCTACCTTTAGCTTTAGCGGTTTAAAGGCGTTTCTGATTTTTCCTACAACATCAAAACTGGTCCACCGGTAAGGTTTGTTAATGAGTAACATTTCGCCTTCGGCAAAACTGAAATCAGGAAAAACTTTGTCTTCGGTATCCGGCATTAAACAATTTGCAAATTATGCCCGGTAAGCAAGAGCACTAAAATTATTCCTCCAACAACTATTCTGTACCAGCCGAATAATTTAAACCCGCGTTTTTGTAAAAAGGTAATGAAGTATTTAATAGCGAGCATAGCGATAACGAAAGCTACAATATTGCCGATGGCCAAAAGTTTAATTTCTTCAGAAGTGATTTGGTAGCCGTCTTTGTAAAAGTCGTACAGTTTTTTTGCCGTAGCACCAAACATGGTTGGTACGGCCAGAAAAAACGAAAACTCGGCAGCGGTTTTCCGGGAAAGTTTTTGAGTCATTCCGCCGATAATTGTTGCCGCTGAACGTGAAGTTCCGGGAATCATGGAAAGACATTGAAACAGCCCGATTTTGAAAGCAATGGGGTATGTTATTTCATCTGTATCGTCGATCGTAGGATTTTTAAACCAATTATCAACAAACAATAGAATAATACCTCCTATCAATAGCGCAATAGCAACACCCAGTGGACTTTCTAATAATTCGTCAATTTTATCACTTAGCAAAAGTCCTAGAACCGCTGCGGGGATAAATGCAGTTAAAAGCTTAAAATAAAAGTCAAGATTTTGAAAAAAACGTTTAAAGTACAATACAATCACCGAAAGGATAGCACCGAATTGAATAGCAACCGTAAACAGTTTTACAAATTCGTTTGATTGAATGCCCATTAACGACGAGCCTAAAATCATATGGCCGGTTGACGAAACGGGCAAAAATTCGGTAAGGCCTTCTATGATGGCCAGAACAATAGCTTGAAAAATATTCATTGTTTAGTTCTCGCTGCCGGATTTCTTTAAAATGGCAACAAAACCGATGGCAAAACCGGCAAGAACAACAATTGGGGCGAGAACAATCTTCCTAAAATCGTAAATATCCGTTTCGCCGATCATTAAAATAAATCCTAAAGCAACAACCGCAATGCTGAGCAGCATAATGCGGTAATTGGTTTTTCCGAATACAAACCCCACTTGCGGGTTATCGGGTGTATTAACTTTTTTTTGTGCCATTATCTATAAAGGTCGTAAATTTTTAAACTTAAATATTTGCTTACTGCGAAATAAGTACTGAGGAATGAAATGAGAATTCCAACTCCGATAACTGCTAAAAACACCACTCCGAATTCAAACCAGTTTCTTAGAATAATCAGTTCAGGAACTTCTCTCTGAGCAAGGTAAAGCGTAAGAATAAGGAGAATTATGGCAATTAATCCGGCAATTAATCCGTGTAAAATTCCAAATCCGAGAAACGGAGCTCTGATAAAGTTTTTAGTTGCCCCTACCAACTGCATACTTTTAATCAAAAAGCGTTGCGAGTAGATGGCAAGCCGAATCGTATTATTAATCAGCGCTATTGCAATAACAAGTAACACGGACGCGAAGGCTAAAATTACAAGTCCGATTGATCGGATATTTTGGTTCACCATATCAATCAGAGACTTTTGATAGATCACCTCTTTAACCAACGGATTTTTGGTGAGCTGATTGCTCAATTTTGCTATACTCGCATTATTGGCGTAATCGGCTTTAAGGTAAACATCAATGGAAGAAAGAAGTGGATTATAGCCTAAAAATTCAACAAAGTCTTCGCCTAGATCCTTAGTTAAAGTTCTGGCAGCAAGTTCTTTACTCACATACTGAGTTTTTAAAACGTATGCATTTGCATCAATCTGCTTTTGTAAACCCAGCACATCAACTTCTTTGGCGCCTTCGTTAACAATTATATTAAGAACAATGTTTTCTTTAACGTAGTTAGAAAGATTTCTGGCATGAACCAAAATCAAACCGAGCAAGCCTAGCATCAACAGCACCAATGCAATACTGATAACTGTACTTACATATATTGTTTTGGTTTTTTTTGACGCCGAACTTCCTTCGAATTCTTCCATACAGGTTCAAATAACTACGCGAAAATAAAGATTTAAGGCCATAAACATCAAGTTAAAAGATGTTAATTTTTGTTGACGGTTTAGAGTTGGAGTAAAAACAGGTACCGGGATAAAAGCTGTAATTTGTTATTTTCGCAAACTTTTAAATAAACGTACATGGACTACCGGTTTAAAGATATCGAGAAAAAATGGCAGCAATTTTGGGCTGAGAACGAGACGTATAAGGCAGATAATAATTCTTCGAAGCCGAAATACTATGTCTTGGATATGTTTCCTTATCCTTCAGGCGCCGGACTGCATGTCGGTCATCCGCTCGGTTATATCGCTTCCGATATTTTTGCACGTTATAAAAGGCTGCGTGGATTTAACGTGTTGCATCCAATGGGTTACGATTCGTTCGGCTTGCCGGCAGAACAGTACGCTATTCAAACCGGTCAACATCCGGCAATTACTACCGAAACGAATATAAAACGTTACCGTGAACAGCTGGATAATATCGGTTTTTCTTTCGACTGGAGCCGTGAAGTGAGAACAAGTGATCCGGACTACTACAAGTGGACACAATGGATTTTCATGCAGTTGTTCAACTCTTGGTATAATGTTGATAGCAACAAGGCAGAGCCGATAGAAAACTTAAAAGATCAATTCGGTTTAAGCGGAAGTAAGCACATCAAAGCAGTTTTCGATGAAGATGTTTTAAGCTTCCCGGCAGAAGAATGGAATAGCTGGAGCGAAGAAGAACAGCAGCGAGAATTGTTAAAATACAGATTAACGTATTTAAGAGAAAGTACGGTTAACTGGTGCCCCGCATTAGGGACCGTTCTGGCAAACGACGAAGTGAAAGACGGAGTTTCGGAACGCGGAGGGTATCCCGTTGAGCAGAAGAAGATGATGCAATGGAGCATGCGGATTACGGCGTATGCAGATCGGTTGCTCGAGGGTTTAGATGTTATTGACTGGCCCGAGCCTTTAAAAGAAATGCAGCGGAATTGGATCGGGAAGAGTGTGGGAGCAAGTGTGCGGTTTGGCCTCACCCCCAACCCCTCTACCGGGGAGAGGGGAGCGGAACCAAACAAGTCGCAAAGTCAAAGAGTCCTCCCTGCCGGGGAGGATTTCGGAGGGGCTTTCATAGAAGTCTTCACCACCCGCGTTGATACCATTTTCGGGGTGTCGTTTTTAGTGTTGGCGCCGGAGCACGAACTGATTGAAAGACTTACCACGGCTGAGCAGAAGCCGGAGATTGATGCCTATATAGACCAAACCAAAAGAAAATCGGAATTAGACCGGATGGCTGATGCAAAAGCTGTCTCCGGAGCTTTTACGGGAAGCTATGCTTTAAATCCCCTAAACGGAGAACAGATTCCGATATGGATCGCGGATTATGTTTTAGCCGGATACGGAACAGGTGCTGTAATGGCAGTGCCCTCCGGTGATCAACGCGATTATTTGTTTGCGAAGAAATACAACCTTCCTATTATTCAAATTCTTGATGCGCAAAAAGATATTGAAAATCTAGCGGATGCTACTAAAGAAGGACGATATATCAATTCAGACTTCATAAACGGGCTCGCTTATAAGGAAGCAATTCCGGCTCTAACCGCGAAGCTCGAAGCAATTGGCGCCGGAAAAGCCAAAGTTCAATACCGGATGCGTGATGCTGTTTTCGGTCGTCAGCGATATTGGGGAGAACCGGTGCCTGTTTATTTTAACAACGATTTACCGTATTTAATTGATGAGAAGGATTTGCCCTTGGTGTTGCCGGAGATAGATAAGTATCTTCCTACCGAAAGCGGCGAACCGCCTTTGGGAAGAGCAGAAAATTGGAGGTACACAGCCCCTCCTAAATCCTCCCCGCAAGGGAGGACTTCAAGTTCCTACAGGGAACAATCAGATCCCGAAAATTATGTAAATCTTCGGGATAATGCGAAATTGCACCGAAAGGACCCTACTAAGGCAGAATCGGTTTTGTGGGAATTTTTAAGAGGTGCAAAAACAGGATTTAAGTTCAGAAGGCAACATCCGGTTGATAACTTCATAGCAGACTTTGCTTGCCTTGAAAAAGGGTTAATTGTAGAGGTGGATGGGGGTTATCACGCAAGCATTATTCAAGAAGATGCCCGGCGTACTGCAGTTTTAAATCACTACGGATTTAAAGTAATTCGTTTTACAAATGAGGAAGTTTTGGCAAATCCCCAAAAGGTTGCCGAAAAGGTTGCAAAAACTCTTTCATCACTTGCAGATAGAAATATAGATGCAGAACCGGAAGTCTCCCCAACCGGGGGAGATTTAGAGGGGGCCCCCTACGAACTCAGCACCATGCCGGGCTGGGCAGGTTCCAGCTGGTACTGGTACCGCTACATGGCTTCAGCAGAGGAACGAGAGCAAAACGTTTTCGCTCCTGAAGCAGCAATTAAGTACTGGAAAGATGTTGATTTATATATCGGAGGGTCAGAACATGCCACCGGTCATTTGCTTTATAGCCGTTTTTGGAGCAAGCTTTTGAAGGATTTAGGATATGTGGTAGAGGAGGAACCGTTCAAGAAGTTGATAAATCAGGGCATGATACAGGGCCGTTCTAATTTTGTGTATCGGGTTTTGGATGAAGAAGGAAAAGGCATAAATACTTTTGTGTCTGCCGGATTGAAAAATCAATACAAAGTTTCAGCAATCCACGTTGACGTAAACATTGTAGAAAACGATGTTTTGGACATTGAAAAATTTAGAGCTTCAAGACTTGAATTTGAAGCCGCCGAATTGATTTTAGAAGACGGATCAATTTCCTCCCAGTCAGCCGACGGCGGAGGCACGAGGGGAGCCAAATACATATGCGGACACGAAGTTGAAAAGATGTCCAAATCAAAATTCAACGTCGTTAATCCGGATGACATTATAGAACGTTACGGCGCCGATACTCTTCGCATGTACGAAATGTTTCTCGGCCCCTTAGAGCAGAGCAAACCCTGGAACACCAACGGTATTGAAGGCGTGTCTAAGTTTCTTCGCAAATTTTGGAAACTGTTTCACGACGATCAGCTAAACTTGTCCGTATCAGAAGAAGAGCCGACTAAGCCGGAATTAAAATCGCTTCATAAAATAATACGTAAGGTAGAAGAAGATATCGAGCGCTTTTCGTTCAATACATCGGTCTCAAGCTTTATGATTTGTGTGAACGAGTTAACGGATTTAAAATGCAACAAGCGGCGGATTTTGCAAGAATTGGTTATCGTACTTGCTCCTTACGCCCCACATATCACCGAAGAGCTGTGGACATTATTAGGTAATGATGCGGGAACTTTATCTTACACCCAATTCCCTAAGTTCAACCCGAATTATTTAATCGAGGACGAATTTGCATATCCTATTTCCTTTAACGGGAAAATGAAAATGAATTTGAATATTTCGTTAACTCTGGAACCGGCAGAAATGGAAAAATTTGCTTTAGCAAGCCCTGAAGTTCAAAAATATCTCGAAGGAAAAACGCCTAAAAAGGTGATTGCCGTAAAGGGTAAGATTATAAATATAGTGGTTTAGGGCTTTTGTCGTTCCGAGGAACGAGGGATCTAATTATTAAAAAAGATCCCCTCCTTTGTCGGGATGACATTAACTCAGTTTACTACTCCTTCATCCCGTCTTCCTTCCACTTTTTAATGATATTGATTTGATCTGCAGAAAGTTTAGTTCCGCCTTGAGGCATCATTCCCGCAGCACCTTGCGCCCTTTGAATCCGGTCTAAAATTGATTCTATCCCGTTTTTTGCGTTTGTAAACTGTACATATAAAGGCTGCGGTCCGGTTGTGTGGCAGGGCGCACAATTGCCCTGGATAATAGCTTTAACATCATCATTAAAAGTAGTTGGATTTGCGCTTTCTACTTTTACTGTATATGCATTAGAAAAAGTTCGGTTTCCGTCCGCGTTTGACGCCGTTATACTAAGGTTGTAAGTTCCCACAGTCAAACTTCCGGTGGCGGCAATAATACCGGCGTTATCAATAGATATCTCAGTAGTTGCCGGAATGCTCGACACGGTATAAGTAATCGGGCCGGTTCCCGTAATAGTAGGAGTTGCCGAAGTTCCTACGTTTCCTGCCGTTACCGTAAGCAGATTTGGAGAATACGCCAAAGCAGTAGGGCCTTTTAAGGCTGTTGCAGTTGCAGTATAAACATTTTTAAATTCTGCTGAACCGGCAGCATTTGTAGCGGTGACGGATAAATTGTAAGTTCCCGCCGTAATATCTTTTCCTATGGTTATTTTTCCGGTATCATCAATAGTAATTTGATCAGTTGCAGGCACCGAAGTAACAGCAAAGGTTACAGGCTTGGTCCCGACCACGGTTGGAACTGCTGAAGATTTAGCTCCGCCCGTTTCGAATGATAATGTGTTAGGCGAATACGTCAACACAGAAGGCAGAACGGGGTTTGCTTTATTTTCAATTCTATACACATCTGTAAAAGCGACAGAACCCGCAGTGTTGGTTGCAGTTACCGAGACCTTATACTCGCCCACAGCTAAAGATCCTGTTGCTTTTATTGTTCCGTCGGCATCAATAGAAATTGCTCCGCCCGAGCCGGGGGTGGTACTGAGCGAATAAGTTACAGGCATGGTGCCGGAGACAGTCGGTTTTACAGAATTTCCTGCTTGGCCCGAATTCAGTTGCAATGAAGCCGGATTATACGTCAGGTTTGAAGGCGCAGTTGCTGCCGGCTTTGAATCGTCTTTTCCGCTGCATGAAAGCAGGAAAAGCAGAAGAAAAAGATAGTTGCAGGGTCGAGTATTTGCGAAATCGGAATAAAGTTTAAAGTTCATCGGTTTCTATTTTTTATCAGGTACGAAAGTTTCTTGATTTCGGTTGCTTCTATGTAGGCCTTTAGTTTAATGCTTTAACCATTTTCTTCCACTTTCACCTCTTTTTCTATTTCAAATTTTCAAAAGCCCGAAAATATTAGTTTGCCCTGGCGAACTTCGTGCAAACCGGCAACTTCGGTTTGTTCTGTAAGGGTAAATTACAGGTGACAGTTCAGTACAATGAATTTCAATCTGCAACAGCTGCATTAATAACCATGATTTAAAGCAGGGCAAGGGACAAGGAATGTAGCAGGAGTGCAACTGAAATGTTAAAAGCTTTTAACAATATTTAACGTTTAATTAACATGTATAGTAGTCAGACAGGGTATATTTGTGGTGTTGAAAAAGTAGTTAATTTTTAACAGTTATAATTGGTTAGTTAAAAAAAAGCTCCTCCTCCCCGGACGGAGCTTTTTTATTATGTTTACTTCTCAACTTACTTAATGACGAACGAAACTTTTGTCCTTCCGCTTCTTAAAAAAGAGATAGCCAAGGTTCATGCACTTGAGGATGATGCCTGGGAAGCTCTGTCGAAAAAGTGGTTTTTGTTTAAAGCAAAGCGAAAACAGGTTTTAACCTTAAAGGGTGAAAAAGAAAAATACATCTACTTTGTTACCGAGGGAGTACAGCGAGCTTATTACACGTCAAATGATAAAGAGGCAACTCTTGTTTTTACTTATCCTTATTCATTTTCGGGAGTTGTGGATAGTTTTTTTCTGCAAATTCCGGCTCGTTGTACTTTCGAAACACTTACAACAAGTACTTTTCTCCGTATCCATTATGCTGATTTCTGTCCCCTTATCGAAAAACATCGATCTATAGAAACATGGATCAGGAAAGCCGTTACTTTCACACTTTCAGGTGTATTAGAAAGGCAACTTGAACTTGCGGCTTTTGATGCAAAACAAAAATTTACTACCCTCTTGAATCGAAGTCCGCATATTTTAAATCTTATCCCACATAAATATTTAGCTTCTTATATAGGTGTTGATCCGGTAACTTTCAGCAAAATGTTGGGTACGGTAAAGTTATAAATCTTAACCGTGATTAAGATTTTCTAAAATTCCTACTGCTACTTTCGAAATAAAAAAATGCCTGTTTTTAACACCCTTCATCTCCTTGCAGACTTAAAAGGAGAAATCGAAAATCAAATTACGAGAGTAAAAGAATTAGCCTTTCACTCTACTGAAGTTTTACTTAGAGTTCCGCCTTCCGGCGGGTGGAATGTCGCTCAAGTAATTGAACATTTAAACACCTACAACGTCTATTATAACCCCGCAATTAAATCCGGTTTGGGAATATCTAAACACGGTTTTAATCCTAAATTTTCTTCGGGTATTTTAGGAAACTACTTTACCAATTCGATGTTGCCTAAATCCTGTACAATAAAAAATAAAATGAAGGCGTTTAAAAATCATTCGCCCCTATCTGATTTAGATCCTGCTTACGTTAGCAGCGATTTTATTGCTCATCAAACCGAATTGCTTTCTTTAATAGAAGCAGCAAGTAAAACTGATCTTGGAAAAATAAGAATCCCGATAAGCATAAGTCGATTGATAAAATTAAAACTCGGTGATACTTTGCGTTTTCTGATAGCGCATCAGCAAAGGCATTTCGTACAAATTGAAAACATACTCGCGGCGCTTAGCTAAACATCCGGCTTATATTTACCTTAGCAGGTAAGATGAGCGCAATTTTTTCGACCGGCAAGTTAGAACCAACTCCCGGCCCTATCGGTGTTTTTGATTCCGGTTACGGCGGACTGACTGTTTTTAAGGAAATAGTAAAAGAGCTTCCTCAATACAATTACATTTATTTGGGCGATAATGCTCGAGTACCCTACGGAACACGCTCCTTCGAAACCGTTTATAAATACACTTGGGAATGCGTGCAACACCTTTTTGAGCAAGGTTCTAAGTTGATAATTTTAGCGTGTAATACTGCTTCAGCGAAAGCGTTGAGGACGATACAGCAGAAAGATTTGCCGAAATCGGATGAGCTTCGAAGGGTTCTTGGTGTGATTCGCCCTACCGCGGAAATTGTCGGAGTGCTTAGTAAAAGCCGAAGAGTAGGAGTTTTGGCTACACCCGGAACGGTAGCTTCACAATCTTATGAAATAGAAATTAAAAAGTTCTTTCCGGACATAGAAGTTTTTCAGGAAGCTTGTCCGATGTGGGTTCCGCTTGTTGAAAATAACGAACATGAAGGCGTTGGGGCAGATTACTTTGTAAAAAAGAACCTAAATAATTTACTGGGCCGGTCGGCAGATATAGACGCAGTCATTTTAGCCTGTACTCATTATCCCCTTTTGCAAAAAAAGATCAAGGAATTTTTACCTTCCGGGCTAGAAGTTATATCGCAAGGTAAAATTGTGGCAGAAAGCCTGAAAAATTACTTAAATCGGCATCAAGAGATAGAGACACTTTGTTCAAAAGGCAAGTCAAGAGAGTTTTTAACAACCGAATCTCCGGAAGAGTTTAACAAGAAGGCTAAGCTGTTTTTGGGAGAAGAGGTGAAGGCAAAGGGCATAACCATATGAGCAGCTAATCATAAGAGCGGAAAGGTTAGACTACTTTCCTTCGTTTCCCTCTCCATTGGAGAGGGAAACGAAGGAAAGGTATGCTTATATCACTTCCTCACAAAGGGTGAGGCTAATAATCCGAATAATCAGTCGGTCTTAATAAACGTGTATCATTCCTGGAAACATTGTTTTGATATTCCGGCATTGATGAAGTTTTCTTCCATTCAGGATCGTCAACAAATGTCTTCCAATGCTCATCACGCTCTTTCATGTCGTTGAAAGTAGTCATATACATTAAGTTCGGCATTGTAGAGCCCGAAAGCACTTTTCCGTAAAACACGGCGTTGAATCTCAAACGTTCAAATAATTTTACCTCGCCGCCTTTATTAAACATTTGAACCTTGTTGTTGTGTATTTTTTCTGTATGGCTCTCATAGCTTCTTAATTCATAAATCCTGTCCGCTCTGTTGCCAGTTAGCTTTGGAGATCCTAATCCCGGCATATCCGGAAAGGCTTGAATGAGTATGGATTCGATGCGTTGGTATGGTGCGTCGGTATGCTTTGCGTCTATATAGTCGGCGCCGGATGCAGTTAATTGTTGATCTTTAGCAAGTGTCGTTTCAAGATTAACGAATTGATCAAGCGATTTAAACGGAATCAGCACATACACCAACTGTTCTAAACTGTCTTTCTTAACCGGCTTAAAAACACCCACGCTTTTTATCCCTGCCTTATGAAGCGCAGGCAAGTAGGCATCTTCCAAATATTTATCAACTCTTTGTTCTTGAGTGCCGGTTTTGATGTGATAAACCTTTAATTGATAAAAATATCGTTTTGCCGGTTTTCCGGTTGATACTAATGCAAAAAGCAAAATGCTTAAAGTAAATCCTAGTCGGGTAATAAATCTCATGTTGTTTTAACGTTGAACGGGCAAGTTAATTACTATTCAACAAGTTTTTCCAGCTAACTAAATTGTTAACAAGTGTATCTAACTGATCAGCGGCAACGCGTTCTTGCTCCATGCTGTCGCGGTGTCGAATAGTTACAGTATTATCTTCCAAAGATTGATGATCTACTGTAATACAAAAAGGAGTACCGATAGCGTCCATTCGGCGATAACGTTTCCCGATCGAATCCTTTTCTTCGTAAACAACATGATGATCAAGTTTTAAGCGGTCCATAATTTCTCGGGCTTTTTCGGGCAAGCCGTCTTTTTTGGTTAAAGGCAGAATAGCTGCTTTTACCGGCGCTAAGCACGGGTGAAGTTTTAAAACAACCCGGCTGTCTTTTTTATCCCCTTCGCTTAAATCCTGTTCTTCGTAAGCATTAATCAGCGTTAGCAAAAACATACGGTCTAAACCTATGGAGGTTTCAATTACATAAGGAACGTAGTTCTGATTAATTTCACTGTCGAAGTACTGCATTTTCTTGCCGGAATACTGTTGGTGCTGACTCAAATCGAAATCGGTTCTCGAATGAATTCCTTCAACCTCTTTAAATCCGAAAGGGAATTCGAATTCTATATCAACTGCTGCGTTTGCGTAATGAGCCAATTTAGTATGATCGTGATAACGATATTTTTCCGGAGGAGTACCGACGGCTTTATGCCAATTGAGGCGGGCCTCTTTCCAGTAATTATACCATTCTGCTTCCGTACCGGGACGAACAAAAAACTGCATTTCCATTTGCTCAAACTCCCGCATTCGCATTATAAATTGGCGAGCTATAACCTCGTTTCTGAATGCTTTTCCAATTTGCGCTATCCCGAAAGGAATCTTCATCCTGCCGGTTTTTTGCACGTTTAAAAAGTTCACGAATATTCCCTGAGCTGTTTCCGGGCGGAGGTAAACTACATCTGCATCGTCGGCAACTGCCCCCATTTGAGTAGAAAACATTAGGTTGAATTGACGAACGTCGGTCCAGTTTCGAGTGCCGGAAATAGGGCACGCGATTTCGTTCTCTGTAATTAAATCCCGCAAGCGATTCAAGTCTTCTCCCTTTAACGCTGCATCCATGTCCGCCTGTAACTTTTCGGCCTTTAGCGTTTTTCCGTCTTTCTCATACTTAGCAATCTTATCTTCAAGCAATTGATCTGCCCGGTATCGCTTTTTAGAATCCTTATTATCAATCATCGGGTCGCTGAAACCGTCAACGTGGCCGCTGGCTTTCCAAATCTTAGGATGCATGAAAATTGCAGAATCAATGCCCACAATATTTTCGTGCATTTGCACCATTGCTTTCCACCAGTATGTTTTAATGTTGTTTTTTAACTCGGCGCCGTTTTGTCCGTAGTCATAAACCGCACTTAAGCCGTCGTATATTTCGCTGGAAGGGAAAACGAAACCGTATTCTTTAGCGTGTGAGATGACGTTTTTAAAAAGCTCCTCGTTGTTTTTGCTCATAGTGCTGCAAAGATATATTTAGGATTACGATTTACGAATTACGATTTTTGATTTACGATTTGAAGGCAGCTCATAGCTCATAGCTGATAGCTCAAGGCTTATACCTCAAAGCTCATAGCTGCTAGCTCAAAGCTCATAGCTCAAAGCTGATAGCTCAAAGCTCATAGCTCAAAACTCACAACCATTTCTTCCTCTTAAAATACCATAAAAACGCAAAAGACGACAGAATCATTAATAGGATGGCCGCGGGATAGCCTAAGTTCCAACGCAATTCCGGCATTAGCTGAAAATTCATGCCGTAAATACTTGCTATAAGCGTAGGCGGCATAAATACGACAGTTGCAACCGTAAAGATTTTGATTACCTGATTTTGTTCGATATTAAGTAAACCTAGAAAAGTGTTTTGCAAATATTCCAAGCGCTCAAAGCTGAATTGAGTATGCTGAACGAGCGAGTTAATATCTTTAATAATGATGCGAATACGCTCTTTTTCGGCTTCAGAAACGGCTCTACTCCGTAATAGCGAGGAAACAAGCCTTTGTTTATCCACAATGCTCTCTCGAATTAAAATAGTATTCTCTTGCAGATAGGTAATTTGTATCAGGATTTCTTCTTTTAGGGGTTTTGTGTTGGTAAGCTTTTTACTAACAAGGTTTGTAGAACGCGAAATGTATTCGATAAAGTCGGCGTCGAGATCAATTTGAGATTCTAGCAATAGCAACCAAATTTGAATAGCATTAATATTTTCGGGCTCAACTAGTTTCAGCTTGCGCACGGTTGCCGCAAAAGATTTATTATCTCCTCGCCTAAGCGTGAACAAAATATCGTCTTTTAGAATAAAAGAAACCTGTTTAGTGCTGTAGGCAGCGTCTTCAAAAACAACAAATCCGCTGTTTGCTTCTATCGTCTTATAATCTTCGAGGTATCTCGAACTACTTTCTATCTCGGCCGCTTCCTGCGGTGTAAAAAACTCAACGTGAAAATAATTTTCTATCTGCTTTTCTTCTTCTTTAGACGGCGATTGCAGATCAATCCATATTGCTTTTTTGGAGCCGGTAATATCTTGTAACTTGAAATTTTTCTCCCAATTTAAATCGCCATTCTCGATAAAAAAGCACCTTATCATACTATTACCAACCCCGTTTTTTTCGACAAATATAGCTTTAGCGGCGCAATTGGAAGATTCATACTTCAATCTTTAAAACAATCTCTATTTTTACCGGATGAGTATTGAAGTAGAAAATCTCACCAAGATTTACGGGAGTCAAACAGCTGTAAATGAAATCAGCTTCGCTGCCCAACCCGGATGTGTGTGGGGTTTTTTGGGACCCAACGGTGCCGGAAAATCTACTACCATGAAAATGCTCACCTGTTTTCTAACCCCTACCTCCGGCACTGCTAAAATTTGCGGTTTCGATATCATTAAACAATCATTAGAAGCAAGAAAAAATATCGGCTACTTGCCCGAACATAACCCGCTTTACCTTGAACTTTTTGTAAAAGAAATGTTAGATTTCATTGCTGACCTCCATAAAATAGATAAGAAAAAGCAACGCATAGGAGCGGTGATTGAGCTAACAGGCTTAGGTCCGGAGCAGCACAAAAAGATCGGACAACTTTCAAAAGGATATCGCCAGCGTGTAGGTTTGGCACAAGCAATTATTCACGACCCGAAGGTGTTAGTATTAGACGAGCCTACTTCCGGGTTGGATCCAAATCAACTCGTCGATATCAGGCAACTTATAAAAGAGTTGGGAAAAACCAAGACGGTCATTCTCTCAACCCATATCATGCAAGAGGTTGAAGCAATCTGTGATCAAGTTATTATTATTAATAAAGGAAAAATTGTTCTTAACGACCGGTTGGAAAATGTTAAAAATACATCTTCTCTTAACTCCTTAGAAGAAGCTTTTATAACTCTTACGAAAGTATAAGTTTCCTTTAACGTAATCTTTTTGACAATCCTATGGCACTTTTTAAGTTTTAACGCTTTTACCTTTGCCGCATTAATTAACTATTTAACTAATTGACATGAGAAAACTATTATTATCACTTGCAATTGTTGCGTGTGCGACTGTTGCTTCATTTGCACAAAACTCACCTTCAACGGGATCAAAAAACAAATTGGGTATCGGTTTAGAATTTGGTTTACCAATGGGTGATGCCGGAGATGTTTATTCAATCGGCTTTGGTGGAGCCGGAATTTGAGGCAGGAGTATCTAAGAATTTTGGAATTACAGTTACTGCCGGTTATACCAGTTTTTATTACAAAAAGGATATTAAGGATGGTTTAGAAGCATTAGGAGCTGATACGGACCCGGTTGGATATGTTCCTGTTAAAGCAGGTGGAAAATACTACTTCGGGGCTAGTCAAAACTTGTACGCAGAAGCAGAGGTTGGAGCATCGATCGGTATCAAAAAAGGTTCAGAAACATCCTTCATCTATGCTCCCGGTATTGGTGTTTCTTTTCCGGTAAGTAACAAAAGTGCGATTGATGCAGGAGTAAGATATGAAAGCTGGAACAAAGATGGTGCCTTTAACCAAGTAGGTATTCGTATTGCATATAAATTCGGTTTGTAGAATTATTTATTTTTAAAAAAGAAAGGTTCGGCCCAAACGCCGAGCCTTTTTTATTTGTACCTTCCCATTGCGAATTTTTAAACCAAACATTGTTTTTTTAGTCCTGTTATTTTAAAACGGTCGTCTAATTTTGAAAATATGAAAACTTCTAATCCGTTTACTTTGCTTGTTGTTCTCATTATCTCATTATTAGCTTTCACCGCTAAGGGTCAAAAAAATGCCCCTTCGCCTGTACGGCCCCGGATAAGCCTTGGTGCTGAGTTTGCGATTCCTACAGATAGAGAATTTTCAAAAATGTTTACAATAGGGTTTGGTGGTTCAGGCAAATTGGATGTACCAATAACTTCGGCGTTATATGCAACTGCATCGGCCGGTTTCATTTCGTTTTATACTAAAGATAAATACGCCGGCGACCCTGTAGATTTAAATAACAAGTCGTACATTCCGTTAAAAGCAGGGGCTAAATATTATGTAAGCCCTCTCCTTTATGCGCAGGCTGAAGCAGGAGCGAGTGTAGGGGTTCAAAAAAATTCAGGAACTGCCCTAATTGTTTCTCCGGGTTTCGGAGCTTCCCTCCCGATAACTAAAACAGGTTTTTTTAACGCAGACATTCGATATGAAAGTTGGATGCGCGACGGCGGAAACCTAAACAATTTCAGCCTGCGAGTAGCCTACCAGTTTTAAATTAAATGCCTTCTAAACTTCTATCCGAAAGAGCTTTTTTGTATTAGCGCAATTACGTTACTTTGGGCTTTCTCCAAATTTGTGTTAACAATCTTAAAAAAAGAAATATCAGGCTATTTCAGTTCCTTGGTAGCATTTATTACCATAGGGGTCTTTTTAATTGTTGCCGGACTGTTCTTGTGGGTTTTTCCCGATACGAGTGTTTTAGAATACGGTTATGCCGGTTTAGAAACCTTGTTTAACATCGCTCCTTATCTTTTCATGTTTCTTATTCCGGCCGTTACCATGCGTTCTTTGGCAGAAGAGCGACGTGAAGGTACTTTCGAACTTTTAACTACCCGGCCTTTAACCGATATGCAAATAATCGGAGGTAAATATCTTGCCTCGCTGCTTATCGTTGCTCTTGCATTAGCGCCAACCTTGATTTATTATTTTTCTGTTTATCAATTAGGCGCAGTAAAAGGCAATATTGATACCGGCGCAGTCATAGGTTCTTATATCGGTCTGTTTCTACTTGGCGGAGCTTTCGCTGCATTGGGTATTTTTGCTTCTTCGATCACTAAAAATCAAATTATAGCGTTTACTGTTGCTGTTTTTTTGAGCTTCTTTGCTTTTAGCGGATTTGATTCATTAAGTGCACTGTTGTCCTTACAAAGTATAAACACGTATATAAGCAGTTTAGGAATTAACGAACATTATCAATCCATCAGTCGAGGTGTTTTAGATACGCGTGATCTGGTATATTTTTTAAGCTTTATCGCTTTATTTTTAGTTCTGACTAAAACCGTACTCGGGGGCAGAAAATGGTAAGTAACAGAAAGAAAGACTTATCCTATCTCATTGCTTTTGTAATTGCGATAGCTGCTATAAATTTCGTTTCTAACTATCTGTTTACACGCTTTGACTTCACGTCCCAAAAACGATTTTCGCTTTCGCCGGTCACGGAATCTCTATTGAAGAATGTTAAGGACGATATCGAAGTTGTAGTTTATCTGGAAGGAGATTTCCCGGCAGGATTTAAAAGACTTCGCACGGCAACTCGCGATATTTTAACTGATTTCAATGCGTACGCCGGCGGTAATTTTCGTTTTGTTTTTGTAAATCCCTTATCGGGAAGTGAAGAAAATCAACAGCAAGTCTATCAACAGCTGGCAGAAAAAGGTATTGAACCCACTAATCTAAGTGTAAAAACCGAAGACGGTTTGTCGCAAAAGATGATATTTCCGGCAGCATTAATCACCTGTAAAGGAAGGCAAATCCCCGTGAGGCTGTTGCATACAAAGGCCGGCGCTACACCCGAGGAAGTCTTAAATAATTCTATTCAAAATTTAGAATATGCTTTTGCTACCGCGATTAAAAAAGTTATTTCAGGCGGGAAGCTGCGTATAGGCTTTACTGAAAGTAACGGAGAGCTGTCGGATTTGCAGTTAAGCGACGCCATTAAATCCTTACAGGACGGATTTGAGGTGGGACGCGTGAATTTGAGCACAATAACATTTGCGGGTTTAGATAAGCTGAGCCTTCTTGTAATCGCTAAACCGGAAAAGGAATTCAGCGAAAGCGAAAAGTACAAAATCGACTACTTTGTGATGAAAGGGGGAAGAGTTTTGTGGGCGATAGACAATGTAAGCGCCGAGCTTGACAGCCTCAGGGGTATGGGGAGCCAACTTACATTTCCCAAAAAGCTGAATTTGGATGACATGTTGTTTAAGTACGGCGTGCGCATCAATTATAATCTTATTGCCGATATGAATTGCGCTCAAATCCCTTTAAGTGTAGGTAATGTTGCAGGTCAAAGCCAAATTCAGCCGGTTCCATGGTTGTTTTACCCGGTCTTCATCCCGGTTTCTCAACATCCTCTGGTAAAAAACTTAGACGGTATAAGAAGCGAATTTGCAAGCACGGTAGATACCATAGCGCTTAAAGGAGTAAAAAAAACAGTTCTATTATCATCTTCTCCATACAGTAGAGTAGTTGAAGCTCCGGCTGAAATATCATTGCAAATGGTAGAGCAAGAACCGAATCCTAAAGAGTTTGCAGGTAAACCGAAGCCGGTAGCAGTGTTGCTTGAAGGACGTTTTCCTTCGGTTTTTAAGTTGCGTCCCTTACCTGTAGGGCTTGTTGATACTCGTCCTCTTTCCGAAGTAAGTAAACCGACAAAAATGATTATCGTCGGCGATGGCGATATCTTGAAAAATCAAATCAGCACAAAAGATAATTCGCCGTTTCCCTTAGGATTTGATCGATATTCCGGGCAGCAATACGGAAATAAAAACTTTCTGCTTAATGCCGTCGACTACCTAACTGACGAGTCCGGCATTATTTCTCTCAGAAATAAAGAAGTAAAAATCCGATTGCTTGATCGGGTAAAAATAAAAGAAGAAAAAACGTTTTGGCAGGTATTAAACCTAGCGCTTCCGTTAATAATGTTAATAGTTTTCGGTATTTTTCAACATTACTACCGCAGGCAAAAGTTTGCCCGCTAAAATTTCTATTTTTGAAAAGTACGGTCTTTAAACCGCAATAAGTAACACCTTAGCCATCCCGTTTCTGAATATGAGATTTATTGTTTCTACATCTACATTGCTAAAGCACTTGCAATCGGTAAACGGTGCGTCAAGCAGCAGTACAGTATTGCCGATACTTGAAAATTTTTTGTTTGAGATTAAAGACGGAAACTTAATAATTTCTGCTACTGATTTGCAAACCAGCATGACAACCTCTTTAGCTGTCGAGTCAAAAGAAGACGGTAAAATTGCTGTTCCGGCAAAAATATTATTGGAAACCTTAAAAACTCTTCCAGATCAGCCAATTGCATTTACTATCGATGATACTACTTTCGCTATAGAAATAAGCGCCGGCGATGGTAAGTATAAACTGAGCGGAGAAAACGGAGAAGATTTTCCTAAGATTCCTACAATAGAAAATGCTTCTTCGGTACATATTTCGGCTTCGGTGTTAGCTGAAGCTATCAACAAAACTATTTTTGCGGTAAGCAACGATGAACTCCGTCCGGCAATGACGGGAGTTTATGTTCAACTTAGTCCGCAGCACTTAACTTTTGTTTCTACCGATGCCCACAAGCTGGTTCGCTATCGTCGTAAGGATGCAAAAGCCGAAGATGTTGCGTCGTTTATTCTTCCCAAAAAAGCCTTAAACTTATTAAAGTCATCTTTGCCTTCTGAAGATGTTAATGTTTCTTTAGAATACAATAATACAAGTGCTTTTTTCAAGTTTGGCAACATCAATTTAATTTGTCGTTTAATTGATGAGCGTTACCCGGATTATGAGGCAGTAATTCCTCAGCACAATCCTAATAAACTTACTCTCGATAGAGTTTTGTTCTTAAACTCGTTGCGTCGTGTAGTAATTTTTGCCAATAAAACCACTCACCAAGTACGTCTTAAAATCAACGGAAGCGAACTTAATATCTCATCAGAAGATATCGATTTTTCGAACGAGGCCCATGAACGATTAAACTGCGAATACGAAGGCGAGGATATGGAAATCGGTTTTAACGCTCGCTTTTTAATTGAAATGTTAAATAATTTAAGCGGCGAAGAAATTACTTTAGAAATGAGTACGCCGAACAGAGCAGGCTTACTTGTACCGCAAACTAACGATGAAAAAGAGAACGTGCTTATGTTGGTTATGCCGGTTATGCTAAACAGCTACGCATAAGTTCATTTTAATTGTGATAAATTTAATATTGCCCGGCTTGCCGGGCTTTGTTTTTATTTAACTTTGTACGTTTAATCGATATACTTTTTTATATGAAATTTGCCGGTCTAAGAATTTCCTTCATTTTTTTTGTTCTTTTATTAGTCTATTCCTGCAAGAAAAGTGATGATATAATTCAAAGAGAAATTTCTCATATTTCATTTATAAATTTACTTCCGGATTCTACACTAAAAAATCGACCCGATGTACGATTAGGTGTTGACTTTTACATCGGTGAGCAGTTAGTCAATATCAATCCTTTCTTTTACCGTCAAGGTACTTCGCGCTACATTGATTTGATCAGCAACAAAACTCAGATTTATATACGTAGAGGCAGCGAAACTTTGATTACTGATACTCTTGCATTAGCCGACAAACAATTCTACAGTGTTTTTTTGGGGCATACGGCAAGAAGGGCGGGATTGCGGGATACTATTTTTAGTATTGCCACTAGCGATGACCTTACTCAAACTTCATCCGGTCAAAATGCCAAAGTTCGCTTCGCTTTTATGTCTCCTGATATGCCCGACGTCAATGTCACTGCAAAGATTCGACGATCAAACAGAGATTCGGTTATTTTGACTAACCAAATGTTTCGAACTGTTACTGACTTCTTGGAACTTAGAGGAGATTCTGTAATTTTTAAGTTTGAGTCGGCAGCAAAAGAGCTAAGAGTGACCGATACTGTTTTTATACAACCCGGCAAA
The DNA here is from genome assembly GCA_043763625.1 of Sphingobacteriaceae bacterium. Classification (GTDB taxonomy): domain Bacteria; phylum Bacteroidota; class Bacteroidia; order Sphingobacteriales; family Sphingobacteriaceae; genus Rubrolithibacter. The sequence goes on along the minus strand of JAYULL010000091.1, from coordinate 5,189 downwards.
ATCTACACCTACTCAACTTACGGGACTTGGCTTGGATCGCCCGGCCAAGATCCTACTTTTGGCTTGGTCGAAACCGTTTACAAGTAATCGATTCAATTTTATTTTTGCTAACTCTACAACTTTGGAAGTAATTCATTCGATTATAGATTTCATTCTTCATATCGATAAGCATTTGGTCGATATTGTAAGCGAATATCAAACCTGGACTTATCTTATTCTTTTCTTTATCATTTTTGCCGAAACCGGTTTTGTCATAACACCGTTCCTTCCCGGCGATTCATTGCTTTTTGCGGCGGGGGCATTAATTGCAAAAGGGAATACGGGCTTGAATATTTATTTAATGGCGGGCCTTTTGTGTATTGCTGCAATCTTAGGAAATACCGTTAATTATTATTTAGGATACAATCTGGGTGCTCGTGTTTTTAAGCCTGAGAACAAGATTCTTAAGTTAGATTATTATTTAAAAACTCAATCCTTTTTTAATAAGCACGGTGGAAAGGCCGTAATTTTCAGCCGCTTTATCCCCATTATCAGAACCGTAGCTCCATTTGTTGCCGGAGTAGGGCGAATGCCTATAGTAACTTATACAATTTATAACGTTTTAGGCGGAGTTTTTTGGATTTTAAGCTTTCTGGTATTAGGCTATTTATTCGGCAACATCCCGATTATTAAGCAAAACTTTACACTTGTTGTGTTTGGGATAATAGTCCTGTCGCTTTTGCCGGCAATTTACGCGGCCTTATTGCCTAAATTTAAGCGTAGAAAAGCAGGTTCGATTTCTTAAGCAGCCATCAAACTACATTTTTGGCTCATTCTTCTTTTCTGCCAATTATTTTACCGGCGTCGAAAGCCTTTCCTGTTTTACCGGCTTCTACTGTTTCGTCTTCCGCTACTTTCCGGTTAAGATTTTTTAAATCGGGTTGGCCGGCATCAATCCAAGCAGAGAACCAAAAACTGCCTACAGCTAAAATTGAAGAACGCATCTGTTTTTCCACCATTCCGGCCAGAGCGACGTGATAAGTCTCAGAATATTCTTCAGAGTATTGTTTTTCAACTTTCCCGTTTCTCTGCGAAAAAGCGTATTTTCTGTCTGAAGGGAAAGTTTTACTTATTCGAGCTTCAATTTTTAAAACAGAATCTTTTAAACTGTAAGTATGTTTAACTATTCGCCAAGCTTCTCTTAACGGATCTTCTATGTATAAGGCCTTTCCTGTAAAGAAATCATATTCGGCTGAGAATAATTCCGGCAAACGACTTTCCCAAAAAGCATGTATTCCTGTTTGGCCCGTCAACTGCCCGTTGTAGTTTTCGGAGGTGTGCAAAGGCACGTGAGCATCTGCTAAGTAGTGTCCTAAATCTGATGATAGTTTTAGAATTCTTAATGAGTCTTTTTCCGAAAATGCTTTAACCAACAATTGATAAGTTCTTGCAATCTGCCAAGGAAGGATTCCGTTGGCCTTTAATGAGTCCTCAGAAAATTTGGCTGCAGCGTCTTTCCACTTAACCGGGATACTGTCGAAAGGAGAAGCACCGTATCGGTCAGCATCTAAATAGTGCCGGGCTGCTTCGGCAGGATCGATGTAACGCCTTTTATCAGGATCAACGGCGTGTTCTTCAATAAAACGGATATTGTTTTTGTAGAACCGGTTTAATTTGGCAGGAAGTATAAAAACAGCTAAGTGATTAATTTTTCTGTGTGCAAAAAATCCCCACGAAGAACAAAATACTGTAATTGAAGTAAGGATTAGAAAAAGTAAAAGCCTTTTCATCAAGCTTATAAATTAAGAGCATTGTAAGATAAATTTAATTTCCGGATGATCGAAAATTAATTTAAAATTGAACTTTGTTTTTAACATTAAGCAAACTATATTTGCAGTCCCAAAATAATATCGTACAAAGAGCTTACAAATGGCAAATCATAAATCATCGATTAAGAGAATCAGATCAAATGCTACCAAGCGTTTGCGCAACCGCTATCAAGCAAAAACAACGCGAACTGCAATTAAAAAATTACGCAGTACTACTTCCAAAGCAGAAGCATCTCCACTTCTAATTAAAGTAATTTCTATGCTTGATCGTTTAGCCAAGAAAAACGTCATCCATAAAAATAAGGCTTCGAACAATAAATCAAAGCTTACTCGTTTCGTTAACGCTTTAAGTTAGACTTAGAAAACGTATTTTTAAAGGGCGTCGATAAAATCGGTGCCCTTTTGTTTTATAAAGCATTTTTATAGCTTTAGCTTATGGACGCTTATACCGAAAAGATTACGATAAAAGCTTGGGCCGAGGAAGACCGACCCCGAGAAAAATTACTCCGGCAAGGGCGACGTTGTTTAAGTGACGCAGAACTAATTGCAATCTTAATCGGCTCAGGCAGCAGAAACGAAACCGCAGTTGAACTTAGTAAACGTATTCTTCATTCTTTAAATAACAATTTAGATAAATTAGGAAAATTATCGGTTGTTGAATTGTCTAAGTTTAAGGGAATTGGGGAAGCGAAAGCTATTTCTATAATTGCCGCCTTAGAACTGGGGCGCAGGCGTAAGGAAACCGAAAGCGCAGAGGTGGTCCGGATTACAGGAAGTCGGGACATTTATAGTCTTATGAACCGATATTTCGAAGATTTAAATCACGAAGAGTTCTGGATTATTCTTTTAAACCGCAGCAACAAGGTACTTTCAAAGCATTTAATAAGTAAAGGCGGACAGTCCGGAACAATTGCCGATCCGAAAATTATCTTTCAAACCGCGTTGGAAAATCACGCATCCTCTGTTATCCTTGCTCACAATCATCCTTCAGGTAATTTAAAGCCCAGTCAAGCGGATATAAATCTTACGCAAAGAATTATCAGTGCCGGTAATTTGCTCGACATTTCAATCTTGGATCACTTGATCTTCACTAACGATTCTTACCTAAGCTTTGCCGACGAGAGCTTGTTATAGCTTTCGGCTTTCCACTCAAAAATCTATCTTTGCCCGAGTATGAAAATTTCTTATAAGCGGCTTAAAGAATTTATTGATATACAAAATACTCCCGAGGAAATCTCCCTTATTTTAACAAATATCGGATTGGAGGTAGAGAGTTTGAATAGAGTGGAAACCGTGCGGGGAGGACTTGAAGGCCTTATTATCGGATGTGTGACGGATTGCAACCAACACCAAAACGCCGATAGGCTTAGAATCACAAAAGTTGATGTCGGTACAGGCGAAGATTTGCAAGTGGTGTGCGGAGCTTCTAATGTAGCAACCGGACAAAAAGTAATTGTAGCACCGGTTGGAAGCACTGTTTATCCGGTAGCCGGTGAGCCTTTTAAGATTAATAAATCTAAAATTCGCGGAGAAGTATCCGAAGGGATGATTTGTGCAGAAGACGAAATAGGTCTGGGTGCCTCTCATGACGGAATAATGGTGTTAGGTGAGGATGCCTCAGTTGGAGTATCGGCGAAGGAATATTTTAAAATTAACGATGATTACGTTTATGAAATAGGATTAACTCCTAATCGTGCCGATGCTGCGTCGCATTTAGGCGTAGCAAGAGATTTAGCGGCATTTCTAAAAGTTGAAGTTAAAATGCCGGATATCTCAGACTTTACTACTGAAAGTACTGATCTTACAATCCGGGTTAAAGTTGAAAATGCTAAAGCTTGTCCCCGTTATTCTTCTGTAACTATTGTGGGTGTTGAAGTGAAAGAATCACCTGAGTGGTTAAAAAGACATTTGAATGTTATTGGAATACGTCCAATAAATAATATAGTAGATGTCACGAATTATGTGCTCCACGAACTTGGTCAACCCTTGCATGCTTTTGATGCAGATAAAATTACCGGAAATCAGGTAATGGTGAAAAACTGCGTTGAGGGAACGTCTTTTATCACGTTAGACGGTGCAGAACGGAAATTATCGTCAGAGGATTTAATGATATGTAATGTCGAAAAACCGATGTGTATTGCCGGAGTTTTTGGAGGCGCAGAATCAGGCGTAGGCCAAGCTACAAAAAACGTTTTTCTGGAAAGCGCTTACTTCAATCCCGTTTCGATTCGAAAAACTTCTAAACGCCACGCTTTAAAAACTGATGCTTCTTTCCGTTTCGAACGGGGCACAGATCCCGAAATTACTGTTAAAGCATTGAAAAGAGCGGCGTTATTAATTAAAGAGGTGGCAGGAGGGACAGTTTCTTCTGAAATAGGTGATATTTATCCTTCTCACTTTCTGCCATCCGATGTCACTATAAATTATGGTAACGTTACGAGATTAATCGGTAAAGAAATTCCGCCAAAGCGGATAAGAGAGATTTTAGCAGGTTTAGGCATCGAAATAACTCGAGAAACAGATTTAGGTTTACAGCTTAGGGTTCCAGCTTTCAAAGTAGACGTTACCCGTGAAGTGGATGTTATAGAAGAAATTCTTCGGATTTACGGATACGATAACGTTGAAATTCCTACTCAAATTAAAGCTTCATTAAACTACTTCGCTAAACCCGATAAAGAAACTGTTCAAAATCAAATTTCGGATTTACTCTCCGCAAACGGTTTTTTCGAGATATTAACCAATTCGTTAACCCAGGCTGCTTATTCAGGAGACGCTTGTAAATTGGTTAAAATTTTAAATCCTCTTAGCAGTGATTTAAATAGTATGCGCCAAAGCCTCTTGTTTTCAGGCTTAGAAGCGATTAGTTATAACCTTAATAGGAAGAATTCCGATTTAAAGTTGTATGAGTTCGGAAAGATATATTTTACAACAGATGCCGGGTTTAAAGAGCAACAGCGGCTTTCGATCTTTATTACAGGCACTTTTTCGAAAGAAAGGCGGAATAAAACGCCAAGTAATTCTACTTTTTATAATTTGAAATCAGTTGTAGAAAGCATATTTGAGCGATTGGGCATATCAGATTATGCGGTTGAAGACTGTGTCGGTTGTGACTTAGCGTTTGGTTTGGTATTTAAAAAGGGCGATAAACCGCTTGTGGTTTTTGGAAGTGTAGATAAGGCGGTTTTAAAGAAATCTGATATTGAAAAGGAAGTATTCTACGCCGACTTTGATTGGGATTTGATTTTTAAAGCTATTCGTAAAAATAAAATTGTATATAAAGAAGTATCTAAGTTTCCCGCTGTGCGAAGAGATTTATCCCTGTTTATTGATGGGGCAGTGTCATTTAACCAATTAAAGCAGATAGCTCTTAAAACAGAAAAA
>JAYULL010000090.1:0-48825 GCA_043763625.1 Sphingobacteriaceae bacterium | reverse complement strand
GACGGGGTTCCGCATTTTGCAGAGAGAGCTGCTGAATATGGCTTGAATGTTCCTTCTTACAGTACCCAATCTGCTTTTTTTGATTACGATCGAGACGGGGATCTGGACATGATTTTATTGAACCACAATCCTAAACCTTTTTCTACACTCGACGAAACTTCTACCCCTGCTATTCTAAAAAAAGCTGCTCCTCTAATAGCGATCGAACTTTTTAAAAACGACAATGGAAAGTTTAAAAATGTTTCAGAAAGTTCAGGCCTGCATCGTTCTTCGTTAAGTTATGGATTGGGGATAGCAATAAGCGATATTAATAACGATGGTTTTCCGGATGTTTATTTATCTCAAGACTACTCCGCCGCAGATTATTTATATATTAATAATGGAAATGGAACTTTTACAGATAAGACGAACGAAAGCATAAGTCAAACTTCGTATTACTCCATGGGTAGTGATATAGCCGATATCAATAATGACCTGCAACCCGATGTATTCACTTTAGATATGTTGCCGGATGATAATCATCGACAGAAATTATTATTTGCCCCGGATAATTATGAATATACCCGGATCAGGGTAAACCTAGGCTTGCATGAACAGTACATGCGTAACATGCTGCATTTAAACAACGGTAACGGTACTTTTAGCGAAGTCGGGCAACTTTCCGGCATTTCGAATACCGACTGGAGTTGGGCACCGCTTTTTGCAGATTACGATAACGACGGTTGGCAAGATTTATTTATAAGCAACGGTTATTTGAAAGACTATACAAACATGGATTTCCTCAGATTTAAAGGAGACTACATGTCATCTACCGATCCTAAAGTCTTAAGGGAGAGTTATTTGGATATAATTAACAAAATGCCTGCTTCTGATGTAATTAACTACATTTTTAAAAACAACGGGAATCTTACTTTTACCAATAAAACAGCAGCTTGGGGGCTCACTGTCCCTTCTAACAGCAACGGCTCAGCATATACCGATTTAGACAACGACGGCGATTTAGATTTACTGGTTAATAATGTTAACCTTCCGGCTTTTGTTTACAAGAACAATGCGAATAACAGTATAAAAAACAACTACATACGCCTTAAGCTGAAAGGAGCAGGATTAAACTCCTTAGGCATTGGTGCAAAAGCTATTGTTTACACTAAAAACAACAAACAATATCGCGAACAAATGCCTACTCGAGGCTTTCAATCAAGCGTTACCCCTGTACTACATTTCGGTTTGGGCAAAGAAACTCTTATTGATTCGCTTCGCGTTATTTGGCAAAGCGGCAAACAGCAGGTGCTTACTCAGGTAAAAACAAATCAATTGTTAACCTTAGATGAGAAGAACGCAAGTTCAACTTACCGGATTCCGGCACCTGCTAAACCCTTGTTTACAGAAGTTACTTCTCCTGTTTCCTTTTCGCATAAAAAAAGTACGTTTAACGATTTTAAACAACAACCCTTACTGATCAATCCTCTCTCCTTTTTTGGGCCTTGCTTGGTTAAAGGTGATGTAAATGGCGACGGCTTGGAAGATATTTATGCAGGAGGAGGGTATGATCAAGCCGGAGGTTTATTTATTCAGCAGCAGAACGGAAGCTTCGTAAAAAGCACTCAACCGGCGTTTGAAAGTGATAAACAATGTGATGATGTAGATGCCGTTTTCTTTGATGCCGATAAAGACGGCTTTACTGATCTTTACGTGGTAAGCGGCGGGTACGGGAACTTTACGCCAAACCATGCTGCTTTGAAAGACAGGCTCTATCTAAATAACGGAAAAGGAGGGTTCAGCAAATCTAACGGTGCCCTTCCGGTTTTGCAGGTGAGCAAAAGTTGTGTTCGGGTTATTGATATTAACGCCGACGGCAATCCTGATTTGTTTGTAGGCGGAAGAGTTATTCCCGGTCGCTATCCGGAAACTCCGCAAAGTGCAATTTTAATTAACGACGGTAAAGGCAGGTTTACTGACCAAACAGCGCAAATTGCTCCTGCTCTGGCTCGAATCGGTATGGTTACTGATGCTGCATCGATAGATTTAAACGGAGATAAAAAGCAAGATCTAATTGTTGCAGGTGAATGGATGCCGATTACGGTTTTCATTAACACGACCGGTAAACTTGTTAATCAAACTAAAAACTATTTTAGCAAACCTGCTTACGGCTGGTGGAACAAACTTTTAGTGTATGATTTAAATAAGGACGGTAAGCAGGATATTGTTGCCGGAAATATGGGTCTAAACTCGCAATGCAAAGCAAGCGACAAAGAGCCTGCCGAGATGTATTACAAAGATTTTGATGATAACGGGGCGGTTGACCCCATCCTCTGCTTCTATATCCAAGGCAAAAGCTTTCCCTATGTAAGCCGAGATGAGCTCTTGGATCAAATGAGTATTATGCGTCCCCGCTTCGCCGATTATAAAAGCTACGCAGATGCGGGGATAAACGATATTTTTAAACCTGAAGAACTTAAGGGAGCAATCAAACTTAAAGCAAACACCCTAAAAACAACAGTATTTATCAATAACGGTAAAGGAAAGTTCGAAGAAAAACCCTTACCCCTACAAGCTCAATTCGCACCGGTATTTACCATTACTCCACTTGACTACAATAAGGACGGAAATGAAGATCTGTTAATTGCCGGTAATATTAACAAGGCTCGCTTGCGGTTTGGAAAATATGATGCTAATTACGGGGTTTTACTTAAAGGTAACGGCAAAGGAAACTTCAGTTATATTCCTCAGCAAAATTCCGGCTTTAAGTTGACGGGCGATGTGAGAGGTGTATTAAACATAAATAACAACTTGTTATTTGGAATAAATCAACAAGAAATAAAAGCCTACCAACCTAGTAACTCACATGCTAATGCGAATAATTGATTTTAAATTTGCAACTATTGGGGTTTTTCTTTTGGCTTCCTGCAGCGACAAGAAAGCCGATACTCCTAAAAACTATTTATTTAAAAACCTTCCGGCGCAATATACAGGTATTACATTCAAAGACTCGATCTTCGAAACGGCAGAGCTCAATATCTTAAAATTCCAATATTTTTTTAACGGCTCCGGAGTTGCGGCCGGCGACTTTAACAACGACGGCTTAGGCGACTTATACTTTGCAGGTTCTATGGTTCCGGGCTGCTTGTATATTAATAAGGGAAATATGAAGTTTTCCGATGTAACTGCGTCATCGGGGATTACACACAGAAAGAACTCTTTAAAAACGGGAGTAGCATTAGTTGACATTAACGGCGACGGGTTTTTAGATATTTATCAATGCTATTCCGGATATTTATCAAGTACTAATCGCACACATCAACTATTTATTAATCGCGGGCCTGACAAGAGCGGAGTACCGCATTTTGAAGAAAAGGCCGCTGAGTTTGGGCTCGCTGATCAAGCCTACAGCACGCAGGCAGCTTTTTTTGATTTCGATCTTGACGGGGATTTGGATCTTTTGTTGGCAAACCACAATCCGAAGCAATATTCTGATCTTGATGAAACTAATATTTTTCAAATAAAAAGCTTTCCTGATTCTTTAAAAGGCAATAAATTGTTGCTTAATGAAAACGGGTTTTTCAGAGACATAACACTAAGTTCCGGTATTCATACCTCTGCTTTAAATTATACTTTAGGTGTTGCCGTGTCGGATATAAATACTGACGGAAAGCCAGACATCTACCTAACTAACGATTTTTCTATACCTGACAGATATTATGTAAATAAGAAGGGTCGATTTACAGATGAGTTTGTAAATACATTTGAACATACCTGTTTTTTTGGAATGGGAGCCGATATCGGGGATATAAACAATGACGGATTACCGGATATTGTTGCAGTAGACATGCGTCCCGAAGATAATAAGCGACAGAAAATGTCTTTCTTTAATGAAAATTATGAGCTTTTTAACAATATTTTAAGAGTTGGGCACCATTATCAATATAGCAAAAATGTGTTACAATTGAATAATGGAAACGGTACTTTTAGTGAAATCGGCCAGTTGGCAGGAATATCGAATACAGATTGGAGTTGGGCGCCGCTGTTTGCCGATTTCGATAATGACGGAAGGTCGGATTTATTTATATCCAACGGTATATTAAAAGACGTAAACAATAACGATTTTATTAAATATCACGAAGCATACCGCTATGCAATAGGAAAAGAACCTGAAGGCCAAGAGAGTTTACCTCTGCTGGAAAAAATGCCTCCGTCACAGGTTAAAAATTATTTTTTTAGGAACAAGGGCAACCTAGCCTTTGAAAACCTATCCGATCAATTAGAAAATAATTCCTATAACAGTAGCAATGGAGCAATTTATTCCGATTTAGACAACGACGGCGACTTAGATATAGTAGTGAATAATGCCAATAAGTATCCAACAGTTTTTAGGAACGAATCAAATAAAAAAACCAAAAACTGCTACCTGAACATCAAACTTAAAGGAGCAGGACTAAACACGTTAGGTATCGGTGTAAAAGCTATTGTCTATACTAAAAACAATAAACAATTTCGTGAGCAGGCCCTTACCCGAGGCTTTCAATCAAGCGTTACCCCGCTTCTGCATTTTGGTTTGGGGAAAGAAGCCACTATAGATTCTCTGAGAATAATTTGGCAGAGCGGCAAAGAACAAGTGATGACGGGGGTAAAAGCTAATCAAATATTAACAGTTGACGAGAAAGATGCAAAATCGGGCTATCACAAAACGCCAAGTCCCAAACCCTTATTTGTTGAAACAACTGCAGGTATTTCTTTTGAGCACAGGAAGAGTTCGTTTAACGATTACAAGCGGCAACCGTTGATGAGCAATCCCCTCTCCTTTTTCGGACCCTGTTTGACTAAGGGTGACGTAAATGGCGACGGTTTCGAAGATATCTACGCCGGCGGGGGATACGATCAAGTCGGAAGTTTATTTCTCGGCCGTAAAGGCGGACAATTCGTAATAAGCAACCAACCGGCGTTTGAGCAAGATAAGCAAAGCGACGACGTTGACGCTCTTTTCTTTGATGCAAACCGAGACGGATTTAATGACTTGTATGTAGTAAGCGGAGGATATGGCGACTTCACCCCGAATCATCCGGCCCTGCAAGACAGACTCTATTTAAACAACGGGAAAGGAGTTTTCACTAAGGCGGAAGATGCACTTCCCGCATTAGCCACAGGCAAAAGCTGTGTTCGGGCAGCCGATGTAAATGGAGACGGAAGCCTCGACCTCTTTGTTGGCGGGAGAGTTATACCCGAACGTTATCCGGAAACTCCCCAAAGCGCCATCCTAATTAACGACGGCAAAGGCAGGTTTACTGATAAAACAGGTGAAATTTCTCGAGACCTCGCTAGAATCGGAATGGTTACAGATGCCACTTGGGTTGACTTAAACGGGGACAAAAAGCAAGATCTAATTGTTGCAGGTGAGTGGATGCCCATAACGGTTTTTATCAGCTCGAACGGTAAGCTCGTTAATCAAACTAAAAACTATTTTAAAAAACCGGCCTACGGGTGGTGGAATAAAATATTAGTGGAGGATTTAAACAACGACGGCAAGCCGGACATTGTTGCCGGAAACTTAGGTTTAAACTCACAAGTTAAGGCAAGCGACAAAGAACCGGCAGAGATGTATTTTAAAGATTTTGATGATAATGGAGCGGTTGACCCAATCCTTTGTTTTTACATTCAAGGAAAATCCTATCCCTACATATATCGCGACGCATTACAGGAACAAATAAGTGTTATGAGGCTTCGCTTTCCGGATTATAAAAGTTATGCGGATGCGGGCATTAATGACATTTTTACACCCGAGGAACTTAAGGGAGCAACTAAACTTAAAGCAAACACCTTAAAAACAACCTTATTTATTAACAACGGAAAAGGAAAATTTGAAGAAAAAACTTTACCGATAGAAGCTCAATTTGCACCTGTATTTACCATTACTCCGCTCGATTACGATAAGGACGGAAATAAAGATCTGTTAATTGCCGGTAATATTAATAACGCTCCTTTGCGTTTCGGAAAATATGACGCTAATTTTGGCGTTTTAATAAAGGGCGACGGAAAGGGAAATTTCAATTATGTTCCTCAGCTAAATTCCGGGTTTAAGTTAAAGGGCGATGTGAGAGGTGTATTAAACGTAAATAACAAGTTGTTATTCGGAATAAATCAACAAAAGATAAAAGCATATCAATTAAATAAATGAAACTATCATGTGTTTTGCACACGAACAAAACTGAACAAAGCTACTCACGCATGATAGCTTCATCGCCGGTAAAAAACAGAATATTCCTGATGAAAAAATTAAGTTTCATTATTTTAACTATTACGTTATTTTTCTCCTGTACCGGCAAGAGCGGAAAATCGCCCGAGCTTACAAACAGTGATATCAGTAAAGTTCTCGGCCGAATGACGGATTTGATGGTACATGACGTTACCAATCCTCCTTTAGCTGCACGTTTTTTTTCTTATGCATCCTTATCAGGGTACGAAATTGTGGCGCTTAACGAAAAGGGGTACCGCAGTATGCATGGAATCTTAAATAAGTTTCCGGAGATTAAAAAGCCCGACAGCGTTCAAAATTACTCATACCAACTTAGTGCGGTGTTGGCTATGATGGAAACTGCGAAGAAAATGCAGCCTTCAGGATCGTTATTTGAAGATTATGAAAAGAAGTTTTTAGACTCTTGCCGGAATTTAGGTTTCGAGGATGAGGTTATCGAAAGCTCGGTAAGATATGCTCAAAAAGTCAGCAAACAAATTTTAGCTTACGCAAAGGCAGATCGTTACAATAGGATAAGCAACTACGTAAGATACACGCCTTTAGAAAAAGAAGGTTCTTGGTATCCTACTCCTCCGGGATACTTTGCTCCGGTAGAACCCTACTTTAATACAGTTCGTCCCTTTACTTTAGATACTTGTAATCAGTTTAAACCTGCACCGCCTGTTGTTTTCTCTAAAGATAAAAACTCTGAATTTTATAGATTGATGGATTCATGCTACAGAATCGGCGGACCTAACTTAAGTAAAGAACATCAAGCTATTGCTGCTTTTTGGGATTGCAATCCTTTTGCGTTAAACGATAATGGCCATTTAATGGTAGGCATGAAGAAAATTTCGCCGGGAGCGCATTGGTTAGGTATTACCGGCATAGCCTGCAAACAGGCTAAAAAGAATTTCGCGGAATCTATGAAAATATATACCGCTGTTTCTATCGGTTTAATGGACGGCTTTATTTGTTGTTGGGACGAAAAGTATAGAAGTAACCGGATTCGTCCTGAAACTGCTATCAGAAAATATATAGACCCTGAATGGAAACCGCTTTTACAAACTCCTCCCTTCCCGGAATATTTAAGCGGACATTCTACCGTTTCAGGAGCCTCTTCTGAAATTCTCACTCACTATTTCGGAGAAGATTTTAAATACACCGATACAGTTGAAAACCGCTTCGGTTTACCTTCACGCACCTTTAATTCATTCCGAGAAGCGGCACATGAAGCTGCCTTAAGTCGTTTTTACGGTGGTATTCATTTTATGGATGCTATAGATAACGGAATAACGCAAGGTATTAAAGTGGGCAATTGGGTGTTGGATAAACTTGAAGATAGAAAGCGGGCGATTGCCCTCGCGAAATAAAGCCTCGGAGTTAGAAATGAATTTGTTCTCTAAACTGTTCTTTGGGTAAGACAGAGTGAGCTTTAATTTTCTTTTTAAGGATAATTAGAATTGCAAACGAAATCAGCGAAGCGCCGGTAATAACTGTTACTATAGGCACCATTGTTCCGTTGCTTAACATGCTTACGGCTACAGAAGCAAGCGCCCCAAAAGCCATTTGCAAAAATCCCATTAAGGCAGATGCGCTTCCGGCATTTTTTGAAAAAGGCGCAAGGGATAGTGCAGAAGAATTAGGAAAAGAAAAACCAAGACAAGAAAGCATTATAAAAAGTAAGGCAGTATTTCCCGGTAGCCCGAACCAGGAATTCAAACTTCCGGTTAAAAAAAGTAGATTAGAGATACACATTATAGCTAAGGAGGTGAAAATTATACGTTCACTGTCGTGTTTCTTCACCACAAAGCTGTTCAAGTAACTCGATCCTATAAATCCCACGGAAAGAAGAGCAAAAATCCAAATATAAGCATCGGGCCCTACCTTATAAATTTCTAAAAAGATTTGCGGAGACGCTGATACGTACACAAATAATGCAGAGAAAGCAACAGCCCCTGCGAGCGAATATGTGAAAAATTGAGGTTCTTTAATTACCGAATAAAAGTTTTTAAGAATTGGTTTGGGTTTTAAAGAATAAGAAGGATCAGGAGGACTGCTTTCGGGAAGAAAAAAGAAAATAGCAACAACTATTAAACAGGCAATGCCGGTAAGAATTATAAAGACCGAATGCCAGCCGAATGCAGCCGTTACAAACTTCCCTGCCATCGGAGCCAACATTGGTGAAGTCCCTACAACCAACATGAGCAGTGAAAAAACCTTAGCTGAATCTTTAACCGGGAATAAATCTCGAACCATTGCCAACGAAGCTACTCCGGCAGCACAGCTCCCTACTGCCTGAAAAAAACGAAATACTACAAGCATTTCGATGGAAGTTGCAAAGGCACATAGAATTGATGTTACCAAGTAAATTCCCAAACCGAAATACAGGGGCTTCTTTCTGCCGTATTTATCCAACAGCGGCCCGTATAATAATTGTCCCGCAGAAATTCCTATAAAAAAGCTTGAAAGCGACAATGAAACATTCGAAATTGTAGTATTAAGATCTTTTGCGATAGCTTCAAAACCGGGCAAGTACATATCAATTGAAAAAGGCCCCAAAGCAGTTAAAGCTCCTAAGATTAATATTAAAGTATAGTATCTTCTTTTAGTCATACCAATAAAAAAGGCTTATGAAGCATAAGCCCGAAAAATAAATGCCGTAAAGAAAACTTTTATTGATATACTCTTACGTAATCAATCAAAAAAGTTTGAGGTAACGATTTTAAATCGACCCCTCTACTGCCGCCCCAGGCGCCTCCGAAAGCTAAGTTAAGAATGATATATTCCGGCTTGTCAAATGGCCATGCGTCATCGCCTGTACCTTCATTTGCATAAGTAAACACCTTTTTGTCGTCCATATACCAGTCTATTCTGTCTTTAAACCACTCGATTGCATATACGTGGTAGTCTTTATAAGGTTCTTTGTAATAAATTTTAGTACCCTTGCCGGTATGCACTGCGTGATTATATTTTTGGGTATGAGCATTAAAGTGGACGGTATCCGGCATGTAGCCTACATGTTCTAAAATATCTATTTCTCCGCCTTTTGGCCAACCTACTTTATCAGTATTTTCCCCGAGCATCCAAATCGCCGGCCAAGTTCCTAAACTCGAAGGAATTTTAGCTCTAACCTCCACCCTGCCATAAGTAAAAGTGTATTTACCTCGGGTAATTAAACTTGCAGACGTTAAAGGATAAACCTTACCGTCTTTTCTTAAAGAATCCGGCAATGCAGTGATTACAAGGTTGCCCCCTTTAATTTGTGCATTTTCTCGTCGATCTGCAGTATAGTATTGCAACTCTTTGTTTCGCACATAGCCTTGCTCGTAACTCCATTTACTTTGGTCGGGCTTTCCGTCGGTGTTGAACTCATCTGCCCATACTAATTTTTTAAACCGGTTTGAGCCTCCATTAAAGGGTTGATTTTTTGCAATTGATTGTTCATTAACAGGTGCGCAGCTAACTGCGAGCAACATTAACGGAATTATCATTTTAGACCTCATAAATTGTTATACTCCTTTCGAATTAAGTGCTAAAATAAATAAACGTTATATATATTCGTCAAATGCTTTTGTAAACTAAATTACCGGACAAAATGAAACGATTACTTTTTTGTTTCTTTCTTATCCTAAGGGTAGCTTTTGCAGAAGAACGAATTAAAATTGTTTCGATTACTCCAAGCGAAAACACGGGACAAGACTACTCGAATTGGCTCGAAGAAAGCATAGACAGTTTAGTGCCTGCATATTGGGAGCCCTCAAACTTCAAATATATCGATATAACACTTAAGCTTGAAAAAAGAAGCTTGATAAGTCGGCTATCTCTTTACGATTGGCAAGGTCAATTCGAAGATACTCCGGCTTACTTGTATGCTTTAAACGGGACAACGAAAACCTTGATAGGAACCTTTACGGGAAAAGACTACTTGATTTTTGTTGATTTAAAACCCGGCGAGCCACTAATTGCCGATGCCATTATTCTAGCAAAATACTGCAATAATATTCCTCAGAAAATTCAAGTTTACGGAGATGTTCTTCCGGCTACAGATTCAACAGTCAAAATTCCGATAAATATTAAAAGCTGGTATCAACTCAACAATTGTTCAAACGGCCTCGATTTACTTTTTGACGGCAAAACTGACGGCAAGGTGGAAACAGGCTGGGGAAAAGTTCTCTCGAATTATGATGCATATTATCCCGTGGAGGCCGGCGAAGAAATTACTGTTGAAAGTATAAAAATGTTTGATGGCGAAGGCGCGATGAAGGATGCTCCGCTTACTGTTTGGGCCATTACACAAGATTGGAAAAGAATAAAATTGGCAGCTTTTACCGGAGAAGAATACATGCAATGGGTAGGCCCCGATCCTGCACAAGTCGGAGAAGACCGGTTTAAGCTTCCGATTCCGGTAAAAAACCTTAGATATATCGTTTTAAACTGCTATTGGGGTTTTCCCACGGAGATGGAATTTTACGGGATTTATAAAGCACCCCCGGCCACAATCCCTGCAACTGTTACTCCGGTTAAATTAAAAAACGCAATGGGAATTAATGCTTTTGAATGGGATTTTGAAGACCCAAATAATCCTTTGCTTATAGACGAAGCAAGATTTAAAGCTATTAAAAATTTCCGGGGTGTGAGGCATTATTTAGATTGGGGCCGATTAGAAGCGAAAGAAGGGAGCTACACCTTTAACCCGGCATACAACGGCGGTTGGAATTACGATGCTATTTATCAGCGGTGTAAGAAAGAAGGCATAGAAGTTTTAGCGTGTATCAAAACGTTGCCTGAATGGATGATTAATACATACCCTGAAGATCTGCGTGATTCGGAGAATATACCTATGAAATACGGGCAAGATCCGGCAAACCCTCAATCCTATATTGAGCAAGCAAAACTTGCTTTTCAATTTGCCGGCAGATACGGTAGTAATACCAATGTAAATCTCGCGTTGTTAAGCGTCAACAGCACTCCTCGTTGGACCGGCGACAGCGTAAATACTGCCAAAGCAGGAATGAATGTAATTAGGTATATCGAGTGCGAAAACGAACGCGACAAGTGGTGGAAAGGGAGAAAGGCTTATCAAACAGGTCGGGAATATGCTGCAAATCTTTCTGCCTTTTTCGACGGGCACAAAGGAACACTTGGACCGGCTGCCGGAGTTAAAATCGCCGACCCCAATATGAAAGTCGTTATAGGAGGTTTCGCTTTAGAAACAACTGATTATTTGAGAGGAATGATAGATTGGTGCAAGGAATTTAGAGGATATAAAAGCAACGGCCGTGTTAATTTATGCTGGGATATTATTAACTACCATTATTACGCCAATAATACCGGATCATCGCAAACAGGCGGAGCAACCCGAGGCGCTGCACCTGAAGTCTCCGGATCTCAAAAAGTTGCTCTCGAATTTTTGTCTGTAGCTCAAAAGTATTGCTATAATATGCCGGTCTGGGTCACAGAAACCGGATACGATAGTAACCAAGGAAGCCCCTTAAAATCTATCCCGATAGGTACTAAAACAGCAGAAGCAACAAGAGCAGATTGGATTTTACGAACCGCACTATTGTACTCTAAGCTGGGCGTTCAAAAATGTTTTTTTTATCAGTTGTATGATGAAAGTGTTGATCTTACTAACACACGACAATTTGCCACATCGGGCTTAATTACTCCGGGCCGAGTGCGAAAACCTGCAGCAGATTTTTTATATCAAACACGAAAATTGCTAGGTGAATATACCTATAAGGAATCATTGAACTCCTACCCTACCGTTGATCGGTATCAAACTGCAAGTACATCGTTCTATGCATTGTATATGCCGGATGAGAAAGGAGCTGTCGCAGATTATATATTAGATTTAGGCTTGGCCGATTCTGCTTACATGTATAAGCCTGCGGCCGGAAAAAGCAGTATGACTTTAACAAAAGTAAAAACAGCAGGAGGAAAACTTTTAGTTAAAGTAACCGAAACGCCGGTGTTTATTACCGGAAAGGCCTTTCGGGCAACTTCGTCATCTTCAACTGTAATGTATGTGCCTGATGAGGAAACAAAAATGGAAGTTCCAACCCCAAATTCATTTTCCATTTACCCGAATCCTGTAAAGGATAAGTTAAATATTACATTAGGCCGGGCTCAAGGCGAAGCAGTAAGACTACGTGTATTAGATTTAACAGGAAGAGTTTTACAATCGGGTAAATTCAAAGAATTATATACACCGGGAAATAATACTGTTGATGTATCTTTTTTACCGCAAGGAGTTTACGTTGTAGAAGTAACCCAAGGAACCCAAAAACACATCCAAAAAATTATCAAGGAATAAAAATATCCGGTAATATCGTATCCAAATCAAATCGTAAATGAAGATTACACTCCTAAAGCAGTTTCTACTTTTAAATTTGTTACTTTTTGCTTCGCTGAATGCCTTTTCGGCTAAGGTTGATACCGTAGAAACTATCAGCCAAAGCATGAATAAAAAAATTAAAGCGGTTGTTATTACTCCCGAAAATTATTCTACCGCCAAAAAATATCCCGTAGTTTACCTGTTGCACGGTTACAGTGACAACTATGCCGGTTGGATTTCAAAAGTTCCTTCTGTAAAAGAATATGCAGATCGCTATAATCTACTTATCGTTTGCCCGGACGGTAATTTTGGAAGCTGGTATTTCGACATTCCGGGGGATAAAAAGTGGAAATACGAAACCTATATTTCGTCTGAGTTGGTTAACTGGATTGATTCGCACTACAAAACAATTAAAGACCGCAAAGGCAGAGGAATAACCGGCTTAAGTATGGGCGGCCACGGGGCACTTTACCTTGCTCTTAAACATCAAGAAGTTTTCGGTGTTGCCGGAAGTATGAGCGGCGGGGTTGATATTCGGCCTTTCCCGAATAACTGGGATATTTCTAAACGTCTCGGCACTTACGCCTTGCAGCCGGAACGATGGGAACAAAATACCGTTATCAATATGCTTAATTTACTTACACCAAATTCTTTGAACTTGATAATTGACTGCGGAACCGAGGATTTTTTCTTTGGAGTAAACGAGAATCTTCATAAAAAACTGCTCGAGCGTAATATCCCCCACGATTACATAACCCGGCCGGGCGCTCATAACTGGGAATATTGGACGAACGCCCTTCCCTATCAAATGTTGTTTATGAGTAAGTATTTCGACGAGTAAGGCACCGAAAATAAAACGAAAGTAAAAAATAGATAAGTTTTACTTAACAATGAGGCAGTAGAAACCCGGTTCTTAAAATTCCTACTGCCTCGTTGAAAGTTATTTTGTCGGAAGTAATTTTATCAATAACCCCGGACCTTCGGTAACTGCATAAATATAACCATCAGGACTTTGGGCAACGCACCGCACTCGGCCAATTGCATCAGCAAGTTTTTCTTCGCTTACATACTTCGTGCCGTCGAGCTGTACTCTGGCAATATGCCTGAAAGCAAGAGCTCCGATCAGTAAATTACCTTTCCATTGAGGATATTTATCACCGGTGACAATTGTTGCTCCACATGGTCCGATTGAAGGCACCCAGTAACGTTTCGGGTTTTCAATGCCCGCCAGCTCTTTATTTGGAGTTAAAATAGTCCCGTCGTAATTGATACCGTATGAAGTTTTCGGCCAGCCGTAGTTCTTCCCTTTCTCAATTAAGTTCAGTTCGTCGCCTCCTTTAGGTCCGTGTTCAATCCCCCAAACTCTATCTGTAGCTGCATCGTAAACCAGCCCTTGCGGATTACGATGTCCGTAACTCCAAATTGAAGCATTAGCTCCTGCTTGGTTCACGAAGGGATTATCTTTGGGAACAGAGCCGTCGTCGTTAAGGCGATGAATCTTGCCGTGGTCATTATTCAGTTCTTGAACTTTAGGCTGCGTCCCTCTTTCGCCGGAACTTATAAACATGTGGTTTGATTTATCAAAAACAATGCGGCTGCCGAAGTGAAAATCAGCCGGCAGAATAGGTTTTGAAGAGTATAGCTCTTGTTTATCTGTTAATTTATTTCCGTTAAGTTTAAAAAGCATCACAGCTGTAGTGGCGCCGCCTTCAACAGGTTTAGAATAAGTAATATAAATCCACTTGTTGGTGTTATAATCCGGATGAAGCTTAATATCCATTAACCCCCCCTGCCCTTTGTTAAATACAGCCGGAACACCTTCAAGCTTTTCGCCGGTAAACTTATCATTTCGAAAAACCAGTATTTCCCCTGATCTTTCAGTTATCAGTAAGCGTCCGTCCGGTAGCCATGCCAAGCCCCATGGATTTTGTAAATTAGCAGTATCAAGCTTTTGAACTGTATAGTTGAGCTTGGAGGTATCCGCAGCGGATTGTTGACCGGATTTCTTATAGGATTTTTGGCAGGAGAAAACTGAAAAACCGGTAAAAACAAGAAGAGAAGTATAATAAAAAACTTTATTCATAGCAGTATTTTTTCAATTAACAACGAATTTTCGATTTAGTGTTATAACGGGCAAAATTGGCGATAATTTTTATTGTTAAAAAAACTCTCTGATATTGTTACAAGACTTGCTTTTAAGCAAACTGCCGTTTATCGTCAGCAAATCGTTCAAATAGCGATATTCTAAACCGTGAGCTTCGGCCACAGCCTTGTAGGTAACAAACCCGTTCAATGTATTTATACCCTTTAGAAGAGCATTATTTTCTAAACACGCTTTTCGAAAACCTTTACTTGCTATTTGCAAAGCATAAGGAACCGTAACGTTTGTTAAAGCATAGGTTGACGTTTGCGGAACAGCTCCCGGCATATTTGCAACCGCGTAATGTACTACTCCATGCTTTACATAAGTTGGATTATCATGAGTGGTTACACGATCGGAAGTCTCGAAAATGCCGCCTTGGTCTATGGCAATATCAACTACTACCGACCCCGGTTCCATAGTTTTAATCATATCTTCCGAAACCAATTTTGGTGCTTTTGCTCCCGGAATCAACACAGCTCCTATTACTAAGTCTGATTCTTTTACCGCCTTAGCAATATTAAACCGGTTCGATATTAAAGTAGAAATGCCGATACCGAAAATATCTGTCAATTGCCTTAACCTATCCGGATTAGAATCCAAAATAGTCACTTCAGCGCCTAAACCCACAGCAATTTTTGCCGCATTTGTTCCGGCAACGCCACCGCCTATTACCGTAACCTTGCCTCTTCTCACTCCGGGAACACCGGATAAAAGTATGCCTTTTCCTCCCCCTAGCTTTTCAAGAAACTGTGCTCCTATTTGTGTGGCCATGCGCCCTGCGACTTCGCTCATGGGCGTAAGCAAAGGCAAAGAACCACCGGCGAGTTCTACTGTTTCGTATGCAATTCCGGTTACTTTCTTTTCAATTAGAGCCAGGGTCAATTTTTTATCCGCCGCAAGATGTAAATAAGTAAATAGAATTAAGTCTTCCCTGAAGTATTTGTATTCGGGCTCGATCGGTTCTTTTACTTTAAGAACCATTTCCATACTCCAAGCTTCCCCCGCCGCTTTTACTATTTGAGCACCTGCGGCAAGGTATTCTTCATCCGTAAACCCGGAACCGTTACCTGCACCGCTCTCAATATATACGCGATGTGAATTTGCTGCAAACTGCGTTACTCCTGCCGGCGTTATTGCTACCCGGTTCTCGTTATTTTTTATTTCTTTCGGAACTCCGATTTTCATGCTTTTATTATTCTATATGCTATTATTATTTCAGACTTCTACCGGCAAATTAGTTTAAAATCTATGCCGCACAGTTGAAAAAAAGACATCTCGGTTACAAAATGTGCTCTTCTAATTCATTATTCCGTTTTACGTTTTAAGCGTTAAATGTTTACAAGTATTTGGCTGAATGCGGGCGGATCTTTAAGCAGTAAAAGACTTTAATTATTTTTAACCCAAGGGTAGAGAAAATTAACTGCGTAATATTTTCATATTTGATATATACGAGAAATACAAATAATTGGGGGTAATTTTTATCAATTCGACCATGAAAGATAAAAATGACTTTCTACATCGCAACGCTTATTTTGGGAGCAGTTGCAATAGAAGGATGTAATACCCTTATTTGCCAAAGACAGACAAGTTATTGCAGTTGAACTCCAAGCCCATGGTCGGACAAACGATAGAGAAAATGAGGTTTCGTTTGAACAAGATGCAGACGATGTAGCCATGCTTTTAAAAAATCTAAATATTCCTAAGTCTGATATTTTCGGCTTCAGTAATGGCGGTACAACTGCATTACAAATTGCTATTCGTTATTTGGAAAAGGTTGATAAACAAATTGTAGCTTCTACACTTTGCAAACGAAACGGAGTTCCTTCCGGCTTTTGGGATTTCATGAAACAAGCAAAACTCGAAAATATGCCGGAACAGTTAAAAGAAGCCTATAAAGAGGTTGCACCTGACCCGAAAGGTTTACAAGTAATGCATGATAGGGACACAAAAAGAATGGTTGATTTCAAAGATATTCCCGACGAACAAATCAAATCCATCACAGCCCCTACTTTAATCGTAATCGGCGACAAAGATATAATCACCCCGGAACACGCTATAGAAATGTACCGACTGGTCCATAACTCTGAACTCGCAATAATTCCGGGCGGACACGGAGAATATATGGGAGAAATAACAACACTAAAAACGGGTTCTAAAGAAAGCTACTTCGAAGTGCCGATGATCGAAAGTTTCCTTGACAAAGAAACCCGGCAAAACCCCCAATAAAATATCGAGTTTATCTCTTCATCGCAAGGGACTCGAATTCCTTGTCTTCCATTCCCGGGCATCGATCATTTACCCCGCTTATTTGTTTTAACGGATCTATACCGAGCCATAACAAAGCACCCGCGAGCATTACAGCCGCCACAATAAAGAGAGGTAATTGGAAACTGCCCGTGCTTTGCGCAATCTTCCCGAATATAATGGCCAGAAAAAAAGCGCCCATTTGTCCGAAAAAATTCATCGCGCCTGTTACCGTGCCGGCATTGTTTCTTCCTATATCGGTACACACTGCATAAGACACCATCACACCAAAAGAAAAGAAGCAGTTGGCGGCTATAAGGCAAAAAGAAGCAATGCCGGTACGGGAAGTTATCGCTGCCGATAAAAGCAAGACGCCGCAGGCACCTAAGCCGAGCATTCCTACAAAACGCCTTCCGAAACGCAGCCCTTTCTTTTTTACCAGCAAATCGCCGGTAAAGCCGCCGATTAAAAAGCCCGCTATTCCGGCCAGAAATAAAATAAACACCACAGATTTCATATCATTTTCCGTCATGCCCCTACCTTCCTGCAGATAAACAGGCATCCAAGCCACAAAAAAATAGTTGGCCCATTGGCAGCAGAAGTACATCATCATTAGCGCCCAAAGGTTTCTGTTTTTTAAAATTATCTTCCATGATACGGAGTGTTGTGTTGCAGAAAACCGGCTGTTGTTTTCTATATAAGTCACTTCTTTTGGATCCATGCCTTTCATTTGTTTTGGTGTATCTCTAAACCACACGTAACATACCGCCGCCCATACCAAACCAATAACCGCATTTACATAAAAAGGCATCCGCCACCCGTATGCTACAGCCAAAGGCACTATAATTAACGGCGCAATAGCAGACCCGATCTGAGAGCCTATACCTACCCATGTTAACGACCGACCCATTTCGTGTATGGGAAACCAACGCGACATAACGATCATGGCATTAGGATAAGTACCGGATTCGCCCATACCAAATAAAAAACGCAGAACTATCAACGAGGCTAATCCTGTAGCAAATCCTGTTAATGCAGTAAATAAAGACCACCATAGAACAATTCGAATCAACACCAACCGTGGGCCTATCCGATCGCCTAAGATGCCTGAGGGAATTTCGAAAAGTGCATAAGCTAAAGAAAAAGCGGCCAGCACCCAGCCGAATTGTTCGTTGTTTAAACCGAATTCGGTTTTTACCCTTACCCCCACAATAGAAATACAGATTCGGTCCAAATAAGTAAGTGTAGTGAGCGAGCAAAGCAAAATAAGCACCCGGTATCTGTGCGGTATCGTGAAACTCATGTAATAAGGTTTACAATGGATGTATCAATTCCTTCGATAAATATAAAGATCGATTTTTATGTATTGACATCGGCGCAGTAAATATTAAAGACGATGTAGGCAAATAGTGATACCAATTCGAAGCCGCTCAATGCGCCCTGTAATTAAGAATAGGGATGCATAGGCCGGTTCAGTTTATACTCAGTAACCGCGTCTCCTTCCTCCTATTTTCTATTTTTTTTTACTTTAGGGCTCGCTACAATTGACGTATCTCTGCACACTCAAATCCTATGCGGTTGTAGCTAGAATATAATTATTGACCAACAGACATATTAATAATGGGAGACATAGAATATAAAATAATTAAGCCTGACGACGACGAAAACCAAGAACTTATTGCGGCTTGGTATTTAAATGAATGGCATATTCCCGTTCAAACAACAATAGAAAAAACTAGAAAATTATCGGCAGACAATTTTGAGTTTCAAGTATTAATGATGCTTGACAAAACACCTATTGCAACCGGGGGGGTTTACAATCATGTCGGCCTGTTGGATAGAGAACCAAGACTTAAAATTTACAAAAACTGGCTGGCTTTAGTTTATACAAAACCCGAATTTAGAGGTCAAGGATTTGGCTCCATACTATGTAAGCACATTCAAGATCTTTCAAAAACGTTGGAATTAAAAGAGATTTATTTGTTCACCCACACAGCTGAGAATTTATATAAACGGCTCGATTGGCAACCGCTGGAACGAATTGCCTTAGGGGGAAAAGACATTGTAGTTATGAGGAAACTGTTATAGCCCGGACAATAGCAAGGCTCTGATTTTAGTATGTATCTACCTGACTATTATGTTTTTGCAAAGTATTGTTATTGGATAAATCCATCGAAAAACCTTTTGAGGATCAATTCTTTCCGCAATCTCCATCGGGGCACCATTTGTACAAAATAACCCGGCTCAAATAATCATCCTCCAGAAAAACTAAGAATTCGCCGTTTTTTCTCTTATAAGCATTTATCCCCCACCCTATGTCTACCCAACCTGTCCATTCTTTACCTCCCATTTCTTCCGACGGAAGCATGGTTCCGACTAATTTGCCTGTGTTAATATCAGTAACGAATACTTCTGCACGAGTTTCCCATCCGGCTTCAAAAACATAGTTATCGGCAGCAGTAATGGTTGATGGTTTTGAACCTTTCAAATTCGATATAAATCGTGCACTCCTATTGCCTTTACTCCAATTATCTACCGCATACAACTTGGCACCGGTTAACTCGCGGCATTCAATATCTAATAAAATCAATCTGTCTTTATCTTCTTGATAAATAACCTTCCCGATATTTTCGATACCGGCTATTTGATAGGAGTTTACATGTTCGTCGTTGTAGATCGGATTGCCTTTAGAATCTAATCCCGCACAGTTTCTTACCTTAACGGGATTGCCGCTTTCCCAAATTCCGCCTTTACTGTCTATCCAAAAATTAGGGGAATAATTAACGGATGTTTTAGCATATTCGTTGGCTTGGTAGTCGCCGTCTCCGTTTAAATCTCGCCAGATGAGAGTGCCGGGTTCGATCTTCGGACGGTTGGGGGGCCAGGGGTAAGTTAAAGGATGATCGTATATACGATGCCCGGTTTCCATGATAAGACCTGCCGGAGCAGCAATGTCCTTATTGTCTTTAAAGCGAAAGATGTTAAGCATTTGGCAGGTCATTCCTTGAGTAAATAAAAAACGTTTCCCTTTAATATACCGCAACCTTGCAGATGTAAGGCCGTGCTCGTGTCCGGCTTTTACATCCAAAATATTTCTTGGGTCATTAGGATATTTTAATCGGTCTGCCGTATACCCCTTCAATTGCCATTGGGCTCCGGGAGCGGATTTAGAGTAGTCCATTACGAAATGCTCTTGCACTCCGTAAAGATCAATTGCATCGGTAGTAGGATCATAATCAACATTATCAACAAAAAAGTAATTTTCTAATATGAAATCCAAAATCCACCTGTTTTTATTGTCCTTTTTAAAACATCTGATTGATGTAGCGCCTTCGCTTGTGCTTACGTATAAACGACCTTTTTTATCCATTCCTACTCCGGTCAAATCCCAAAGCTTAAAGGGGTGATAAAATCCGGGAGGATAGTTTCCGGCAGCAAATGCATGCGTGTTGGTAGCAGCCGGCAGCGGATATACTGCAGTAAAATCGGAACCTATCCCTCCTTTTACACCAAAACTTTCAACCAATTTAGGAGTGGCTTTTACATCATAAAATAGAATTTGTTTTCGAGGTCCGTCGTCAGCCACTAATAGCTTATTATCCGGCGTTTTGGCCAAACCTGTCGGCTTTCCGGCACCGGTAATTGTATGAGGCCCTTTTATCTGATCTCCTTCAATGTACCATCGATTTCTATTAATTATTATCTCCCGGTTATTTATTTTATGGTTTTCATTTCCGTAAACTTTCCCGTTTCTATACACTCCGTATTCGCGATGAGCCTCATCCCAAATACTTGTAGTATAAATTGTACCGTCGGGTTGAACAGTCATCTGATCTACGTAATCTTGCATCCAGGCTGAAGTAAGACTTTCCGGCTTTCCGCCTTTTCCGAATGTATTTCCGATCCAACTTGAGGAATATTCGCCCGGAAGAGTTTGAGCAAAACCGACTGAAAAATTGAAAATGCAAAGTATAGTAACCTTGATAAAAAAAATCTTATTCATTGGATAAAACAGGTTTTTTAAGTTCAAGAATAAATATCAGTAGATACAAGGATAAGGACAATTTCCGAAACCGGTCTTACAAAAAGAACGCTGTTAGTTGATGACAAAAAAGGCGCTACCTTATAATTTTTACTTCTTTAGGTCCCGAAATTTCGGATTTAACTTCACCGCTTGCCAACTTAGAATGTTTTACTTTAACAATTCCGTAAGGCGTCGGGAAAGTACCTTCGGCGAATTCTAGATCTCCTAAATGCGGTTCAATCTTTATAATTTTGCAACCCGGTGCAATTACCTTTATACCCAAAACATGTTCGGTTAACCATGGTGTAGGTCCTGAAGCCCAACCGTGACACAAGCTATGACGAAATCCTTTATAACAATAACCGCCGTAGCTGCAGTGAATATCTTTTTGACCTTCTCCGGGTAACTCATCAATTCTCGAAGCATTGGGTAACCAGTCCATATTAAAATCTTCCCAAAAGGTAGTCGCTCCCAAATTTAACATTGCTCCCCAATAAGTACGAATAGCATCAATAGACCCTTGATAATCGCCGGCTTTAGCTTTTGCTTGAAGCATATAATATCCGTAAAAAGTTGAAAAATCTTTTATTCCGCCAACGGCTATAACTTCGCTATTCATTTTTTTTGCAGGCTCTAATCCCGATATGGCCAATAATGCTGCAGCTTGCTTTGACCCGTTTGCATCGGGTATGTATTTTTTTAATCTTAATACAGCATCGTCGCATTTTTTTGCTGTTGCCGGTTCATTTAACTCTTTGCACAATTCAGAACCGGCATTTAAAGTCATTATTAGCATGGCATGAGTACCGGCATCAACCCCAAGTTTGTTTTCACTCGAAGGCCAGTCTAAAAACCGCATTCCGTCGTTCAAATTTTCTCTGTAACCTTCAATTTTGCCCATGTAATGTTCAAGAAGTTTAATCAGATAGCTTTTTTGCTCTTTCAGATAAACTAAGTTTCCGGTATGCATATACCAGTCGCGATGAATAATTATCCACCACATAGAATATGAAACCATCCCGCTCATATATTTCGGTAGAGGGGTAATATCTCGAGCCAAATCTAAACTTTTAGGAACCACATCATTGTAGCCGAAAACTGTAGCTATTGTTGATGTTTCCGGGTGCATATCGCCCACCCAAACCAAACGGTCGCGTTTAATACCGTCCCATAAATAATCTTGCATGTTAAGATGAACAGTGTAAGCACCCGTTAGCCAGATTTTATTTAACAGCTCGTCGCTGCTGCGGAAAGAACCTAAATAAGGAAGTTCTCTAAACACGAAAATCGCTCGTATTTCTTTTAATTTCAACTCTTTTTCGGCATCTATTAAGTCTATCCTTACAAACCGAAAACCTGTGTTACCAATTTCCAACTTCCCAAGCCATGGAAGATCAACTACAAAATCACGCATTGCATGGTCGTTAGTTGCACCTTTTATCGTATCAATGTCAGACATTGCTTCGCTTGCTGACTCGCCGAAACGAACTCGAACTCTGATCGGTTTTCCGCCTTTAGACTGATCTGTTACAAGCTGCAATCCGCCATGGATCTCTTTACCAAAGTCTAATAAAATTCCGGGCTTTACTTTATTATCGCTTTTTAAGATACAAACGTCGTCACCCGATAAATCTGCTTGACCGTTTCCCTGCTTTAATAGTTTTACATCGTTGATAATATAATTAACGGAATTTTCGGTTTTCCAAACAATTTTTAGAGGCGATAAAAAATGACGGGTAGGGGTTTCGTCTTGTGCGCTTTTTGCTTGTGCAGCATCAAATATCGGAGGCATTTGAGCTCGAACTGAATTGATACAATTAAATAATAAAGCAATAGTTAATACCAAGTATCTCATGAGTCCGAATAAGCAAAAACTGATTTTATAGCGTTTGATTTCAACTACAGTCCAAAAATTATTTTAAAAGCCAATGACAACTTAATGATCCTTTGTTAAGGATCTACAACTACAATAGAATGAATGCGCAGCAATGGCACAACTGTTTTTACACTTCCGTCTCGGAACTCGAATGGCAAATTTTGATTTCCCGGCTGTAAAGCCACTTTACTTGGCTTTTTATCAAGCCGGAGGTTGATGGTCAAAGGCCCGAGTTCCGGTACTTCATCATAATTATAAACGTGGTCGTTGGCGTGCGCCCCTGCTGTATTTATTAAGTTTACGGCATACTTGTTTCCGATTTTATTGAGCGTAACATTTACCAAATGGGATCCGGAAACTTGCAGCATCGGGTTTGGGAACAACTCTTTCACCATACCGGATAAGAACTCTCGCATCACGGAAGCTTGCCGTTCCAGATAGTTTTTACCTAAATCAACAAATATTCCTGCAATTCGTCCCTTTCCTAAAGCAGCTATTGTTGCCGGGGCAATACCTGAAACAAATCGAAAATCCTGTTCGTCGTAAAACAAACCGAATGGTTTTGTAGATTTTTTTAAAGTAATTATTTGCCGGTCAGTATTCAAAACCGCCATATCTGTTGCAGTACCGAACTGTAGTTTCTTTTTTTCTTCAAACTCGCCAAACTCCACTCCTAAATCTTTTTCGAATAATTTTACTGCCTTCGCTCCGATTATTAACAGGTTTCCTCCGCCGGTTACATAGGTTTTAAGTTTGGATATAAATTCCGGCGCAAGGTAATCCCATTCAGGGATGATAATGAGTTTATAGTCTTCCATCCGGGTTTCAAGATGATGTTCCATCAGCACTTCCGCGGTATTCTGTCCGTCTAAAAGTGCATTAAGAATGCCTTGCTCTGCGTTAAATACTCCCGAGTTATAATATAGTCCGTTTGCTTTTCGCTTGAACCCTTCTGTAGAATGCAGCACTGCAATTTGCGGAACAGCTTTAGCTCCTTCTGTAAAAGCTTGTCTGTCGCGGCAAAATTTGCTTAACTCGGCCATGGTCTTTACTTGCCAAGTTTTTATGGAAGCGTCGTAATTTTGGGGATAATAAATTTGAAAACCACCCCCCATTGATAAAACATGAGCCGCTTCCTGCTCCAACTGAAGTGCCGATTTGTATGAACCCATCCCGGTGGGCCCATCGTGAGTAAAGCCCCAAGCCATCAAATCCCAAGGTTTACCTTGCGGTGCCAAACAACGTGCTTCTAAAGCTGCGTTAGAAACATAACTGCGAGTGGCCATATCTCCAGATAGAAAATCAACATTTGTGTCAACCTTTTCCGGCATCATGGATGAATATGCCCAATTACTGGTAATTAAAAAATCGGGGTTAAACTTATGCAATTCGTCTACATAATGAGCGACATAGTTCCGAAACTTGCGCCGGTTAAAATCCATAAATTCATGATAACCTTCGTCTTGCCAACTTTTGGGAATATTTGCAATGCCGGTTTCTTTTTTAAAAGCAGCTATAGCTTCCGGACTGTAGTCAGGCTGCGCCGCCCAACAATCCCCATCTACCCATGCCCCGTCAATTTTGTACTTGCTAATCAATTCTTTGAATTGCGGAATCATCAGTTTGTCCGAATAGTCGCTGAACAATGAAGTATTGCTCCTGTCTTTCTCGCCTTTTGCGTTGATATTTGCCCATTCGGGATGAAGTTTTACCGCCTGCTCGTCCAGAATGCCGGAATAATGTACATACAGCGGAATTTTATGTTTCGCGGTAACATCCCGATACATACGCAAAGGGTCTTTTAATATTCCGGGTGCCGGCGTTCCGACGGTTGTCGGGTAACTTGATATGCCGGGATGACCCTTACAATCTACCTGCAAAAAATCGGGCTTTACCAAAGTAAGCATCGTATCAATCATCTCTTCAGTAAGGGTTTTACCAACCTCTTTACTGCTTAAATCGGCGTGAAAATCTAAGTGGATACCAAAAAAACGTCTAATTTCTTTTTTTGGCAAAGTCTGTTTCTTTTGAGAGAAAGAATTTGATTGTGTTAAACAAATAAATACTGCAAGTAATAGGGCTCTCTTCATTTTATATGCCTGATTTGTCTTTATCATTATTTACTTCCTAATACAGCCTTAACTGATACTAAGCAACCCTAAACTATCCGGAGTAAAATTAAATTGTATGAGGATACCTACATGTAATTCTCAGAACTTTCCTCGGGTATTATAAAAATCGTTAAACTTCTCGGGCCGTGAGCTCCTAATACCAGCGATTGCTCTATATCAGCAGTTTTTGAGGGTCCCGCGATGAAAGTAGAATATTCGTATTCTATATCGCCAATGCGCTCATACGCTTGTTGCATGGTGGGAACTATAGAACCTTTTTGCACAATTAAAACAAGATGCTCGCATATAAAAGGCAAAACTCTTTGGGCAGAATTAGATGCAGTAATCCAAGAAGCGCTATTTTCTGCCACGGCCAATTCTGCGTTTAATATTGCCAAGTCAACATTCTTCAGTGTGTGAGGATCGGTATTTTTTAAATCAACGGGATCGGCGATGTCGGCAAATTCAGGTAAAACGGAGACTATTCGCCCTGTTGCTCTTCCCTCCTTTTGAATAATTTCTTTTATCTCCTCAATACTATCCGCTTCAAATACTTTAGCACCGATACTAACCGCCACGTTAGTAAATTTTTCTATAGGGTTGATTTCTTCAATTGCAAAATCTTGGATTACCGGCAAGGCCACCAAGTCGGGCTGATTTTGGGAAATTAAAGCTAATATTTTCTCTCTGCTCATTTCGGTTTTAGTCGGTTTAATCTGAACCTCGTTTATTTCTTCCTCTCCCTATCATACCACTCTCTGAAAGATTCCTTCGGCGGTTCCGGCATTTCTCGCTGTTTATACCAGGGGTTGAACTTGTTATTGACTGCAAATGGAGCGTATTTTAGAACCTTCCGCCCAATTTTTCCGGCGATATTAAATACGCCCGGGGATGAAAAAGTTAAGTTCATCACTTTCATTCCGATAGTTTTCGTCGGATCAGAATATCCTTCTTTAACAATAACCTGACGCCATTTATATAATTGATCATGAATATCGATTTTAACCGGACAAACATTTGAGCATGATCCGCAAAGTGTTGATGCAAAAGGCAAATCCGCGTACTTTTTCATATCTAAATTGGGAGCTAATATCGAACCAATCGGACCGCTGATAGCAGTATGATAGCTGTGACCCCCGCTTCTGCGATACACCGGACAGGTGTTCATACAAGCGCCGCAACGAATACATTTTAAGGAATTCCTGAAATCCTTTCTTCCCAGTTGTTTGCTTCTGCCATTATCCACAATTACAATATGCAGTTTCTTTCCGCTTGCCGGCTTTTTGAAATGGCTCGAATAAGTTGTAACAGGCTGCCCGGTGGCACTTCGGGCCAATAATCTTAAAAAAACTGCAAGATGTTTCCGCTCCGGTATTATTTTTTCAAAACCCATAGAAGCAATATGAACGTCCGCCAAATGCGCTCCCATATCAGCATTTCCTTCGTTGGTGCAAACTACAAATTCGCCTGTTTCAGCTACCGCGAAATTAATTCCGGTTAAGGCCGCTCTTCGCGTTAAAAAAGTTTCTCGCAAATGTTGCCGAGCAGCTTCGGTAAGAATTTGCGGATCTGATACGCCGGCAGCTGTACCTAAATGTTCGTGAAATAATTCCCCTATCTCTTCTTTCTTTTTATGAATACAAGGCAAAACAATATGGCTTGGTGGTTCTTTAGCAAGCTGGACGATGCGCTCGCCTAAATCCGTATCAATAACTTCTATTCCGTTTGCTTCTAAATATTCATTTAAATGACACTCTTCCGTAAGCATGGATTTGCTTTTCACCATGCGCTGTACGTCGTGTTTCTTTAAGATAGAATGTACTATTTCATTATGTTCTTGCGCATCGGCCGCCCAATGAATAATTACCCCGTTAGTTTTTGCATTTTCTTCAAACTGAAGTAAATAGTTGTGCAGATTAGATAATACATTATTTTTTATTTGCGACGC
This sequence comes from Sphingobacteriaceae bacterium, assembly GCA_043763625.1. Taxonomy (GTDB): domain Bacteria; phylum Bacteroidota; class Bacteroidia; order Sphingobacteriales; family Sphingobacteriaceae; genus Rubrolithibacter. The sequence continues at coordinate 21,913 of JAYULL010000090.1, read as the reverse complement.
TGTTTCGCGAAGAAGTTCCCAATCCGGAATACTGAATGCTGCTCGATCTCTTTTCTGCCGAACAAACCAAAGTGTTTCATCGTGCCAATCTACCCGATCTTCGTCCGCATTAAAAACATCTGCTAATTCCGCATGATTTTTTATCTGATTCATTCTCCCGATGAATTTAAAATTTCCGCGATATGCAATACTTTCACCTTGCTTTTCTGTCTGCGCAGGATGCCTTCCATGTGCATTAAGCACGACATATCTGCACCTGTTATATATTCTGCTTCATGCTCGAGATGGTCTGCAACCCGATCTTTACCCATTTTAACTGATACTGCTTCTTCGGCAACACAGAAAGTTCCGCCGAAACCGCAACATTCATCTTTCCGGCTCAACGTAATCAATTCAAGTCCTTCTACCTTATTCAGCAAGTGCTCAAGCTTAGAAAAAGGAGCAGCATTAAGTTCGCTCATCTGCGAAAGCTTTAACCCTCGTTGACCGTGACAACTCTGGTGCAAGCCAACTTTATGCGGGAATTTTGCATCAAGACTGTTGACCTTTAAAACATCCGTTAAAAACTCCACCAATTCATAAATTTTTTCACGAATTGCATTTGCCCGGTCGTTGCTTTTTTCTGAATGCAAATGATCTTTGATATGCAATACGCAACTGCCGCTCGGAGCAACAATATAATCAAACTCGGAAAAGTTTTTTATGAAAAGCTCGTTACAGTCGCCGGTTAAGTGCTCATACCCCGAATTGGCCATCGGCTGCCCACAGCAAGTTTGCTTAATCGGAAAAGATACTTTAACCCCGAATTTCTCAAGTAATTGAAGAGTTGCAATAGCGGCTTTAGGATAAAATTGGTCTACGTAACAGGGAATAAAAAGTCCTACATTCATAGTGCGGTCCGCTCGGCGGCAGAATAATATTTTAATTCGATAATATCGTTGGGGAGTGCTTTAGATGTCCAATGCATATGAATAGCCAATGCAGCTCCAACCGCCGTAGCTTGCGCCATAGAAGCAGCAAATACTTCCTTGTCCTTAAAAAGCCCGGCAAGCAGATTCATATAAATGGAGTTTTTACTAAAACCTCCGTCCACAAAAATGCGTTTTACATTTGTTCCTTCCAATACCCGGGTAGTAGATTTATATTGAGCTTCTGCAATATCAAGCATTAATTGATGATACGCTTCAACGTCCGATTCAAAAGTGTTTAAGTCTCGAAGGGAAAAATTTAATTCATTTGTATTCGGATGCTTTAAATCCATTTCGGCGTGACTGTTTCGGTTGCGTAGCTTCTTAATAATAGCAGGATTATATTCCACCTCGCGGTACTTTATGCCGGCTTCTTTAAAATGTGTTGCAATCCGTTTTACCTGCTGCTCATGTTCAAAACCGGCAAACAACCGAGAGGCTTTTACGGGAGTTCCTTTATACTGAAGATAGCACAGGCAATCGTTTCGAAGTTCGTCCCCGGTAAGGGGAGCTTTGTTGAACGGATTTAAAGTAATACACCAGGTGCCCGAAGAAATGAGCGCAAACGGCTCTTGAAAATTTATCAAATAGGGTATTAAAGCGGCTGAGCTATCGTGGAGACCGATTCCAACGTTCAATTGATGACCGGAAAAATTTATCGGAATGACGTCATCTGCAGGAACTATGGGAGCCAGTTTAGGTAAAATTTCTTCTTTTTTTACCCAGTTATGATAGTCGGTCTTTTTAAAGTCCCATAAATTGGTATGACACCCGATGCTGGTAATATCAGAGAATTCCTTTCCGGTAAGTAAAAAACTTATGTATTGCGGCAGATGAAGGGCGAATTTAATTTTACTAAACAGTTCAGGCTTTTCATGTTTCAAACGGTACAGTTGCATACCGGAATTCAAACTTCCTAAAACCGGCGAAGCTGTTTCTTCCGCAAATTGCTCTTCACCGCCGTATGCACTATAAAACTTATTTTTTAATGCTTCGGGATAATCTTTTAAGTAGTTATAAAGCGGTGTAACAGGATTCCCTGATGCATCTATATAAACAAAACTGGCGCCGTAAGTAGAAAAATTTACGGCTTTTATATCAAACTCGTCGCGTTTTAAAACTTCTTGCAATGAATCAAAAATGGACTGTTTAAGGCTACTTAAATTTTCGCAATGATCACCGTCTTCGTCGACTGTTTCGATAAATCGAGCAGATTTTTCGTAAACTATCTTATAATTCTCATCAAACAGGAAAAGTTTTTTATTGGTTTTTCCAACGTCGAATATGGCTATAACGGGAATTTTCATTTAGCTGGTCGCTTAGGTGTTGGGTTTTAAGTATTACTCTCAGGTGTTAGGTATTAGCTGCAAGGTATCAGCTTTTAGGCGCCTTTACCGGTGCTGATTGCTCACAGCTGACAGCTCATTTCTACAGTCCTGTTGCTACTGTTTTTAAGCCTCTTTCGTTAATTAAGTTCTCTCTTACTTTCAATTCACGATAAACTTGTACGGGATTTAGTGCTGCTCCGGAGCGCAACCTAGCTTCAGCTATTAAGGGCCTTAAATCCGTTCTGAATGCATTTTGAAGAATTTCTTGAGCTTGAGTAACATCGTTATTTTCTTGAGCTGCGGTTAGGGCCTTTCTATCAACTGAAAGCGCTTGCGCATAGGCAAGAGTAATGGCATCCACGGATTGAATTAAATCTTCTAAAGGATCTTTAACATTATGTGAAGCATCAATCATCCAACCTAAATCGGTAGCGTGGTTCATTCCTCGAGCATCCATACCTTCAACCAATTCGTTAAAAATCAAAAAGAGTTGATAAGGCTTTATACTCCCGGCAGTTAAATCGTCGTCGCCGTATTTAGAATCGTTAAAATGAAAACCGCCCAATTTCCCTTCCATTAACAGCAGCGATACAATTTGCTCGATGTTAGCATTTGGTAAGTGGTGACCAAGGTCAACTAAGGTATACGCTTTAGGGCCGAGCTTAGAAGTATGAAGTAACGATTGTCCCCAATCTCCAACTGTAGTTGAATAAAAGTTGGGCTCAAATGCCTTATATTCTACAAACACCTTCCAATTTTCAGGCAAGGCGGCATACACTTCTTGCAGACTTTCTAAGGTGTTTTGAAAAGCTTTTCGAAAATTTAATTGCCCCGGAAAACAAGATCCGTCCGATAGCCAAACGGTAAGCGATTCGGAACCCAATTCAATTCCGTGTTTTATAACTTCAATATTATGATCAACCGCTAATTTACGCACCGAGTGATCTACATGCTGCATGGACCCGAATTTATAGCTTAAGCTTTGATTGGGCTGATCCTGGAAAGTGTTAGAATTTACGGCATCAAATTTCAAGCCGTGTTGTGCAGCTAAGGATTTTATAGCTTGATAATTTTCAGGAATATCCCATGGAATATGAAGGGAAATAGCGCCGCTTGATTTATTTAAAGCATGTAACAGGCCAACGTCTTCTATTTTTTCCTCAAGATTTCGAGGTTCCCCGCCTCCGGAAAACCTTCCGAATCGTGTCCCGCCGGTTCCTAGAGCCCAACTTGGAATGGCTATTTGAAAATCCATTACATTTTGGATAATATTTTCAGCATTGGAAACTTCGCCCGCTATAAACTGTAATTTATGCTGATGCTTGCTTGATAAACGATCGTTGTGACTGTCTATCAGATATTTTTCTAGTTTCATTGGTTAATAATTGGTTCTTAAAAGGAAAGTTGGAAAGCCCGATCGTTAGCCTTTGCGAACTTTCGGTCTTTCAAACTTATCAGCCCGTGGATTTTCTTTCTATCTCACAAATGCCTGTGCAACCCCGCCATCTACGTTTAAAACATTTCCGGTAGATTTTTTTAATAATCCTCCTGTAAAGGCAAAACAAGCATTAGCTATATCTTCCGGCAAAATAGTCTCGTTTAATAAAGTGCGTTTGGCATAATATGCCGGCAATTCTGCAACTGTTATCCCGTAGGCCTTTGCACGCCCTTCTGCCCATCCGCCTGCCCAAATATTACTGTCGCTAATTACCGCATCAGGATTAACCACATTCACTCGTATTTTATCAGCACCCAGTTCGGCAGCATTCAAACGGCTTAAGTGTAATTGTGCGGCTTTAGCACTTCCGTACCCGGCATTGTTAGGTCCGCTTACCAAGGCATTTTTGCTTACTATATTGATAATATCGCCGCCAATAGCTTGTTTTTTAAGGATGTTAACGGCAGCCCGGGTAATAAAGAACTGACCCTTCACCAGCACATCATACAATAAATCCCAATCCTTTTCGGTATGATCTTCAATAGTTTTTGAAATGGAAAGACCGGCATTATTTATCACGATATCCACACCTCCAAAGGCTAATGCAGCAACTTCAAGTGCTCCTTGTATCTGTTCGCCGTTGGTTACGTCCAAGGCAACTGTTGTATATGAATCTTTACCGAATTGTTTTTTAAACTCCTCTCCGGCATTCCGCAGCCGCTCTTCATTCATATCGTTAAGAATAACTACTGCTCCTTCTTCAACGAATTTCTTTGATATAGCTTTTCCGATTCCTCCTGCACTTCCGGTTATTAAAGCAACTTTGCCGGATAAGGCTTTAGGTTTCGGCATTCGCTGAAGTTTGGCTTCTTCAAGCAACCAATACTCGATGTTAAAAGCTTCTTGACGAGGTAAAGAGGTGTATTCAGAAATTGCCTCCGCCCCTTTCATTACATTGATGGCATTGGTATAAAATTCTGCAGCTACACGAGCTGTTTGTTTGTCTTTTGCGAAAGAAAACATTCCTACTCCCCGATAAATAATAATAACCGGATTAGCATCGCGAATTGCCGGACTGTTTGAATGCCTGCAAGTTTCGTAATAATCAGCATACATGTTACGGTATGCTTCGAACTTTGGAGCAAGTCGTTCTTTTAAAACTGCGACATCTGATACATCTTCGTCAGGTTTCAAGTCTAAAACTAAAGGACTGATTTTAGTTCTCAGAAAGTGATCGGGACAGCTGGTTCCGAGAGGAGCCAATCGGTCTAAATCATTTGAGTTGATAAATTCTAAAACACGAGGATCATCGGTAAAGTGACCAATCATATGCCTTTCGCTCGAACAAAATCCCCTCAACACCGGAGCAACAGCGACTGCTTTCTTTCTGCGAGCTTCCGCATCTAAACTTTGAATTTTTGGTCCGCCGAAAACCGGGCCTTTCTTTCCGTAACTCCGGTCCAAATATTCAGCACATTTTTCAATAACTTCCAGAGTGTTAATGTAACTTTGGTAAGCTGTATCTCCCCAAGTGAATAAACCGTGAGAACCTAACATGATTCCGCGGATTCCGGGACTTTCATCAAGACATTGTTTCAACTGCAAGCCCAAGTCAAAACCGGGCCTTTGCCAATCTACCCAACCTATTTCTCCGTTAAACAGCTCTTGAGTAATTCTTTTGCCGTCTTTTGCAGCTGCTATTGCGATGGCAGCATCAGGATGCAAATGATCTATATGCTTAAATGGTAAATATCCGTGCAAGGGAGTATCAATAGAAGGCGCCTTTGAAGCTAAATCGTAAATACAAAGGTTAAAAAGTTCAACCATTTCGTCTTCATGCTCAATTCCCCGATAAACATTCTTTAGGCTGCGGAAACGGTCGACATACAGCGCCGCAAGTCCGCTTTTAGTTAAAGTTCCAATATCGCCGCCCGAGCCTTTTATCCACATGATTTCGGTTTCGGCGCCCGTTAAGGGATCTTTTGCGTATGCTTTGCAAGAGGTATTTCCTCCTCCGTAATTAGTAAGGCGTAAATCAGCTCCTAAAAGGTTTGATCGGTAAATTAGTAAAGCTACTTCGTCGCCTTCCAATTCCGCCGCTTTAGCATCATCCCATAAATAGCTTACGTGTTTAAAACCGGTACCTGTAGTTATTTCAGACATATTTAAAATATTTAGTTATCTATTTAATTACAACGAATTGCCGTATCCTACAACTATAACCGACAAAATTATAACTGCGATGCCCGTTATTATTGTTGCAAACGTTTTCTTGCTTACGCCTTTCCATTCGTTTAAAATAATCCCCCACATATTCGAAACCAGGATTATAAAGGCCATGTGTAAAATCCAAGAACTGGCCCCGTTTCCGAGCTTACTCTCCCCCATTCCATAAAAGAAAAACTGGAGGAACCAGGTAGTTCCGGCAAGCGCCGAAAAAATAATATTTCGAAGTAAGGGAGTATTTTTATTGGTATAATCTCCGAAAGTTTTGTTGCGAGCGTTTAAAATCATACACCAAATAAAATTGGTTGTAAGGCCGCCCCAGAGGATAACAACGAAGATTACGTTGTTTTGAAAAAGGGAGTTGGCTCCTGCCCTTACGGCTTCCGCTGCCATCGGCTTTCCGGCTTCGATACCGAAATTAAAGCAGGCACTCAAAATACCTGATATTGTAGCTACAATAAGCCCCCTTGTAAGATTAAATTCTTTAACGCTTTTTGTTTTTTGTTCTTGGGATAATTCTTTCTCTTTTCCCATCCCGGCTTTGCCACAAATGGCTATGCCTATTAAACAAATAATAACTCCGGCAAGTACAGTGCGCCCTCCTGTAGTACTCAACATCGCCGTAAAGCTTCCTTTTTCGATCCCTACAATATCACGATAAATAGGCGGAACTAATGATCCGAAAGCAGAGGTAAAGCCCAAAGCTACAGACATCCCTAAAGACATGCCTAAATAGCGCATGGCTAAACCGAAGGTTAGTCCGCCTATTCCCCATAAAAGGCCCATAATAAAGGTCCATGTTGTTACCGAAGATTCTGCGGTGTGTATAATATTAAAAAAGCCGGGAACTGTAAGGGCCGCAGCAATTAACGGCACGATAAGCCAAGAAAACAGGCCGCCAACAATCCAATAACTTTCCCAGGCCCATCCTTTAACTTTCTTGTAAGGTATATAAAAGCTCCCTGAGGCAAAACCCCCGATAAAATGAAAAATTACCCCTAAAATTGCTTGCATTTATGGTTCAGATAAATTGGTTTCGTTAGCAGCGAAGATAAATTGCGGAAAAAATAAAACTGTTATGAGGTATCCTGTTTTTAAAAATTTTTGAACTTGGAGCTGAACTGTTTGCCTTAAATTGGAAAGCAAAGTGGCCTTGTTTTTAAGGGCGACCGCCAACAGCGTACAACATAAATATCATTCTTAACCAAGCACGCCTCAATTATATAAGCTCTCTTCGCGGAAGAGCCAATCCTCATAAAAATAGGGAAGCATTGGCATTGTTTACTGAGAACCGGAGAATAATAATTAAGTTAATCCGGCCTATATAAAAAATAAAGTTTTATTTAAAATCGGAGCAGATCGGAAGATAATAAAGAGATTAATATAGAACGGCTAATTTATAACTCCCTCCAACCATGCCTGTTTAATGGTGTTGTTGCTGATCTTATTTTTAATTTCCTGCAATTTTTCGCGAACCTCGAGAAGTTTGCTTTCTCGTGCGTTTATTAGAAAGAGAGAACCGTCGCCTAGTTTAAAACGGGTTTCTTCGCCCGCCAAGAGCTTAGCATTAGTTTCTAAAGATTGATTTAAAAGAATAAGCTGATCTTCCAATACTTTTCGTTCGACTTTATTTTGGTTCAATTTAACTTCAAGCTCGTTTCGAACTAAACTTTCTTCGAGTTGAATATCCCGAATTTTTAGTTTTGCTTCTCGCAACTCGCCCCTGCCCGAAGCAAAAGTTAAGGGAAAGGCAATCTGTAATCCAATCTTATTGTTGCTTTGAAAGTAGTCGGCGTTTAAGTTCCGGAATGAATTCGATCCTCTATTTAATAATCCGGCTTGCAGATCAACAGTCGGCCGGAGATTTTCTGCTTTCAAGCGTCGTTCTATTTCAAGATCTTGCAGTTTGAACCGGTAGCTTAGCAACTTTGGGTTATTATTTATAGCCGGTTCAGGATTATTAAGAAGTGCCTGCCCGCCGGAAGCAGGTATTACTGATAACTTTTCTGCATCTACAGGGTCGCGGCTTTCCAACCATAAGAATGAACTCAATTCGTAAAAGTAGTTTTGAAGTTGCAGATCGGCCTGTTGAAACTGAAGTTGGCGCTGTTGTATCTGAGTTAATGCTTCTATCGTGTCTATTGCAGGGCGGTCGCCGCCTGCAACTGCGGCTTTTACAGCTTCAAACCTAACTTGTGTTAATTGAAGCGCATTTCTATAAACTTCGGTTATTTGATACTGATTCTGCCAGTTCAGGTACGCTTCTCCGGCTTCAAGTATTAGATCATTCAGCATTCGCAACTGCTCATTCTCGGCAGATTCACTAAATATTCTCGCTTGCTTTAACGCCGCCCGCCGCTTATCCATTAACAAACCCTTCCCAAGGGAGACGTTTAAGCCTACAAAGCCTAAGCCTTCTTTCGGAAGCTTATCCTCAGGATTTATATACGCACCCTCTGCCACCGAATAATTTCCCTTCAATTCAAGGCCGTACCATAACGGTAATTTAACTTCCGGAGTTGTAAAACGATAGTACTCCGTTCCGTCGAAACGTTTCTCATCATGTACAACAGAAAGCTTTGGTTCAAAATTTCCCCAAGCTTGAGTTATACGTGCTCCTGCTACTTTACTAAGCAGTTCTGCCCTAACGGCAACAGGATGATACTGTTTTACTATCTGCAGATACTCATTCCAACTTAATGTATCCTTTTTTATTTGGGCCTGCACCGTTAATGAAATGATAGATAAGAGAATAAAGGAAAGCAGTCTAATTTTCATTTTTTTGTTTCTTTCCTGTACTCCTAGTATTGTTTACCGTATAATACTCAGGCGGGAATCCGCTCAGCTTACGCCATAGCTCGTACCCGATTGGGACATCGTTTAGCAAGGCTATACATTTTGCCCCGGTGCCGTAACTTAGTCGGCGGGGCCATTCCTTTTCGGCCTTAACGGGAGTAATCCAAACCCTGAACTTGCCGTTTAAGCTGATGGATGGATCAATTGCAGCAATCCTCCCGGGAAAAGTTCCGTAGGAGGAGTTTGGCCAGCCCGAAAATACAATTGCCGGAAATCCGTCAAACTGCAGCCTCACCTCTTGTCCCTTTCCGATTAACGGCAAATCAATCGGATCAACAAAAATTTCAACTGCCCTGTCGAAGCTAATCGGAACAATTTCAAATAAGGCATCACCTTCTTTTACTGTCTCGCCGATACCTGCTTTGCCGGTTTTAATAACTTGTCCGGATTGTGGGGCCGTTATTACATAAAAACTTCGCCGAAGCTTATAATTTGACAAAAGGTTACGAAGTTTTGCGACTTCACTTTGAGTAGAAGACATATCTGACAGGGCCGAAAATCCGTCGCCGCTTGCTTTTAAAATCTTCTCCCGGTACTCTTGTTCTGTGGCGGATTGTTCAATTTCAATAATTGAAAGTTCGTTACGGCTGTTGTAAAACTTGTTTTCTGCACTCATCTTTTTCGATAAGGCATCCAAATAAGCCTGCTTTCTTTGTTCGAGCTCCGTCAACGATTTTAAGCCGGCAGTAAATAATTGTTCTTGCCGGCGCATCTGTTCCGACGCAAATTTCAATTGGCTTTCGGCAGCAACATAGCTCATACTGTCTGATTGAACTGATAATTGATACTGCTTCAGTTTATTTCGTAACTGATTCAGTTTAAGCGAACGAGATTGATTTAATGCTTCCGATTGAGAGTCCGTAGTTTCTGCCTTACTTCTGTAGAACTTAATTGAAGCTCCTTTCGCTTCTATTTGCTCGGCTAATCGCTGTAATTGAGCAGGATCAAGGTATTCTTCCTTTATTTCGGTAATCACCACTAACGTGTCACCTTTCCTGACATAATCTCCCTCTTTCACGCTCCATTTTGCAACCCTGCCGGCAATAAAACTGTTAACCTGTTGGGGCCGCTGCTGAGGATTTAAGGTAGATATTATCCCGGAAGATCGGACGTTTTGGGTCCAAGGCAAACAAAGCAGAGTGATTAAACCGGCCAATAAATATAAGGTAATCGTTCTTCCGGGAGTCCTTCCCTTTGGCGGAGTATATACCGACTCTCTGAAAGATTTAAACCTTTTAAAGTTCTCGACACCAATGTTATTTTCAAGAAACATTATAATTTTCTTTTATTAATGATCCGTTTTCAATTATTAATTGCCTGTTACACCGTGTTCCGAAATCTTCATCGTTGCTTATGGCAATCATGGTGAAGTTACTATCGGCACTCGTTAAATAGTTAATTACATTTTCTCTTACCACCGGCTCAATTCCTCTCCAAACATCTTCAACCAGCATTAAAGCAGGCTTCATCACCATGCACCGGGCCAGGAGTATTTTATGTTTAATATTTGAAGGCAGTTTTCTTCCCTGCGGATCAAGTAAGGTTTCGAGTCCGTGTTGCTGTTTGCTGATATAATCTTGCAGGCCTACAATATTGCATACTGTCTTTAAGTGAGAGTAATCAACATCTTCGTTGCCTATTGTAATATTCTCTAAAATGGTACCGCTGAATAACTCTTCATCTGCCATTAAAATAGATACTGATCGGTGAATTTTCTCTTTCGGGATCAGGTTTAACGGAACGTCGTTCAAGAGGATATTACCGGTAAAGTCTGAATAGATGCCGGTCAGTATTCTCAGCAGAGTAGTTTTTCCTGAACCCTCGCTGCCGGAAATCCACACTTTATCTCCTGCCGCGAGATTTAAATTAAGAGATTTTAGAACGGGTTCGCGACCCGGATAACCGAAGCTCAAACCGGCAATTTTAATATCGACTCCCCTGTCGGTTAAGAACGGACCTACAGTGTCTTTCGCCCCTATTTCTTTATCTTGAGGTTTGTCGAGTAATTTGTTTAATTTTTCGAGCGAAGTAAGTACATCATATATAACTTCAAGGCTTACAATCAATTTTTCAATAGAATTAAGAATGGTTATGATTACAATCTCGGCCGCAACAAATTGCCCCAGGTTTATCTGTTCTTTAACTACCAGCACCGACCCGATAATGAGCATGGAAGCTGTGGTTAGCACCTTGAAGATGATCAAAACTCGATATTGAAACAAGAGCACGGAGAAATGCGAATTTCTTGATTCGATGTATCCTGTTACAAGCGTATCCGTTTTTTTGAGATGCAGTTCTCCGGATTGATTAAACTTAAAGGTTTTCATACACCGCGACATCTCCTCGAGCCAGTGCGCCACGTCATATTTATAATCAGACTCTTTCATGCTCGTTCTAAATCCGGCAGGACTTGTAAAATAAAATATAAGCACAATTAAAGTGGTTAAAATCAAAGCGAAAGCAATAAAAACCGGATGATAAAAGCATAGTAAAATGAGCCCGAACAGAACCTGAATGCTTGCTGTAGGAAAATCCAATAATAACTTCGAAAGCCCTTTTTGTAAGTTTGAGGTGTCGAAAAATCGGTTAACCAGCTCAGGCAAATAATAATTATCAATACTTGAAAGGTCGATCTTAGGAATGCGATACGCGTAAGCAAAGGTAAGGCGGGTAAAAATCCGTTGCTGAATTTTCTCCGTTGCCCGCATTTGCTTAACCTGCAATAAACCGTTAATTAAAACTCCGGTAACTACTATCGCTATTAACACCACGAGAGATGTACTAAGTGTCCCCCCAAACATGAGGTTGGTTATAGCCTGTATCCCCAGAGGCAGAGAAAGCAAAATAAAGCCGCTGATAATTGCGTAAAAATAAACGTTGCTAATCTCCCTGCGCTCAAGGTTTAGCAGCCTGTAAAAATTGTTAATTGCCTTTCTAATCGAGTACGTTTCTTTTTGAGTCATATTGCGTTAACATTTGGATGTAAAGAGGCTCCTAACGAAGCCTTTTACTCCCAATGCATTCTAAAGTTATTAATATTATTTCTCGATAAAAGAAACTTCTATAACGCCTTTTATTTGTACGTCGCATCCCAACTCAATTGCTTCTTTCATTTTAAGCTGAAAATTTTTGCGAGAAATTTGTAGCTGTGTTATTCTTTCTTCTTCTTGAAGCAAATTCTTTTCTGCGGAATCATTTTCCTTTAAAAGCTGCCGGTTGTGGAACTCTATCTTGGCATTGTAAAGGTTAGATATAAGCGGTGCAGCATCGGCAGGATTAAACATACCGTTAATCAATGAAAATGTTGATATTGTTTTTGTGTTTTCCATTATAAATTTATTTGAGCTTGGAGGTTGATTTTGCCTGACTGCTGTTTTATATACCGGCGCACTTCATATAAATCTCTTTGAAGTTGTATAATCCGCTTCTCTCTCATTTTAATGTCTTCTGCATGATCCTCGCTTTCACCTATCTTATTTTCGTGATATTTAATTTTTATATCTATCATTTTTGTAATCAACTCTTCCGCCTCCTTGGGCGAGAAATGGCCTTGTAGAATAGTAATGTTCATGGTTTATATTTTTATTGTCCTTGTCCTAATGAAAAAGCCGGTACTCCGTCAAACTTGTACAGATTTTCTGTTTTAATTACATCAATGTTGTAATCAATCGCCTGCGAAAGCACCTTTAATATTTCTTCATTTTGTACCGTTGTACCTTCTTCAACTTTAAATCTGCATCTCCAGTGATCGGTACAAAATGTTTCTTTGAAACCCTCGGGCCACACTTTTATACCTCTGTTGGTAATCATACTAATTTTTAATTTGGAGCTATTGATCCTTTTAATGCTTTCTCCAAGCTCTTCAGGATTTAAACCGGGCCAGTGTACAAAGGCATCAAATCCAACCAATTCTTTCTTCGCAGCCGGCTTTCTGCTATAGGGCTTAATGCTGATCCGCTCGTTGTCTTGGTATAAAACCGGTTTCAAAACTGCCGGTTCTTGCCCCAATCTGCTTATAACGGCATCAGCAAATTCCATCGTTCCTACTTTTTGTTTGCTTTGGCCTTCCTTGTAGATATCGTAAGTGTGAATTCCGTCTTCAAGGGTTCTGAGCCAAGCATTCTGCACCTTCCCGGCTACTTCATTTTGGCCGATATGTTTGAGCATCATTACGGCTCCTTGCAGTAAACCGGAAGGATTCGCCAGATTCTGTCCGGCTCTTCTTGGAGCTGAACCGTGTATAGCCTCAAACATTGCGCATTCTTCTCCGATGTTTGCAGACCCGGCCAGGCCCACCGAACCTGCAATTTGAGCCGCTATGTCCGATATTACGTCTCCATATAAGTTCAAAGTCACTATTACATCAAATATTTCGGGGGTATCAGCCATCTTTGCTGCGCCGATATCGATTATCCAATGCTCCTTTTCGATCTCCGGATATTCCACTCCGATTTCATCAAACACTTGATGGAACAACCCGTCTGTCTGCTTCATGATATTGTCTTTTGTGAAGCAGGTAACCTTCTTTCTTCCGTTCGTTTTGGCATACTCAAAAGCATACCGAACAATCTTCTCGCATCCCGGTCTGCTTATCAGCTTTAAGCACTGAATAACTTCATCGGTTTGTTGATGTTCTATACCGGCATACAGATCTTCTTCGTTTTCGCGAATAATAACCAGATCCATCGTTTTGTGCTTAGTCTCAACAAAGGGATACAGGCTGCTGCACGGCCGTACGTTTGCGTAGAGGCCCAACATCTTTCTGGTGGTAACATTAAGACTTTTATAACCGCCGCCCTGTGGAGTAGTGATGGGTGCTTTCAAAAAGACTTTATTGTTCAAAATACTCTGCCACGATTCTTTGGCTATCCCCGACGAGTTACCGGATAAATAAACCTTCTCGCCTACCTCAATTTCTTCAATTTCTATTTCTGCCCCTGCGGCTAAAATAATTTTCAAAGTGGCGTCCATTATTTCAGGGCCTATTCCGTCTCCTTTTGCTACTGTAATTTTTTTCTTCATATTGCTATTTTTTATTTCAACAAAACTATTGCAGCTATTTCATATATTTTTATTTATACTTATTATCGCATCCATAAACTATTCTTATGAATTACACACTACATCAACTCCAGGTATTTTTAAAGATTGTGCAAACAAAAAGCATCACAAAAGCAGCAGTCGAACTCTATCTAACCCAGCCGGCGGTTTCAATTCAGATGAAAAACTTTCAGAATCAGTTTGAAATCCCTCTAACAGAAGTAGTCGGAAGACAATTATATATAACTGATTTCGGACAAGAAATAGCTGTTATGGCAGAAAGAATTATTAACGATGTGTATGCAATTAATTATCAAACCTTAGCATATAAAGGAATCCTTTCCGGCATGCTTAAAATTGCTATTGTATCTACCGGCAAGTACATTATGCCTTATTTCTTGGCGGGATTCCTTAAAAAAAATCCCGGAATAGACCTAAAAATGGACGTAACCAATAAGGCCGGGGTTTTAAAAAGCTTGGAAAAAAATGAGGTTGATTTTGCCTTGGTTTCAGTTATGCCTGAAGGAATGGCTCTAAAAGAAGAAATTCTTTTAGAGAATAAATTATACTTAGTTGGCAATAAGGATATGACACATAAGGGAAAGCCTTACGATAAATCTATTTTCGAGAAAATACCCTTGATATATCGCGAAGAAGGCTCGGGCACTCGGCTGGTTATGGAAAGCTTTTTTGAAAAAAGCAAGGTGAAAGTTTTAAAGAAACTTGAGCTCACCTCTAACGAAGCCGTTAAACAAGCCGTGATTGCGGGATTAGGTTATTCTGTAATGCCCCTTATCGGAATCCACAATGAGTTGGAAAGCGGGGAATTGCAAATTATTCCTGTTTCCGGCTTGCCTGTTAAATCAGCCTGGCGATTAATCCGATTGGAGAATAAAAAACAATCTCTTGCCGCAGAAGCTTTTCTTGAAACGGTTAAAAAAGAAAAAAATCAGGTTCTTGAGATGTATTTCTCTTGGGCGGTGTAGTTCTCTACTACCTTACCAAATTGACGGAAAGGGAATAGAGTTACTAGAGGATTTGATGTATTCTTTTGTAATTTACTCTTCCGCTTAAACCTTGCGGATAAACTTACCGCTAGCGAGCCGGACATTTTTTAAAGTATCTAACCGGCTGCCACCGTCTTTTGAGTAAAAACATGCTAATCCAAGAAATTGAAGCACTTAAAGCGGAATTCAAGTTCTAAAAAAAGCCGGAATTTTCTCGCGTAAATTCTTGTGTCGAGGCGAGTAATAGCAAACACCACTTTCCCTAACTGAAAGCAGTTACACAATTTGAAGGCACGAATTCCCGGAAAATATTCGGAAATTTAAAAATTGAAAACCGGCGACCTTAATTAGTTCGAGCCAAGACAACCCGCAAAAAGCATATTGAAAATTAATAGAAAAAGCAATGGCTAAAATATTAATTACAGGAGCTACAGGAAATGTGGGCAGGGCAGTTATAAAAAATATAACACAAGAACAAAAGCAAAATCTTCTTATCGCTACTCAAAAACCGAACTTATTAAGTTTAAATGAGGTTTTCTTTGATTTATCGGATTTAGAAAACAGTCAAGAGGCGATTGCTAAAGCTGATATTTTATTTTTGCTTCGTCCTCCACGCTTAACCGATATTGCGGGGATTTTTGAACCCCTGATAACCATGTGCGTTCAAAGAGGCGTAAAACATATTGTTTTTCTATCGGTGCAGGGAGCAGAAAGAATGTCGGTAATTCCACATTCAAAAATTGAAAAGCTGATTGTTAAAAGCGGTATTCCTTACACCTTTATAAGGCCAAGCTACTTCATGCAGAACCTAACCACCGTCTTTTTAAAAGAGATTCGCGAAAGAAAACAAATTTCAATCCCGGCAGGTAAAGCAAAATTTTTATGGGTTGATGTAAACGACATCGGTAAATCTGTTGCAGCGGTTTTAGCAGATGTAACTAAACATCAACACAAAACATACATAATAACCGGTAAAGAACTGCTCAACTTTCAAGAGACCACAGATTTGCTTTCGGAAGTTTTAAATAAACCGGTAGAATACAAGAGCCCAAACCCGGTTTCATTTTACTTTCAGAAAAGAAAAGAAGGGCTTGATTCTGCATTTGTATTTATCATGCTGGCTCTTCATCTACTTCCCCGCTTCGACAAAACACCCGCGATTTCAAAAGATTTTACTTTTCTTACCGGAGAACAACGAAATACCTTAAAGCAATTTCTTGTCGAAAATAAATCGCTATTTCTTTAAATTGCTATTGTATCCCGATTCTTTTAATAACTAAAGCTTATTTTAGAAGTTTACTAATAGAGCTTCTAAAATGTTAACTCAACTCGAAATATTCGGATACGAAATCTCAGAAAAGTTCAAGTCATCGATCGCCTATTTTTCTATGGAATTTGCTGTTGATCAATCTCTTAAAATTTACAGCGGCGGCCTTGGCTTTCTTGCGGGTTCTCATCTAAGAAGCGCATTCGAACTGAAGCAAAACCTAGTCGGCATAGGCATATTGTGGAAATACGGCTATTACGACCAATTGCGGAACAGTAACTTAACAATGAATGCGGCGTTTATCGAGAAGGAGTATTCTTTTTTGAAAGACACCGGAATCACCATTACTGTAGAAATCCATGGCAGTCCGGTTTTTGTTAAAGCTTTTTTATTAGAGAGTAATACATTTAATACAGCTCCACTTTTTTTGCTGACTACCGATATTCCTGAAAACGATTACCTCGCACAAACTATTACTCACCACTTGTATGATGCTAATGAGGCTACTCGCATTGCCCAATCTATTGTTTTAGGTACAGGCGGAGCAACGCTTTTGGATGCCTTACATTTAGAAATCGGCACTTATCACATGAATGAAGGTCATTCTGTATCACTAAATTTTTATCTCTACTCTAAGTATAAAAGCATAGAACAGGTAAGGGAGAAGGTAGTTTTTACAACTCATACCCCTGAACAAGCCGGAAACGAGGAACACCGCTATGAGTTGCTTAAAGAGATGTCTTTTTTTCACCATTTGCAGGTGCACGAAGTGAAATATATTTTAGGGTTTGAAGGAGAAAGTTTCAATTACACTTTAGGTGCCCTGAAATTTGCAAGAAAAGCAAATGCAGTTTCAAAACTGCATGCAGAAACGAGCCGGCAAATGTGGGGAGGACATCAAAAAATTGCCGCTATTATCCCTATAACTAACAGTCAAAATCAATTATACTGGCAAGACAAGGGGTTTAAACAGGCTTTAGAAGAAAACCAAGACGAAAGAATAATTTCCCGAAAAAAGGAGATGAAAAAAGCTTTGTTTAAGATAGTCGCTGATCAAACCGGGAAACTTTTCCGGGAGGATATCCTAACTATTGTTTGGGCAAGGCGCTTTGCCGGATATAAACGGGCAGATCTTATTATGCACAATTTAAGTGCTTTTAAAGCCTTGATTAGCAACAAAGAATTTCCTGTTCAAATTATTTGGGCGGGAAAGCCCTATCCCAAAGACGAAGGTTCGGTTGACCTGTTTAATTCTATTATTTTAAGAACAAGAAGCTTTCCTAATTGTGCTGTTCTTACCGGTTACGAGTTAGAACTTTCTGCTGCGCTAAAAAAAGGCTCTGACGTTTGGCTAAATAATCCTATGCTCTATAAAGAAGCATCAGGAACCAGCGGAATGACAGCTGCTATGAACGGGAGTATTAATTTTTCAATTCCGGACGGGTGGATGCCGGAATTTGCCGTGGAGAATGAAAATTGCTTTTTAATTAAACCTGCCGACATTAATCTGCCTCAACATGATAAAGATTTTATTGAGTCGTCGAACTTGATGGAGGCGTTAAACCTTTCTATTCTCCCTACTTATTATTATAACGCCGGTAAATGGCTCAGTTTAGTTAAAAAGGCAGAGAAAGACGTTGTGCCAATGTTTGAATCATCGAGGATGGTAATTGAATATTACGAGAAGATGTATCATAATTAACCTCTTTTTGAAAGAGATAAGAGTCATTGCAATTTATGATGAAAGTCATTAGGGCCGATTAAGTTATGCAATACTTTTAACGTGTAACTAAAGGGCACACAATGAAAACAATATTAATCGCGGGAGGGCCGGAAACAACAAATGAAACTGTATTGGCAAATGCAGATTTTATTGCTCGAACACAAAATTCAAAAATTTGCTACCTCGACCCTTCTAAAAGGACAAACTTAGCTGCAAAATATTGTGATATTGCCCCTACCAAAGGCAACCCCTTTTGCAGCATGGAGGAGTTTCAGAAATGCGAAGCTGAAGTTCTTCTTAACGGAAAACAAGTTAAGGCCGAATCTCCCTGCAGGCACAAATGCAGCTACTTGGATAATTTGGATATAAATTTCGTAGAACAAGAACGTCCGCATTTGGTGGTGATACACCGGAAAGATAGTGCAACTATGCCTTACGGGTCTTGTACTATATTAAATCAAACTCAAACTCCCGTTTTAATTACGCCCGGAGATTCTGCAATAACTCGTTTAAAAAACATTGCATATGTAACCGATCTGCGGTATTGCGATATTGGGGTGTTAAGCAAAATAATTGCTTTTGCAAAACCATTTGCGGCAAATATTTATATTTTTCATGTTACGGCCGAGGGCCTGCCTGATATTGATAACCTTTATTCAGAGAGCTTATTTAAATCTGAGATACTTCCCCACACCAAATACAAGAGCATCGATTTAATCAATATAAAAGGCGAAGATATTCTTACCGAAATCAGCTTGGCTGCGGATATTTTAGAGCCTGACCTAATGGTGATGGTTAACAAGAAACATCGCTGCATAGACCGGCTTTACGAAAGTATAGATTTCGGAAATACCTCCTACGGCAACATCCCTTTGCTTATTTACCCTATGCCTTAAAACACGCGGGGAAATTTAAAAGCCTTCTTCCAGCCGGCCGGAGGCCTGACGAATATTGATCTTAAAGAAGATCTGAGGCGACTCGGATTTTTGTTTCTCGCCGGTCTGTTCCGGCCCTTGCTTAGATGATAAAAGATCAGCCTTTTTACGAAGTCGATATTCATGGTATCGAGGACGCAGTTCAGAAAGTATGCGCTCGTCGGTTATTTCTTCGAAAGTGCCGTTTATAAGAACACATTTCCAGTGCTCTGTGTCGGTAATTTCATCCACCTGAAAACAAACCTCATGATGCCGGCGCATCATATCGACTTTCTGTCCCTCTAAAGAATAACAAATAATAGAATTGTTTTCAAAGCGGTAGTTTACAGGCACTATATAAATTTCAAGTCCATCAGTGTAGCCGATCCGTCCGAGGTAATTTTTCTTTAGCACCATTTCGATTTCTTCTCTATTTAATTCAGTAAGCATAACAGAAACATTAAATTGTTTGAGGAAATAACACGAGCACTCGTGATAAGTTTAATAATTATGGAATAAGGATCGCGTTCGGTGTTACTTAGGCCCTTAAGTGACAGTCGAGACCGGTTTAGCTTAGTCAAATGTTCGAGCCCGGTTATACCTGAATGAACGATACCAATAAACAGGCGTTAAAATCTTAACATGAAAATGTTTACGACAACAAAATAATTTTAAATGCAACTCGAATAGAAGAAAAGTGGGTTAATTATTGGGACGTTTGGGGTTAAGCATATTTTATTACCTGTTCATATTTAATTAATAACATTTGTTTTATTTGCAAACCGGAACGCTTTAAAGCTTCGCCCTGCTATAGCGGGTTCCTTACCTAGAATATGCAATTGAAACCGGTAGTAAAACTCAACGTTGCCGACGACAGCAACAAATTTCAGCCGCTTCCGGCACCGACAGGTTCCTACCCTTTCCGGTATAATTTACCTCGTAATAGCATCGACGGAAATCGGCTCGTTTTTCACATGGTAGGCGATACCGGAAGCACAGTGAATCCTCTTTTTCTAAAAAATGTGGCAGGTAAAATGCTTGGTCAAATTAATAGTGAGGAAGAAAAAAATAATCCTTCGTTTCTTTATCATCTTGGCGACGTTGTTTATAATCACGGCGAAGAGGAGCATTATTACGATCAGTTTTTTGCCGGATTTAATGAATACCCGAAACCGATTTTTGCAATTCCAGGCAATCATGATGCTGATCCCAATCCTGCCGGTTCGTCGAATATCAGTCTTAAAGCTTTCATGGAAGTTTTTTGTAACGCAGAAAATTGCGAGTCAAAATTAGCCCAAGGTTTAATGAGGAAGTGCAATACCCAACCGAATTCATACTTTACTTTAACAACTCCTCTTGCAAATATTATAGGGCTTTATTCCAATGTGCCGAAATTTGGAGTGATTACTTCTGAGCAACAAAATTGGTTTATTGAAGAACTGATTAGTGCAGGAAAAGAAAAATTAGAAAAAGCTTTAATTGTTTGCCTTCATCATTCGCCTTATTCCCGCGATACGAATCACGGATCAAGCTTAGAAATGGCTTCTTTTCTTGAAAATGCCTTTTTAAAGTCGGGCATTAAACCTCATGTTGTTTTTAGTGCTCACGTTCATAATTACCAACGATTTATCAAAACCTACAACGGAGGCGAACAAATTCCGTTTATAGTTGCCGGCGCCGGCGGATATGCCGAGCTACATAAAATAGTAGAAGATACAGGCACTGAATTTTCTGACGACATTCCCTTATTCGCCGGTGTATCTTTAGAAAAGTATTGCGATAACTCCCACGGCTTTTTAAAAATCACAATCACAAAGGATTCGGATAGTTTTAATTTAAGAGGTGATTACTATGTTATAGGTGAGAGCGATACACCGTTTGATAGTTTTTCGGTTAATTTGAATCATCGTGAATGACAAATTCTCCGATTTCTATTTTTCAAACAAGTATTTATAGTACAATTAACACAGGGCCGACAGGTGCGGGATTCCTGAAGTCTTCAAGGATTTTTTCCGGCTCTCTCCTACCTTTCCGGCGATTGATATCAGAAACGTCAGCATCTTAAGATAATAAGAGAATTGCGCTCTGTCTAATTTAGCTGCACTTAATATCGCAAAATAAAAATAACGCAAAAATTTTCTAAAAAACACCCCTTTAAAGCCCGCGGTTTGAATATTGCATAAGGCGCACAAATCGTTGATTTGATCCCTCTTCAATATACTATGAGGGGTAGCCACTCTATTTTCCCTATCGTGATGAATAAAAGTTTCGGTACATATCCCAATCTTGAAACCGGCATTTAAAGCTCGCTGAGTATAATTTCGGTCCTCCCCGTAGTGATAAAAAATCGGATCGAAACCTCCTGTTTTTTTTACCGCCGCTACCGGTAGCAACCAGGCAGCCGCATTTACAAAACTTGTATCAATCAAGTCTTTCGAAGGCTTTTCTCGTAGCAATGCATCTTCAAGAAAATTTCCGATTACTGATTCTGAAAGATACCTTAAGAAATTTTGATCGAACTTTGTTCCTTTTCCGTTCAAATGTATCGGGCTGATAACAGCAAATCCCGGGTTCTCTTTATGTTTTTTCAACAAAACAGCAAGCGTATCCTTTTCAATCCAAGCATCTTGATTTAACAAAAAAACATAGCCGGCCTTTCCTGCTATCGCTTGTTTTAAACCGATATTATTTGCCTGCCCGAACCCTATGTTTTTCCCCGTTTCAATTATTTCTACCGATCCGAAGTTTTCGCTAATATAATTGACGGTGCCGTCGGTAGAACCGTTATCAACTACAATAACGTGAGTAGGATAATCACTTTCTAACAGTCTCGAAATACACTTTTCAATCCATTTAATTCCGTTATAGGTTACTACAATCGAATAAACAGTATCTAACATAACAAGAGCAGCGTGTTTTTAAACACAATTATAAGAGAACAAAATTACGTTTAAGCTGAATGTTTTTTTAAATAACAATTACTTAACATCGACCCTTTTTTGCCTGTTTATATTTGCCGAGAATTAAAAGTTTGGCCGAAAATGCCCTTAGTTTAGAAAGAACATACATGCATCTATGGAATTGAGCGAACCGGTTCAAAAAAAATGGCGAGAGGTAATTACTCCTCACAACAATTTATTTAAAAT
>JAYULL010000089.1:0-12078 GCA_043763625.1 Sphingobacteriaceae bacterium | reverse complement strand
GATGAACCGCATCAACAAAGCGTTTCATTTCGCGAACAGCATTGGAGATCAATACCGCTTGAAAATTATCACCGAAACCTACCCCGTGGCAAATCCCGCTGGCTATTGCATAAATATTTTTAAGTACAGCAGCATATTCCGTCCCGTAAATATCATCAGATACATTAGCTTTAATATATCTGGACACAATTAATCCTGCAAAAGACTCGGCAAGAGTAATGTCTTGAGCGGCAATTGTGAGGTAAGATAATTTCTCTAAAGCAACTTCTTCTGCATGGCACGGCCCGCTAATCACTACTAGATCCGCCAAAGGAATATTAAAGTGCCGGTGCATAAACTCGGCAATAATCAAATTATGCTCGGGCACAATTCCCTTTATTGCGGATATAACTTTTTTTCCTTTTAAATCCTTAGGTTCAACCTCAACTAATGCTTCTTTTAAGAAAGCAGCAGGAACGCAGAGCAATAAAACATCTGCAGCTGCTAAAGTTGTTTTAAGGCAGTTATTAATATTTCCGGAAGGAATTTTAATTTCGACAGAGCTGAGATAGTTGGGATTATGTTTGTAGTTACGGATATGCTCTACATTTTCGGCACTGCGCATCCACCAAAAAATATCTTTAGGCTGAGGATTATCACATAAAATTTTAACAAGGGCAGTGGCCCAACTTCCTCCGCCGATAACGGCAATTTTCTTTCCGGATAAATCCATGTATTTGAGGAACTAAATAGCTATTATTTGAGCGGTACAAGTTAAATATTTATATGAATATTTACTTTTTCTCTCCCTGAAACAATTTTTCTTTACTCACCTTTTTAACCTCCATGTCGTTCTTAAGTGTTTTTGTTATGGCGCTAAACGGCCGGGACACTACTTCCTCGCCGCCTTTTAATCCTGATAGAATTTGAATAAACTCGTCGTCCTGAATGCCGGTTTTTACTTCAATCTGTTTAACCTTCTCGTTGCTGTATACAAACAAATACTCTTTCACCGGCTTATCTTTATCTTCTTTTTCTTCCTCATCAGCGTTCTCAGATTCAGGTTTTCCGGCCTTTTCCTCGTCTTTAGGTTTATCATCACGTGTAGTTACTGCTTGAATAGGAACGGCAACACCGGTAGTTTTTTGAGTTTGAATATCAACGGTAGCAGAAAGTCCCGGACGAAAAGGCGATGGATTTTCTGCCTGAGCTTTTAATAGTGCCGCATACGATTCCGGCAAGATTCTAACTTTAACGGTGAAATTGGTAACCTGATCGGAAGTGGCACCGGTAATATTCGCCGAACTTGCAATTTCGGTAACCGCCCCTTTAAATTTACGTCCTTGAAAGGCGTCTATTTCAATATCTGCAAGATCATTCAGCGAAACACGATTTATATCGCTTTCATTGACATCAACGCTAACTTCCATAGTGTTTAGGTTTGAGATGCGCATGAGTTCAGTGCCTGCCATTTGTGCGGTTCCTACCACCCGTTCGCCCGACTCTACCGAAAGTTTAGAAACAACGCCGTTTACGGGTGCATAAATGGTCGTTTTGTTGAGGTTTTCAGCAGCTTCTTTAACCACCGCATTCGACTGCTCAATGCCGAATTTAGCACCTACTACGTTTTGCTTAACCGATTCCAGATTTGCCTTTGCAGCAAAATACTCTGCCTTGGCAGCATCATATTCGGCGATTGATAATACTTTTTGCTTGAAGAGTTCTGTATTTCTTTTATACCGAGCTTCCGTATTGTTGAAATTGGCTTCTGCCTGCTTTAATTGTTGCCGACTGCTAGCAAGCGAAGCTCGTTGACTATTTAAAGACGCTACTGCCCTGTTGTACCCCGACTTCAAAATATCCGGTCTGACCTTACAAAGCAGCTGTCCTTTTTTAACCACATCGCCCTCTTTTACAAGGAGTTCTACAATTTCTCCCGACACTTCGGAGCTTAACTTTACTTCAACTTCAGGCTGTACCTTTCCGCTTGCCGAAACTGTTTCAATAATCGTTCGCTTTACGGCTTTTTCGGTCGCGACTTCCGGAATGTCTCCTTTACCGAACCACCCGAGTTTATATCCGGCAATAGCGATAATCACAAGTAGTCCGGCCGCTGCAAGCACATATTTAAGGGTATTGTTCTTCTTTGCCATTTATTAATTTAATTAAATTCTAAGGGGTTTCCTAAATAAAAATCAATCACCTTGCTTCTAAATATCAAATCGTATTTTGCTTGAATCATGTCGAACTGCGCCTTGTTCAAATTAGTTTGAGATTGATTGTAGTCTAAAGAATTTACCAAACCTACATTATATCGTTGCTCGATAACCCGGAATGCTTCTTTGGAAGATTCAAAGGCCGTTTGCGCAGATCGGTATCTTTTTTCTGAAGCTCTTAGGTCCAGTACAGCCTGATTGATGATCTTGTTAAGATTATTTTTAGCAAGCTGTTCAGCGAACGAAGCATTTTGATATTGGATTTTTGCTCGAGTTACGGCAATACGTGATGACAGTCCGTTGAAAATCGGAATACTCAAACCGAAGCCTAAAGTCTGGTTGAAGTTATTATTCAATTGACTTCCAAAAGGGCTTCTTTCTCTTATTTGCGTCCCGTCAGGGCCAGGTCTTATTCGTTCAGATCCTGTAGAATACCCGCTTCCCAAGCTCGCCTGCAGGTCCAATCGCGGAAACAGACTTCCTCGTGCTACCTTAATCGCCTGTTTTGCGGCCAACGCGTTAAACTCGGCGTATTTTATATCCGGATAGTTGTCTACTGCTTTAGTATAAATTTGGGCCGCAGAATAAGCTGTATTCAATTGACCGATTTCGTCTATTTGGGGTGCAACCGCTTCAAAAAGTTCTGCAGGGTTTCTTTCCATCAACTGAGCTAAGTTCAAATAAGAAATGTCTAAATTATTTTGAGCATTTGTGACATTTAATTCGGCAGTTGCTACTTGAGCCTTTGCTTGCGATAAATCCGCTAAAGTTTTATTCCCGACATCAAACTGTTTCTGTTCACGCTCCAATTGCAACCGAGCCAGATCCAGTTGTTGCCCGGAAGCAGCAAGCAGGTCGCGGTTATTTAAAATGCCGAGATAAGTGGTAGCGACGTTTAATGCCAGATCGTTTTGAACTCGTCGCGTATTGCTTTTATCTGCCTCGAGTAATAATTTATTTTGAGAAATTTGGTTTAATTTCTGCCCGCCCTGAAACAAAGTAAAACCTGTAGAAGCACCTCCGTTTGCTGAGGTGATTTGTTGATTGACAAATTGGTAGGAAAAAGGATCGACACTCCGACCGAAGTTAAAATTAAGATTTGTGCTTGCATTTAACGTCGGTAACAAAGCTAGTTTAAACTGCTTTAAATCCTGCTCGGTGAGTGATTCTTGCAATTGTGCTTGCTTAATTTGCAGGTTGCTTTTAAGCGCAGCTTCAACGGCTTGTTGTAAAGTTATCTTCTCTTGAGCGTGTGTTTCAGGGAGTACGGTAAAGATTAAAGCAAGACCCGGAACAAAGAAAAATATATTTTTATACCTTCTTGATTTGATATTAAACATGTTTAGATGAGATGAAAGCCTAACTTAGCCATAAATTATTAAATGTATCTTGTAAAAACACCTTTCCGGCTTCGTCTTCTTTATCCCAATTTCGTATGGCATAAAGATCGAAATAAAAGGTGCATTTATTTAACCTTTGACGACGGCCCTATTCCGGTTGTTACAAGCCTCGATGGAAAGCAGAAGGATAATTATCCACTCTAAAAAATAAGGACATTTATTTAGCAATATCAATTATAGAAGAAAACAAAGAACTTATTATAGAGCGTTGGAATGAATACTTCGGTAAGAAATAAATTAAAAAGCCGATGAGTTTATCTATTATTGATGCTTGGTTTAAAAACGACTACATTTTTGTTAAGCTATCCGACGGGAGAGTAATAAAAGAAGCGCTCAGTAGATTCAAGAATTTGGCAAGAGGTACGCAGGAACAACGCAATAGGTATAAAATAGTACACGAAGGCGAGGCCTTGAGATGGGATGAGCTTGACGAAGATTTGAGTTTAGCCGGTTTTCTAAACAATTCTTCCACTGACTTAAGCCTTTAACCCACATAAATGTATCTTGTAAAAACACCTTTTTGGCTACGTCTTCTTTATCCCAACTTTGTTTGGCACAAAGAGCGAAGTAAAAGGTGCATTTATTTAACCTTTGACGACGGCCCTGTTCCGGTTGTTACACCCTTCGTTTTGGACGTACTCAAAAAGTTTAATGCAACAGCTACTTTTTTTTGCATCGGCGATAACATTGATCAGCATTCCGATATTTTCAATAGAATAAAGGCAGAAGGACACGCAATTGGAAACCATACCTATAGCCATTTAAAAGGTTGGACTACAGACGATGAAACTTATATTGCTAACTTTAAAGAGTGCCAAATACTTACAAACACTAATCTTTTCAGGCCGCCTTACGGCAAAATTAAAGGAGCTCAAAGCTCTGAGCTCAAAGCTCAAAGCTCAGGGCTTAAAATAATAATGTGGGATGTATTGAGCGGGGATTTTGATATAAACCTCAAACCTCAAAAATGCCTCGACAATGTAATTTGGCATACAGAGAACGGCTCTATTATAGTTTTCCACGACAGTTTAAAAGCACAACCAAGGCTTGAATTTGCTCTTCCTCGAGCACTTGAATATTGGACAAAAAAAGGTTTTGAATTTGGAGTTTTGTAATCGGCTTAGTTGATATTCTGTTATTAATCAATGCCGGGCTCAAGTTTAGCTTTTGAGTAAGCTTTCTTATCAATACTAACTGTATAAATAACGTTTCACACTAAAAAAGGGCGAACAGCTTTCACTGCTCGCCCTTTTAATTTTCACTATAAATTTTTAGTTATTTTGCCGCAAAAGTTAATGTTTTTATAACCGGCTCTGATTTGGCTGCTGCTTGAACAGGAGTAACCGTTATGTATACCGCATGCATTTTTCCGTCGGCTACCGGAGTTAAAGGGACAGTTCCGGTAATAGTATTTTCGTTGGCTCCGAAAGTAAGGATTCCGCTTCCGATTTTCATACCGCCGGCTGCATCAGTTCTCACCTCAACTTTATAAGTTCCGGCAACACCTCTCGAGTTTCCGTTAAACTGTAAAGTCTTTATTCCTGTTAAATCGTATTTGTCGGTCTTGATAGTAGCGGAAGTTCCCGGAATTGCCAAGGACTTGCTTCCGTCCGTTTCAATAACAGTAAAACCTTTTGTGCTTGCAAACTCAGATGCATCAACATTATTGCCTCTTAAATAAAGCGCTTGGGTGGAAGCAAGAGGTCTTACGCCGCCTTGCCCGTTATCGGTATAACTTGCAGTTAAAGCGAAAACAGTGTTTTCTTTTAATTTGCCTTTATCCAAAGAAAGTTTTCCGGCACCCGGAAGTGATTTTTTCTCTCCGTCGGATAAAGATAGAATCCAGTTTACAATTTGCTTTGAATCATCTTCTTTTAATGCAGGGTGAGCAGGCATCGAAACCTCGCCCCAAACCCCGGAACCGCCTTTGATAATTTTTTGTACTAAATGAGCAGTGCCGGCATTTTTATCTTTTTGATATTTTTTCGCAACCGCAGTAAATGAAGGTCCGACTGAAACCTCACTTGTCTTATGGCAAGCTTTGCAATCTAAAGAAAGCATGATGCTTTTTCCTACCATTCCTTCAGCCACTTGTTTATGCCCTAAGTTAGCCCCTGCTTTATCTTTTCCTTGCAAATAGTCTGTAGAAATAAACAAGTTTGCCGGTGTAACTTGATCTCCTTTATCGGTAACTTTTACAGCATACGTTACGGGCCTATCTGCAAAATAGAAGCTTTTATTTCCGGTTGTTGCAATATTAATAATCGGCGCTTCATTCCCCGCAACTACAGTTACTTCGTTACTTTTTGCCGAAGCATTTTCTGAATCAACTACCTTAACGCTTACTTTATAATCGCCGGGTTTAGATATCACATTAGTAAGCATCGGCACTTTAGTTGTAACACTTCTTGTCCCTATCGACCAGATGTACGTTAAGCCGTTTTTCTCCGGATCTACCGCTTTGACACCGGCTTTAAGCGTGTATGGAATTGCACCGCTGGCTTTTTTTATTACAATATCTTGGACCTTCGGAGGACGATTTCCGGCTATATAATCTAGTCTGCTTATTCCGGCGTCTGGATTGCCTGAGAACCAACCGGAACCGTACTCCAGTACATAAATAGTACCGTCGGGAGCAACTTCCATATCAGAAATATTAGAGAAAGGGGTTCCGTCCATGAAAGGCTCAATTTTGTCCAGATCACCGTTAGGTTTCATCGTTACTACTTTTATCCAGTTACGAATCCACTCGTAAATAAACAACTTACCGTTATAATAATCCGGATAACGTTTTCCTTGGGGATAATCCGAAGTGTAATAAACCGGGCCCGCCATGGCTGTTCTGCCGCCTGTTCCTAATTCCGGAAATTCCGGCGATAAAGCATAAGGATAGTAAATAAACGGCGGAGATACCGGAGGCAAATCTGTTAATCCGGTATTGTTTCTTGAATTATTAACCGGATGTTGCGGATCAAAAGCTTTACCGCTTTTACCGGTAGTATAATCGTACTCCCTGTACGGATAATTTCCTCCAACAAACAAAGGCCAGCCGAAAAATCCGGCCTTGCGGGCTTGATTAACTTCGTCATAACCGCGAGGGCCGCGAGTTTCCATACTATCCACATTTGCATCGGGCCCTACTTCTCCCCAATACACAAATCCGGTTTTCTTATCTACCGATATACGATAGGGATTTCTGTCGCCCATTACATATATTTCCGGACGGGTTTTCTCGGTTCCTTTCGAAAAAAGGTTTCCTTCCGGAATGGTATAGCTGCCGTCGGCATTAAGTTTAATGCGTAGTATCTTTCCGCGAAGGTCGTTTGTATTTCCGGCAGAACGACGAGCGTCATATTGATGATGTCCGGGATCATCGTTCAGCGGACCGTAGCCGTGATTCACAAACTTTTGTCCGCCCTCATCGAAAGGAGTTGAGTTATCGCCGGTAGAAACGTAAAGCATATTATCAGGGCCGAAAGCAATAGAACCTCCTGTATGGCAGCAAATCTCCCTTTGCTCGTAGAACTGAAGAACTACTTTTTCCGATTTAATATCAAGTGTGTCGTTTTTGAATACGAAACGTGATAAACGATTTACAGAAGTATCAATCGGGCTGTAAAACAAGTAAACGTAATTGTTTTGTGCAAAATTCGGATCAGCCGCTATCCCCAACAAGCCCTCTTCTGAGTTTGCTGCATTTTTGGTTTTAGCATATACATCCAACATTCCCACTTGCTTTACCTTTTTAGTTTTGCTGTTATACATCAAAACTTCGCCGCGTCTTTGAGACACTAAAATATTATTGTTCGGGAGAATGGCCATTTCCGTAGGCTCAAATAATACACCTTGTGCCAACACCGTTTTAACAAAACGATCAGCATCGGGTACACGCTGACTTTTTACCTTGCCGTAATTCAATGATTGTCCGTTTCCGATAGCATATTGAATTCCTCCAAGCACATGTTTTAAATATTGAGGGTCATCATAGGACTCATCTGTATGTCCGAACTCTGTGTAAAATGCTCTTCCGCCTTCGTACTCATGATACCAAGCCATAGGGTGCGAGCCCATATTACCGCCTTGATAGCTTTTTTCATCAATAGTTATAAGAACTTTTACGTCTTTATTAAAGTTTTTAAAGTTATACCACTCGTCTCGGCGTTTCCATTCTTTCGGAAGATGCTTAGTTGACGGATGAGTATTATCGACAATGTTTAAAACGGCATCTTGCTGTTGCGGATGGCTATGGAATTGGGCACCCACTAAGCGAGTGTACCATCCCCAACCATACTCTGTATCGGTAGCAGAGTGAATACCGACAAAACCTCCTCCGGCTTCTATAAAGCGTTGAAAATCTGCTTCTTGGTAATTATTCAACACATCACCTGTAGTACTCAAAAAAACTACTGCCGAATATTTTTTTAGATTTTCTTCAGTAAACTTCTGCGGGGCGGTAGTAGTATCAACATCAAAGCCGTTTTCAATACCCAATTTCTGTAGGGAGGCTACTCCTTTCGGTATCGATGAATGATGAAAGCCTTTTGTAAGGCTGAAAACCAAAATCCGTGGTTTAGCGGGTTTATTCATATAAGCGAAAAGAAATACTGACAAAAGAACAGGCACGATTACAACTGCAGCTTTTACCGAAAATTTTTGATTCATTTAAGTTTGCGTTTATGTATGTAAGTTTAAAATGTTTAGTTTTTGAAGATAAAATAAAGTAAAACAGGTTTATTATAATTCCAAGTGGCGGTAAAATACCGCAAATATTTTAGGGTCTACAAGTTACAACTTATATTGTAAGTAATATTTTACAAGCTACAAAGTTGGCTCAAATACACTGCGTCAGTTATAGATTAACTACAAAGGGTTCATTAGAAGGTTTTTTATTGCGATAAACAATTTTGCCTTTTTCCTTTACCGTAAGCTCTTGAGCCCCTTCCGCTATCTTTAAATTAATATCTAAAGTCTTACCGACTAATGTAACGCTGTGCAACGAAATAAATTTCCAACCGGAAGGAATTTTTGGAGCGCAACTGAAAGTTTTAAAACTCGTAGGATTTAATCCTAGAATTCCTTCCGTGAAAATCCGGCAATACAACGCACTTTCGGCCGCCAAGTGAGCTTGACCGCCCTCCGGGAAAGCTTCTACCGGGTAGGGCACATGTTCGCCGAGCAATCTTCTGCTTGTATAAGCTTTTAAAAATTTCATTCCGCGTTCAGTATCGCCGGCAATAAAAGTTCCGCGGAAAGCATAAAGAGTTTGTCTGTCCCAAAACTGGTCAAGGTTTGCTTGGGTCCGCAAGCCGTCATCTGTCCACAACTTAGAAAATAAGGCGTTTAGGGTAGCTTCCTTTCTTTCGAAAATTCCCATAGTTAAAGGCAATCCGATCCAACCGCGTAAAGTATCGTTTCCGGCAAAGTAACGATAGGTTTTGAATCCTCCGATTTCTGCTCCAAAGTAATTTTCTAATGCTTTGCTTAAGTTATTCGCTCTTTTATCAAATTCATCGGCCTCGGTCTTTCTATTTAAAGCACGAGCCAGATTTGCTGCATTGCGCAAAGCTCCGTAAGTAAGTGTAGAAGTTGAGAGGTTAGCTTTCCCGGTAGGTAAACGACCTTCCATTTCGTCGGTTTCTGATTCAACAACACCTTGGGCATTTGTTTGCCGGCGGCAATATTCTAAGCTCCATTGTATAGCCGGCCAAAGTTCTTTTGCTACTTTTCTATTTGCAAGAGCCAAAGCAAAACGAGAAGCTCCGTAAGCGTACATGGCTGCATCTCCCCGATCGCGTTTGTAAGGCAAATCTCCCTCCACCTCAAATGAATAGGGAATAAAGGAGTAATCGGGTTTCATTGCAGCCGCAAAAATCCGATAAGTATTTAGGGAGGCCCGGTTTGCAGGTTCATAGCCTAAATACGGAAAAAAAGGGCCGGCATATTCCACCTGATCGTTTGCCCAAGTTCCGCCGTAGTATCTTCCGCCTCCCGGAGAATGTAATAAACCTCGTTTGGTTTCGAAAAGGCTTTCGCTTGTGCGAATTTTAGCTAATGCAAACGCCCGATTTATTACCGGATCGGGTGTTTGAAGAACCAAGGAAGCATTTATTCTATTGAGAAAAGCTAAACGTGCATTCCTTTCGTTTGCCGAATTAATTTCAGGTAAAGCTTCCGCGATTTTGCGGGCACTGAAAATTAATGTAAAGTTGCCGGAAGCGCCGGATTTAAGCTCCAAAGTTCGCGGCTTATCTACAAAAGCTTTTATTAAGTATTCGCCGTACATCCCGGTATCTCTTTCTTCTTTGGCAAAGGGTTTTATTGCGATTGTTTGAGTCTTGGTTCCTCCGTTTTTTATTTTCCACCGTTCGAGCAATAGAGTTTTATCGGTAGATGGAAAAAGTTCGCGAGTGATTTCTACACCGTGTTTGGCTTTTTGTTTAAGCGTGAGCACCCCGGTAAACTCAACTGCTTTAAGTTCTCCGGGTTTTACAGGTTTTCCGCCGATTAAAATTTCCGGCATTATATCTTCCTCGTAAGTACGACGCAAGTACCCTCTCGGATCATCTGCCTTTATTCGCAGCATGGGCCAAATCACTTCTCTCGAAAGCGTTAACACTCGATTTTTAGTTGCTCCGTAAGTAATAATTGCAGAAACTCTTTTCCCGCTCATTTCTACATTATCGTTGTGAGGAAGGTTTGAATCGGAAGAAACATTCCAAGAAACACCTAAATCTCCGAACAAGTTCCATCGAGTTTTAGGCGGATTCTGCGCCTTCAAACTCTGGTTTATGACTATAGAACAGAGAAGAGAGCATAAGAAAATGTTTAAAAAATAAGGGCGGTCCATACGAGGTTGTGATTCATTTTGTGAAGCAATAAGAATTAAACAGTGGCAAAAAGCTAGGTCAAAATTCTTTACAGAAAACAACAATAATAGACATTCTTTCTTTTAAGACACTTCCAAAAAAATAAAGGAATAGCAGCCGGCTCTTGCTATTCCTTTATCGCGATCAGTAATTGTTGGATTACTTAATTGAAAATTCTACCAACTCCGTTTTTCCGGTTGTATTTGTAACGTGCAAAAAAAAACCGTAAATAGTTAAAAACCGACCGCTGCAGTCGTGCAACTCTACCCGTCTTTTTAGTCGGAGATATTGTGCAAATTAGCATATTAACCCGTTAAAGATGAAAGCTGCTTTTATCCTACTTTTCGCCTTCTTTTTGCTAGTCGCCCCTGTTACCTCTTGTAAAAAAGAATCTAAAAAAGCCGACCCGCCGCAAGATTCTTTACCAACCCTAAAAGGATGTTTAATGCAGAGTGATACTCGTAGCGTTTTCGGAAAGCAGGAAATAACGGAATATAATTACGACGAGAAGGGGTCGCTTACGCAGATCAATTTCTATCTTCAACCGGGCAAAACTCTTATAGAAAAAAAAGAACTTAGGTACAATACAGAAGGCCTTTTAAACGAATATACTTGGACCACAAGCCGCAGCGATTTCGGCAATTCGTCAAGATTCTTGATAAAGCTATACTATAATAAGGGCAGTAAAAATGCAGCCTTCGCTGATTTCTATGATCTTGAGGGGAAGCCTTCTCCAATATTGCTAAGAAAGTTTACCATGCTGCGTACTGATGATAATGTATTGCAAAAAATCATTGAAGAAACACCTCTCACCGTCAGTGATATTGAGTTTACCTATAATTTTGAGTACAATGCGGCGGGGAATGTGTCAAGAATAATTATCGCACCTTCAGGTGATCATACACCTTTTCGCTATGAATTTGGTGATTACGATACGAAATCTAAGTCCGCAGCGAATATTCCCGAAGCCATGTTTCTTAACCTGCCGATAACTAACGTTTTAGCTTGGGCCACAGCATTAAGTAAAAATAATCCGGGTTTTGTTGATGCCCTAGAGGCAAATTATACGGGTGAAATGACTTACGAGTATAACGATAAGGGTTATCCGACAAGCAGGAAAGACAGTGTAACAACCCCTACAAGAAATTATACCGAAAACCACGTTTTCGGTTACAAATGCAAATGATCAGAACGAGCGATTGCCTCGGTAATACTCTACAATCTGTTTCCGTAAGATAAAGTTGTATCTCGACCTGATTAAATCTAAGCGGGCATTATCTAAACTATTTTTAGCAATCAGGTAATCAACAGAATTAATGGCTCCGGCATTAAACTTAACTTCTGCCGTTCTAAACGATTCTTCGAGGGAGCTTACCTGATCGGTTAATGCTAAATATGCATCTTTAGAGAAATTCATGTTGTAGTACGCCTGTTCGGTTAACTGCTGTAACTTAATTCGAACACTTTCAGCTTGAATTTCGGCATCTTTTTTATTGAGTTTAGCAATAGAAACAGTATTCCGGGTACGGAAATTATTGAAAATAGGAATATTTAAACCTACGTTAAAATAGGAGTAACGATTGTTTTTAAACTGATCGGTATAGGCTATTTTCTCAC
>JAYULL010000088.1:0-12107 GCA_043763625.1 Sphingobacteriaceae bacterium | reverse complement strand
CGGGTCAGATTCGGTTCGCTCTGTTTTAGTAAATACAGTCAACGGAGATGAAATTGCATCTTCAGTTTTTTATTATCCTCGCTGGAAACAAGGGCTATACTGCGATGCCTCGGAAAATCAATTCCGGCAGCATCCTTTAGATTATATTGAGGGACTCGAGCAAACTATAAAAGAATGCCTAAAGCAAGCGGGAAAAGACATCGGTGAAAAAGTAAAAGCTATTTCTGTTGATACTACCGGCTCTACACCGGTAGCGGTAGATGAATCAGGCACACCGCTTTCACTACTACCTGTGTTTAAAGATAATCCGAACGCCATGTTTGTTTTGTGGAAAGATCATACTTCCATAAAAGAAGCTGCCGAAATAAACGAACATGCAGCAAAATTTGATATCAACTACCTGCAATTTGTAGGAGGAATTTATTCTTCAGAATGGTTTTGGGCAAAGCTGCTACATATTTTACGAGCCGATGAAAAAGTAAGAAACGCAACTTACAGTTGGGTTGAACACTGCGATTGGATTCCTTTTTTACTTACAGGCGGCCGGAAAGCTTTGGAGATAAAACGCGGAGTTTGTTCAGCGGGACATAAATCTTTATGGGCCGAAGAGTTCGGCGGCTTACCTCCCGACGATTTTTTTGTAAAGCTCGATCCGGTTTTAACCGGCTTTACCTCACGTTTATTTACTGAAACCTATACATCGGATAAGGCTGCCGGAAATTTAAGTCCGGAATGGGCAGAGAAATTAGGCCTCTCTACTGAAGTAGTTATCGGTGTAGGCGCTTTCGACGCCCATATGGGTGCTGTGGGAGGTCAAATAGAACCTTATTACTTAAGTAAAGTGATGGGCACTTCTACTTGTGATATGCTTGTAGCGCCGATAAATGAAGTAAAAGAGACTTTAGTAAAAGGGATTTGCGGTCAAGTTAACGGATCAATCATTCCCGGAATGATTGGGATGGAAGCCGGACAATCCGCTTTCGGAGATGCTTATGCCTGGTTAAAAAACGTGCTGACGTGGCCGATTGAAAATTTATTAGCCCAATCTCGACTGATAGATTCCGAAACCACGGAAAAGTTAGTTGCTGAAATTGAAAATAAAATTATTCCTGAACTAAGCCGGCTTGCTGAAGAACTTCCGATAGAAGAGGATGCTGAAATTGCCATCGACTGGTTAAACGGCAGACGCACTCCGGACGCAAATCAAGCTTTGACCGGAGCCTTTTTAGGTTTAAACTTAGGAAGCGATGCCGTAAGGATTTTCAGGGCGTTGGTAGAAGCCACTTGCTTCGGAGCTAAGAAAATTGTAGACCGATTTATTGACCAAGGCATTCCTGTAAAAGGATTAATTGGTATGGGAGGCGTTGCCAAAAAATCTACGTTTATTATGCAAATGATGGCCGATGTAATGAATATGCCTATCCGGATTCATAAATCCGAACAAACTTGCGCTATCGGCGCAGCCATGTTTGCCGCGACGGCCGCCGGAATTTACCCAAAGGTAGAAGATGCAATGCAAGCAATGGGCCAAGGTTTTGATGCTGAGTATACCCCGAATCCTGAAAAGGTTGAAATTTATGCTAAACGCTACTTGCGCTATTCGCAAGCGGGAGAATTGATTGAAACATTTATTCAAAATCAAACAAAATGAGTAAATACCAACAAATCCGGCAAACAGCTTACGATACCAATATGCAATTGCCGGAGCTCGGGCTCGTACTTTTCACTTTTGGAAATGTGAGTGCTGCCGACCGCGATTTAGGAGTTTTTGCCATAAAACCAAGCGGGGTTCCTTACGAACAATTGTCGCCGGAAAAGATGGTGATTGTTGATTTCGACGGAAACGTTGTTGAAGGGAGTCTTCGTCCCTCATCAGATACAAAAACACATGCCGTACTCTACAAACACTGGGAAAATATCGGAGGCATTGTTCATACTCATTCCACGTATGCTACTGCTTGGGCACAAAGTCAGCGAGATATTCCGATTTTCGGTACCACTCATGCAGACCATACCACGGTGGATATTCCTTGCGCACCTTCTATGCCCGACGAAATGATTCAAGGGAATTACGAATACGAAACAGGTTTTCAGATATTGAATTGTTTCAAAGAGAAGGGCTTGGATTACCGGGAAGTTGAAATGATTTTAGTAGGAAATCACGCTCCTTTTACATGGGGAAAGACTGCCGAGAAGGCGGTTTATAATAGTGCCGTATTAGAATCAATTGCGCAAATGGCGCTCTTAACAGAGCAACTCAATCCTGCGTCGCCTCGCCTTAAAAATTCACTTATTAAAAAACACTTCGAGCGAAAACACGGCTCCGACTCTTACTACGGGCAAGAGAACTAGTCAGTGTTGTCAGTCGGAAATTGGTAAATCGTAAATCGTAAATCGTAATTCTCAAATCATAAAGTCCAATGATAGATCTTAAACAATACGAAGTCTGGTTTCTTACCGGGAGTCAGCACTTATACGGGGAAGAAACACTTAAACAAGTTGCGGAGCATTCCCGGCAAATCGCAAAAGCGTTAGACTTGGCAGATGAAATTCCGGTTAGAGTGGTATTTAAACCTACAGTAAAAACTCCTGAAGAAATATTTTCTGTTATCCAGGAAGCAAATGTTGCACCGAATGTTATCGGCTTAATTGCTTGGATGCATACATTTTCTCCCGCCAAAATGTGGGTCCGGGGACTTACGTCCCTCAAAAAACCGTTACTACACCTACACACGCAGTTTAATCGTGATATTCCTTGGGATTCGATTGATATGGATTTCATGAACCTAAACCAAAGCGCCCACGGCGATCGAGAGTTTGGATTTATGGTTTCAAGACTAAGAATAAACCGAAAAATAATTGTAGGACATTGGCAGGATGAACAAGTATTAGAACAAATTGGAGCTTGGGCTCGCGTTGCTGCCGGTTGGCACGATTGGCAAGGTGCAAAGTTTGCTCGAATCGGTGATAATATGCGTTATGTAGCGGTAACTGAGGGAGACAAGGTTGAAGCTGAAATAAAATTCGGCTATTCGGTTAACACTTATGGAATCGGCGATTTGGTGAAAATAATTAACGAAACGAGTGATACAGCTATCGACCAACTTGTAAGCGAATACCAAGACCGCTACACTCTCGCTGAGGGGCTTGGAAAAGGCGGTGCCAAACATTCCTCATTAAGAGAAGCAGCAAAAATAGAAAATGGCCTGCGTACTTTTTTGCAAGGCGGCGGGTTTAAAGGGTTTACCGATACATTTGAAGACCTTCACGGGATTGTTCAGCTGCCGGGAATTGCAGCTCAACGCTTAATGAACGAAGGATACGGATTTGCCGGCGAAGGCGATTGGAAAACGGCTGCTTTGGTACGTGCATTTAAAGTAATGGCGGCGGGATTAAAAGGCGGGAATGCTTTTATGGAAGATTACACTTATCATTTCGATCCTGCCAATCCCTTAGTTTTGGGCTCTCACATGTTAGAAATAGACGAATCAATCGCCAATGGAAAGCCAAGGGTTGAAGTTCATCCCCTTGGTATAGGCGGCAAGGCAGATCCCGTTAGGTTAGTATTTAATGTTGCCGGCGGACCTGCCTTAAATGCTTCAATTATAGATATGGGAAATCGTTTCAGACTTTTGGTTAACGAAGTGGAAGCTGTAGAACCTGAACATAATTTACCGAAATTACCTGTAGCCCGCGTTCTATGGAAGCCCCTGCCCGATATGAAGACTGCCTGTGCTGCCTGGATATATGCCGGAGGAGCTCATCACACAGCTTACAGCCAAAATTTAACTTCAGAACACATGCACGACTTTGCGGATATAGCAGGAATAGAATTCATCCGAATAGGAAAAGATACTAAAATTGAACAGTTAAGAAATGAACTTCGCTGGAATGAGGTTTATTACCAAAGATTTTAATTATTCATCAACGCGGCCGGATCCGGTGCTTAAAAGCACTTCCTCCGTTCGCTGAGACTTCTCTTCGTACTAACCAATTATAAACTAAAAAGCATGGGGAAATTTACGACAATTGATTATGTCATATTCGTTGTTTACATCATCATTGTAAGCGGATATGGCATCTGGATTTATTCAAGAAAGAAAAACAAAGGCTCGTCAGACACGAAAGACTACTTCCTTGCCGAAGGCTCGCTAACCTGGTGGGCCATCGGCGCTTCGCTAATCGCTTCAAACATTTCGGCAGAACAGTTTATCGGGATGAGTGGAAACGGTTTTGTAGTGGGAGTTGCGGTTGCCGCATACGAATGGGTTGCAGCTATCGCTCTGATCATTGTAGCCGTATGGTTTATTCCGGTTTATCTCAAGAACCGGATTTTTACCATGCCCCAGTTTTCAGAAACGCGGTATAATCAGACTGTAAGTTTAATAATGGCGGTATTTTGGCTGTTTTTGTACATTTTCGTTAACCTCACTTCCATATTGTTCTTAGGTGCCTTAGCGATAAACAATCTTGCCGGCGGCACTAATTTTCATGTTATTGTTATCGCATTAGCAGTTTTCGCTTTAATTATTACCCTTGGCGGGATGAAAGTTATAGGCTATACCGACGTGATCCAAGTGCTTGTATTGATTATAGGCGGTTTAGCTACAACCTATATCGCTTTAACCTTGGTAAGCGAAAGATTCGGACATGGCAGTGATGTACTAGCCGGCTTTACCGCTATGATGAAAGACGCGCCCGAGCACTTCAAAATGATACTTGAAAAACCGGGACCTAATTCTACTCAGGCGGATATTAACAAGTACTTAATGTTGCCGGGAATTGCCATGTATTTTGCCGGACAATGGATCGTGAATTTAAATTATTGGGGCTGCAACCAGTACATAACTCAACGAGCTTTAGGTGCTGATTTAAAAACTGCACGAACCGGAATTCTTTTTGCCGGATTATTGAAGCTAATGATGCCGATAATTGTAATGCTGCCCGGAATTGCAGCTTACGTGCTTTATAAAAACGGCGGACTTCAGTCGGAGATGGCTCCCGAAGGAAAATTTAATTCGGACAATGCCTACTCAGCAATTTTGGGCTTCTTACCAAACGGATTACGCGGACTTTCTTTAGCTGCACTAACTGCTGCTATTGTTGCGTCACTTGCCGGAAAAGCTAACAGTATATCTACCATTTTTACCTTAGATATTTATAGAAAGTACATCAATACCAAAGCCGATGAAAAGAAATTAGTATGGATTGGTCGTCTTGCCATAGTTGCGGCTATGCTTCTATCCATCATCTTTACTTGGGACGATCTTTTAGGAATCGGAGGCGAAGGCGGCTTCACTTTCATTCAAAAATATACCGGCTTTATCAGCCCGGGTGTATTTGCAATTTTTATTCTTGGGATGTTTTGGAAACGCACTACCGGTACCGCAGCTATCGCCGGCGTATTAGTTGGTTTCGGGCTTTCTGTCTTATTTAACAACTACGCTCCTGCACTATTCGGTAACGAGACCTTGCTGTACACGGCTTTTCCAAACGGAAAAGGAGGGTTCGAAATTCCTTTTCTAATATGTATGGGTTGGGCGTTTTTTTTTACTGTAATTGTGATGGTATTGATAAGCTTTGCAGGGCCGAAAGAAAATCCGAAAGCATTCGAGTTGGACAAAGCCATGTTCAAAGTGGCGCCTTCTACAACCTTTCTGATCATCTTAACTCTTTTACTGCTTACCGTAATTTATGTTAAGTTTTGGTAGACGGAAGATCAATGGATTGATTTTTCCGCGGCCGGGAACTAAAAGGTGAACAATTTAACCGGTGGTTATAATCTGCAGGAACCGGATATTATATCTTCAATCAGTGAATCAAGATATCCTCGAATGCTGCACTATCACCGTTAAAAACGTTCATATCTGTATCATAGCCGGTGCCGGAAACCGTAGCGTTATCTGCATGCTGCCAAAAACTCCATTTAGTTTTTTCGGGCACTTTTAATTCGGCTCTATAATAGTGTGCAATCCAGAGAGGGTAATCATTGAAATGATCTTGTAAATAATCCTTGTAGAAAACAAGCCCGGTGTAAATAATTGGTTTAACGCCGGTTTTGTTTTCAATATGATTCAAAAAGGATCTCAACTCTTTACGCATTCTTTGAGGTGTTATCCCTGAAAGTTCTTCTACATCTACAACCGGCGGCAAATCTCCCGTTTCGAGATTTACGGTTTGCAAAAAGAATCGAGCTTGAAGTTTACCGTCCTTTTTGGGCTTGAAATAGTGATAAGCTCCGCAAATAATTCCTGTCTTAGGCGCTTCTCTCCAATTCCGGCTGAAATATTTATCGACATGCAATATTCCTTCTGTAGATTTTATAAAAGCAAATTTAATCGTCACGCCCCCTTCTTTCATCGCTTTTACTTTGTTCCAATCAATTTTTCCTTGGTAAGAAGAAACATCGATACCGTGAATAGTAAAACGATCCGGAATACGAATAGCGAAGTTTCGATACGTGCGGTATCCGGGGGTTTCTCCCCAATCGGTAACCCCTTGCCAAGCGGAAGTAAGTCCTTTTAGTACGTAACCGTAATAAAAGGGTGATAGTAGTATAAGCAGCAATCCCGCAAGAATAACTTGGATTTTGGCTAACCCTTGAGAAACTTTCCTTTTGGTTTGTACCTTCTTTCGTTGAATAACCTTTTTTGAAGCGCCGGAATTTAGCCTTGGAGTTTTTGCCACGGCCACAAAAGTACAAAACCCCTTAGAAGACTAATTACAATTCAACAAAATTACAAATCCGGTGTACTTTCGGCTTGCGTAACGAAATGCTTTTAGATTCAATACCGGCGAGAAAATTGTGTACTAATTCCACATGGGGTTTTCGGGGAAGTTAGCAATATGAGAGTATTTCGGTCCTAAGCCGACGACAATTTCCTTCCAAAGACTTTTTTCATCGCCGTAAAAAATTGTTTTATTATGGAAATTATTAGTTACAAGCCACGAATTATGACCCAATTCTTCGACCAATTGGCCCTCTCCCCAGCCGGAATACCCAATAAAGAATTTAATCTCATCCTCTGTTACCAACCGGTTTTTTAATAAGAGCCCCAGCGTTTCAAAGTTTCCTCCCCAGTAGATCCCTTTGCTTACTTCTGTTCCGCTGTTCATTCTATCATAGCAATTGTGTAAAAAATGAAGCGTATCACTCCCAACCGGCCCTCCAACATAAACGGGAAAATCTTTGCCCTCAAAGTCGGGAAGAACATCTTTAAGAGTATATTCGCTCTTTTGGCTTAATATATAGCCCATAGTACCTTCTTCGTTATGCTCAGTTAAAAACACAACCGAACGTTTAAAATTAGGATCAAGCATAAACGGTTCGGAAAGCAACAAGCTTCCTTCTGCAGGTGTAACGTTATTCAGCATCTACAATTAACACCGTATAATTTATTAATGTTTTATTATCGAAAGCGATTTACGATAAATAGAAGCCCCTAATAATTCTTAAATTTGCAGCTTACATTTAAAAATGGCGTTTAGCAAAGAAAAAATAGAAAGCCTCAGACAAGATTACAGAAACGCGACACTTTCTGAAAAAGAGGTTGCAGGCGACCCTACCGGTCAATTCGCAAAATGGTTTTCTGAAGCCTTAGATGCAGGCTTATACGAGCCAAACGCAATGACGCTGGCAACAGTTTCTCTCGATAGAAAACCTTCGGCAAGAATACTCTTGTTAAAAGGATTTGACGAAAAGGGCTTTACCTTTTACACCAATTATTTGAGCAGAAAAGGAAAGGAAATTGCAAAGAACCCGGCGGGCGCTTTGCTGTTTTTTTGGGCAGAATTAGAGCGACAAGTTCGAATTGAAGGAACCATAGAAAAAGTAAGCAAAGAAGAATCGGAAAGATACTTCAATTCTAGGCCGATAGGAAGCCGAATAGGCGCCTTAGCTTCGCCGCAAAGCCAAGAAATACCGGGTCGCGAGATTTTGGAGCAAAAAATGCAAGAGCTTGAAGAAAAATATAAGGACGGGAATATTCCAAAGCCTTCCCACTGGGGAGGATATATTCTAAAGCCCCAAGTAGTAGAATTTTGGCAGGGAGGAACAAACAGACTTCACGATAGAATTACCTACAAAAAATCCGATAAAAAAGGTTGGAAAATTGTGCGCCTGGCACCCTGATATGAATTTTGAAGATATAACAGAACTACTCACAGAAAAGTTCGGGGCTGATGTAATAGAGGCTGCAGAACTTCCCGGACTCCAACCGGCACTGCATATTAAACCTGCGTTAATAACTGCGGTGTGTAAAGAACTCCGTGACAATGCGAATACTTATTTTGACTTCCTCGCTTGCCTTTCCGGAGTAGATTACGGGGTTGAGGAAAGCAAGTTCGGAGTGGTTTATCATCTTACTTCGATTCCGTTTAAAACTTCAGTTACTTTAAAAGTTTCAAAAAAACATGGCAGAAGCAATGATAGTCTACCGTCTTTCCTAAGCGTAAGCTCAGTATGGCGAGCTGCGGATTG
The DNA here is from genome assembly GCA_043763625.1 of Sphingobacteriaceae bacterium. Taxonomy (GTDB): domain Bacteria; phylum Bacteroidota; class Bacteroidia; order Sphingobacteriales; family Sphingobacteriaceae; genus Rubrolithibacter. The sequence goes on along the minus strand of JAYULL010000088.1, from coordinate 3,628 downwards.
GTACGAACGGGAGGCCTACGATTTATTAGGAATCTCGTTTGAAAATCATCCTGACTTAAGGCGGATTTTACTACCTGACGACTGGGTAGGGCATCCCTTGCGGAGAGATTATGTAAATCTCGAGTATTATAAAGGAATAAAAGTTGACACTTAGTAAGATGGAAAACCAAGCGTTAACAAATTATCAAAAGCGAATGCAGGAATTGGGTGCTGAAGAAATGGTACTTAATATGGGTCCGCAACATCCTTCTACACACGGAGTTTTACGCCTCGAACTGATAACTGACGGAGAAATAGTAAAGGAAGTATTCCCCCATGTGGGATATTTACATCGTTGCTTCGAAAATCATGCTCAACATCTTACTTACCAACAAACTATTCCCTTTGTAGATCGCTTGGATTACTTAGCGTCTATGAACAGCAGCCATGCTTGGGTGATGGGTGTAGAACGAATGTTGGGAATTGATAAAGATATACCGAAAAGAATCGAATATATCAGAGTTTTAGTTTGTGAACTGAACCGAATCGGATCGCATCTAATCGCTGTGGGCACTTACGGAATTGATATTGGGGCCTTCACTCCTTTCCTTTGGTGCTTCCGCGATCGGGAGCATATTATGAATATGCTCGAGTGGGTTACCGGAGCACGCATGTTATATAATTACATTTGGGTTGGAGGGTTATTTTACGATCTGCCTGTAGGTTTCGAAGAACGCTGCCGAGAATTCGTGGACTATTTCAAGCCAAAAATGGACGAGCTCAACCGTTTGCTTACCGATAACCAAATTTTTATTTCGCGTACGGCTAAAGTTGGAATTCTACCTTTAGAGGTGGCTATCAACTACGGCTGTAGCGGACCGATGCTGCGTGCTTCAGGATTAAAATGGGATTTGCGCCGGGTGGACGGTTACTCTGTTTATCCGGAACTTGAGTTTGACATCCCGGTAGGAAAAGGTGAAGTAGGGGCTGTTGGCGATTGCTGGGATCGTTATAAAGTTCGTATTGATGAAATAGAACAGTCTGTAAGAATTATTGAACAGTGTTTAGACCGGCTCCAAAAAGAATTAAAGCGTACTCCTGATTTTGACCCTCGAGCCAAACTTCCAAAAAAAATAATACCCAAAGCTCAAGATTTTTATATGCGAGCAGAAAACCCTAAAGGTGAATTAGGCTTCTATTTCATTTGCGACGGTAAATCAGAGATTCCGAAAAGAGTGAAATGCAGAGCTCCCAGCTTTAATAACCTGTCCGTTATTTCCGAAATATCACGTGGAGTAATGATTTCCGACTTGATTGCAATTATCGGGTCGATAGATATTGTATTAGGGGAGCTTGATCGTTAAAAAAGGGGGCCTGTTAATAATATCAACAGGCCCCTTACCAAACTAACCAATTATAATATCTTAATATACCTTCACCATGAAGGTAAAGTTTTTCATTTTTTTAATTTGATCTTTTCGACTCAATCCGGATAAGAGGTTCTTCTTACTCAATACAATTTCGTTGTCTAAGGAATCTTTAGAAACAGTTTCAAGCGATTTCAGCAGATAATTGGATTTAACTGCAAATGCCGCTCCGTCAGATAAGGTTTGTTTGCCGCTGATAACTCCTATCACATTTCCTTTCACATCTAAAAGAGGCCCGCCGCTATTTCCGGGATTTACGGGGATAGCAACTTGGTACTGTAGTGTATCACCGCTAAAGCCATTGTTTGAGCTTACATAGCCTTTCGTATATACAATACTGTCCTTAGGAAAACCCATAGTAAATACATCTTCTCCTAAATCTGACTCGGACTTCTTTAGGGTATAAGGTAATGAACCCAATTTAAACTCAGGATCTGTTACTTGAAGCACAGCAATATCATACGCCGGGTCTTGATAAACTACTTTTACTTTAAAAGACTCGCCGCCGGTATTTTGAATATAAACAGAATCAGCTCCTTTAACCACGTGATAGTTGGTAACGATATAACCGTTCTCAGACAAAGCAAATCCCGTTCCTCCAAACTTGCCGGGACTAGAAATCCGAGGCGAAACACGTCCTTTAATATTTTTAATTATTGCATTCTGCGATTTTTTGAGGTTGCTGATTTCGATATCCAATTTGCGACGCAAGGCACTGTAATTTGATTTGGTGCTTGAAAAATAGCCGGATACAAGCATCGTAAACAGAACAGAAACAATAGCAACAGAAGCGGCAACAGAAATGTTAATTCGATATTTATCCCAGATAGATTTAATAAAAAGTTCCCGCGGAAGCACCTCCCTTTTCATTTCTTCTACATCTAAAGAATCATGAATGGAATTCATTTTAGAAACAAGCTTATCTCTTTCGCCTAGTCCATGTATCACTTTCAAAAACTCTGCATGAGAAACTACTTGATCATCGAAATCAAAATTTTCTTGACGCAATTTTTCAAATGCATTTTTTTCCTCGGGGGGCATTTCTCCTCGAAGATATTTATCTATGCTTTCTATCATATCCGGTTCACTTTTCATTCCTATATTTTATCTTGAAAAAACAACTTCTTTAATCGTTGCAAACATTTGTATTTCTGGTTCTTCGCATTGTCTGCGTTTGTATAGCCAAACTTTTCGCAAATGTCTTGCATCGTTTTATTACGTATATAGAAGTCTTCAATAATAGTCTTGCAAGGTTCGCCTAAATTGCTTAACGATTGCTCCATCTGCTTGAACTTGTTATCCTGCTCTTCCCGTTGTTCAAGATCATCTTCAACCTGAACAACATCTTCAAAATCTTCAATCCTTCCGGCACTGCGACTTTTCGTACTTAATTTTTTCAGCCAAATACGCCGGCAAACTGAATATATAAACGTCTTAAGTTTACTGTTAAGCTCAAAATTGCCGCGTTTAACTTTATTATAAAGTACAATTATCGATTCTTGAAAAACATCTTTAGCATCGTCTTCATCACCGCTGTTAGTCAATACCAACTGCAAGATCATCGGAAAGTAGCCTTTATACAATTTCTCAAGTATATCTTGAGAGTTGTTAAGAATTCCTAAAATTATTTCACTGTCTGTTGGAACTGAACCTTTTATCTCTCTACTCACTTCTTAATACAGTATTGTTAGAATTGTAACCCAATGATAGGGAAATTTTTTTTGGATTTTATTTATGTTTAAAATGGGCCAAGATGTCAAAAAGCTGGTTTTACACCCCGTATTTATTCATGAAAATGGAAATTCCAATTCTTGTATTCACCCGTTATTTTATAGTAAGCTGTACAACCTTTCCAAGCCTTTCGAGCAATTACCCGGAAATACTAAGGGAGTTTAACTATATCTAAAAGCATAAATCCGAAAAGTAGACCCGGCTCGGGCTCGGTTGCTTCAGCAATCAGCCAATAACAGAAAAGTAATCTCGCGGGTTACCTTTTATAAAGAAAGGTATTAAGCAATAAACTTGTTAATTATTATTATTTATTCTTATTAAAAAAAAATGAAAAAAACATTCAAATTCGGATTCTTAGCTTTAGCTATCTCTTTATCAATCGCTGCTTGTAACTCTAATAAGTCAGAAAATGCAGGTGATACTACTTCAGTTTCTACTGACTCAACTATCACTACTGATTCAACTACGGTAATGACTGATTCTTCAACTAC
>JAYULL010000087.1:0-12158 GCA_043763625.1 Sphingobacteriaceae bacterium | reverse complement strand
GTATGACGTTTTAGTGATTAGTGGTCTTGCATATGGAATAGACGGTATAGCGCATAAAGAATGCTTAAAAAACGATATGCCCACTATAGGAGTTTTAGGTCATGGGTTAGACAGAATTTACCCCGCACAGCATAGAGCCTTGGCGGAAAAGATGTTAACAAAAGGGGGCTTACTTACCGAATTTCCATCAGGAACCAATCCCGATAGAGAAAATTTTCCTAAAAGAAATCGGATAGTTGCAGGCTTAGCCGATGCTACAATAATAGTGGAAGCAAGTTTGAAAGGCGGAGCCTTGATAACTGCTGAACTCGCAAATTCTTATAACCGTGATGTCTTCACTTATCCCGGTAGGGTAGGAGATGAGTTCTCTGCCGGTTGTAACTATTTAATTAAAACTAACAGAGCTAACCTAATTTCAGGTATAAAAGATTTAGAATATTTGTTGGGTTGGCAAGAATCGAACAATCGAAAGGAGCAACAACAATTGAGCTTAAATTTAAATCTTTTGCCGGAAGAGAAATTACTGGCAGAAATTATTCAAAGACATGGTCAAGTTTCTATTGACGATTTGGCTTTACAATCAAACTTTCCGCAAAGTAAACTTGCCATAACTATTCTAGGGCTTGAAATGCAAGGAATTGTAATTTCCTTGCCGGGAAAAACATACAAGTTAGCTTAGCCTTCTTCGTTTTTCGGATAGTCAAACAATTTCAAACTTCCTGTTCCGGCGGTTACCATTTTCCAATCGTGAAGGGCAAATTCCATTAATACAACTCCACAAGTAGGAATGTTATAAATATCACAATCGCAAAGCTCAACCGCAAGCATCGTTAACCCCGGGTTATGTCCGAAAAGGACAGTAAAATTTGACGTGTTATCAAACCGATTGATCACTTTTATCAACGTGCTTACCGGCGCTTCATAGATGGCTTGCTCTTCTTTAATTTCCTTTTTCGAAATTCCCCAAGTTCCGGCGAAAATTTTCGCAGTAGAAATTGCTCTTACTGCCGGGCTGCTAATAATTTCTTGAGGAACAATGCCTCGCCGTAAAAGTCGTTCTGCCATTTGAGGTGCATTTTCTTTACCTCGTTTATTTAGAGGTCGCTCAAAGTCAGATAATTCCGCATTTCCCCAGTCCGATTTTGCATGACGAATTAAAAGAAGCTGTTTCATTGGTATAGTTGCTTTATTTAAAGATAAGGTTTATATCTTGTTCGTTCATACACTTAAAGTGTTCTAAGGGGCATTTCTTATACCCGATTTTTGAGCAAGGGCGACACTTTAGACCTTCTACTTCTAATATTTTTGAATTTGAAACTTTATACGGATACATGCCCAATTCCGGCACCGTATTCCCCCATACCGAAATAATTGGTTTGTTAAAAGCAGCTGCTATATGCATTAAACCGGTATCGTGAGTTATAATGCTTTTTGCTTCTCGAACCAAAAACGCGGATTGGTCCAGGCTCAATTTCCCGCAGGCGTTGTAAACCTTTTCTCCCGCTGCCCGGGCAATTTCTTCGCCTCTTGCAGCGTCGTCTTTGCCGCCCAAGAGAACAAGGGGATCAGGTGAAAGTCGGCAAATTTCAATCAATTTATAAGTGGGCAGCCGCTTAGTTGCATGTGCGGCACCAATTACGAGTGCAGAGTAATTTTCAAACCCAAAAGGTATTAAATCAGGTATCCTGTATTCTTTCTCAAGAAAATAATCTAGACCTTTCCCGTCATTTTTTACACCTAAAAAAGCTGCAGCCTTTAAATAACGATCTACAATATGCACGCCCGGCATCTTGTTAATTTTAAAATGTACTAAAAGCCATTTTTCAAAATTTAATTTATTGAAAGATGAGGATTTGACTCCAAGCCTGGTTTTAATAATCAGGCTGCGAAGGTTATTATGAAGATCAATAATGTAATCGTAGTTCTCAGCTTTTAAAACTTTTACGACTTCGCTTAAAGAATTTTTTAAAATATGAAGCGTATCAATATAGCGATTGTTCTTTAGGACAGCTTTAAAAGGATCTTTGGTAAGGTAATGAAGTTCAACCTCGGGCACTTGTTGTTTTATGCACCTGATAACCGGCGTAGTAAGCACAATATCGCCAATAGAACTGAAGCGAATAACAAGAATTTTCAATACCGAATGATTACAGATTTGACGGTTTTTTAAGTTCGAAAAAGTTTTCTATCTGCTTTAAACCAAATGTGTTCAAACAGTTTAACGCCTCCACTCCACCTTTCCGGGCAGCGAGAATACCGAAACGCATATCGTGGAAACCTTCTGTTCGATGAGCATCCGGATTTATAGAAAGCATTATACTTTTATTTATTGCATATTGGTGCCAGCGCCAATCTAAATCTAAACGCAGCGGATTTGAATTAATTTCGATAGCTACTTTATTTGCTGCGCAGGCGTCGATCACTTTCTTATAATCAATGGGGTAGCCGTTTCGAGTTAATAGCATCCGGCCGGTTGCATGGCCGAGAATGGTAGTGAACGGGTTTTCTATGGCTTTAATTAATCTGGCAGTTGCTTTTTCTTCACTCATCTTAAAGTTTGAATGAATAGAAGCAACAACAAAATCAAAAGTGGCTAAAACATTATCGACATAATCTAACGAGCCGTCATTTAAAATATCCGATTCAATGCCTTTAAAGATTCGAAAAGGAGCAAGGGTTAAATTAAGTTCATCTATTTCTTTATGCTGTTCTGCAATGCGTTCTTCGCTCAGGCCCTTAGCGTAAAAAGCCGATTTAGAGTGATCGCTAATCCCTAAATATTCTAAATTCAAATTATCTCGACAATATTTTGCCATTTCTTGGAGTGAATGCACGCCATCGCTCCAAGTGCTGTGATTGTGGAGTGTTCCTTTTATATCTTCCCAAACAACCAATTTCGGCAACAAATTTTGTTCTGCTTTTTCAAATTCAAAAAGTCCTTCCCTAAGTTCCGGTTCGATAAAAGGCAAACCTGCCTTTGCATATACCTCAGTTTCTGTATCAAATGAAGAACAGTTATTAAGTCGTTTTTTTAATTCTGCAACGTGCTCTGCATTACCGGTAGTAACTACAAGTTGATAGGCAAAGTCATTCTCCTCACACCGAATTATTTGTGCTTTTATGCCGGAAAACAAATCAATTTTATTCACGTCTTCGACAGATTCTACAGCAGTAACTTCCGGAATTTTTGCTAAATCTTCGGCTTTAATTTCTTGTGACGACCCAATAAGAATATCGATATGATCAATAACCTCGCACTTTCTGCGAAAATCTCCGGTAAAAGAAATCTTCCCGGAAGGAAAGAGACTTTGCAAGGCACTAAGTAGCTTTTCACCGGATTCTTCTGCCTGTGCATAAAGAAAACGGCCGCTGCTTGCCATTTTAAAATCGATTATTTTAAGTATTTCCTCCTGAGTTTTAAGGCCGAATCCTTTTGCGTCTTTAAGGCGATTTTCATTGCAGGCGTAGTAAAGTTCGCCGACATTTTCAATTCCCAGATCTTGCCAGATTACTTGAACTTTTTTTGGACCGACGCCTTTCAGCTGAAGAATTTCTACAACTCCTGCCGGAGTCTTATCTAAGTACTCAGCTAATTCCGGAATGGAACCGGTATGCAAAAGCTCCCAAACCTTTTGAGCAGTACTTTTACCTAAACCTTCTATAGTTTCTAATTCCGGTAACGTTTTAAACGCAGCTTGAAAGGGGAGTTTATCAATTTTGAAAGCAGCAGCAGCAAGAGACTTGATTTTAAACGGGTTTTCGTTGTGAAGCTCCATTAACTGACTCAATAACCGCAGCGTGCGAGCTATCTTTTTGTTTTCCATATATTATTGAACGGAAAAATCATAAGGCAACCGAACCTGAACTCCCTTTAAGGTTAACGCCTTCTTAACCTGTTTATATAAAACGTATTGGTCGCCAAGTTCTCTCTTCGCGAAGTATTCGTGTATTTTATCTGCAGAATCTCCAAACAAAGATTGAAACTTATCACGCTGAGCAGGATAATCAACGACTTTATAATTAGTAAGTTTAGCCATCTTAGCTGCCGACTTTATTGCATCTTCCATGTTTCCCAGCCGATCTATTAAGCCGTTATTTAAGGCTTCAACTCCGCTCCACACTCGGCCTTGCGCTATGCTGTTAACGTATACTTGGGTTTTTCTGCGGCCATCGGCTACTCTTTTTGTAAAGCTCTCGTAAATTCGGTTTACTTCTTTTTGTATAATCAACTTTTCTGCTTCTGTAAGCGGACGAGTTACAGTTCCTAAATCGGCATGCTCGGCTGTTTTTACTCGGTCGAAAGTAATTCCTAACTTTCTATTAAAGAATTTTTGCATGTTAGGGATGATACCGAAAACACCGATTGATCCGGTAATGGTATTAGGTTGAGCAAAAATTGAATCGGCAGCGCAAGCAATATAATAACCGCCGGAGGCTGCCACGTCGCCCATGGAAACTATTACCGGTTTTACCTTTTTAGTTAGCACAACCTCGCGCCAAATTACGTCAGAAGCTAAAGCACTGCCTCCCGGGCTGTTAACACGCAGTACAACTGCCTTTACTTTTTTATCTGTACGAACTTTTCTGATCGCACGAGAAATACGTTCTGAGCCGATTGTTTCATCATTGCCTTCTCCCCCGGTAATATCGCCGTTAGCATAGATCACCGCAATACGTTCATCCGGCACTTCATCTTTATCCTCCTCTGTCGGATCATAATCTTTTATAGAAACAGCTTTAATTTCGTCTTTAGCATCAATACCTGTTTTAGCCTTTAATTCGTTTAAAACTTCGTCTTTATACTTGAGGGCATCTGCCAGCCTATAATCGACCGCTGATGCAGCATCCTGTACTTTTAATTGGTTTGCTATAGCGAATAAAGAATCTTGCGGTATTTTTCGGCTTGCCGAAATCCTTTCGAGAAAATGTTGATACATGGAGCCTAAAAAAGATGTTACTTGCTCTTTATTAGGTTCACTCATTTTGTCTAATACAAAGGGCTCAACAGCGCTCTTGTAAGTTCCTACTTTTATAACCTGAGGTTCAATTTCAAGCTTGGCTAAGGCGCCTTTAAAAAATGTGATGTTAGAGCTAAAACCCTTAAATTCGAGAAGTCCTTCGGGGTTTAGATAGATTTTGTCGGCTACAGAAGCCAAGTAATAAGCCTTTTGAGTGTAAACTTCGCTATAGGCAATAATAAACTTGCCGGATTTCTTAAAGTCGATTAAAGCCTCTCGAATTTCTTCGACTGTAGCCAGCCCTGCTTGCAACTGCTCTGCATCCAAATAAATTCCTTTAATTTTGTCATCGGTTTTTGCGCCGCGGATTCCTTGCAAAATTTCTTTTAGGCCTAATCTTCGCGAACCTTCAAACTTGTCCAAATATCGGTCTAGCGTGCTTTTTCGCGGTTCACGTTCTGTTATCGGTTCGTCTAAGTCAAGATGTAAAACAGAATTGGCAGATACGGAGACGGTTTCGTCCTTTTCTGCTGAATTAATGATACCGGCAACCAAAGCAACAAGCAGAATTCCGATTACAAGAAAAGACAAGAGGAAGCCCAACATTGATGCAAAAACGTACTTGAAGAAATTTTTCATTTACAAACTAAAACTATATCTATGCAATAATACAAAATACAGTGGCAGCAAGTTTAAGTTTCGTATAAAACAGTATGCACCAAGTTTATTTATTATTAGGAAGTAACTTAGGAAGTCGCGAGGCTCTGCTGGCCGATTGCCGGAAATTGTTAGAAGAAAATATCGGTCGTATAATTAACGCTTCTTCATTATACGAAACCGCTTCATGGGGAAAGCAAGATCAACCGCCGTTTATTAATCAAGTTCTGCTTGTAGAATCAAAACTTGCCGCGCATCAAATACTTAAGCAAATTATAAAAATTGAACGGCTTCTGGGCCGAGTTCGAGTTGAAAAATGGACCGCCCGAACTATAGACATAGACATTTTATTTTACGATGATGAAATTATTGACAAGCCTGATTTAAAGGTCCCGCACCCTTTTTTGCACTTACGAAAATTTACTCTAGAACCTCTAATTGAATTGCAACCTAATTTATTTCATCCCGTATTAAAGCAAACAATTACAGAATTGTATCGGCGCCTGTCTGATACGCTCTCGGTGAAACGGATAAACTAATAAGAAATATGTCAGACATGAACAATAATCAGACTTTAGAAATAGATTTATCTTATCTAAGTGAAATTGCCTGCGGAAGCGTTGATTTTATGATTGATATGATTGATATCTTTCAAGAGCAGACACCCCAATATATGGAGGAATTATTGCAAGCCGCTCGAAATAAAGAATGGAAAACGGTGGGCGAAGTAGCTCATAAAATTAAGCCGACTCTCGCCTTTATGGGTGCAAATACGGCTAAAGATATTATGGGTGAAATTGAGAAAAACGGAAAAAACGCGACGGGCGTTGAAACAATTGAAAACGAAATCTTAGCTGTGGGCGAGGTTTGCGAAATGTTGTATCTGCGTTTAGTACAAATCAGAGCTGAGTTAGAAGCGCAACTTTAAATCGCCTTCAACTCAAATTCATAGCTCTCCATAATTAAGTTTGCCAGCAATTTCTTACACGCCTCATCTACTTTTTGCGTAGCCTCTTCCGGCGAGGATGCGTTGATTTCAAGCGTTACATGCTTGCCTATCCTAACATTTGTTATTTCTGAAAGTCCTAAGTTCTTCATACTTCCGGTAACTGCTTTTCCTTGCGGGTCCAGTATTTCTTTCAAGGGCATCACATTTATCTCGGCTATAAACTTCATCTGAATATTCTGAATTGTATTATTGATAAAATTATATAAATGAATATGATTATTGGTATCCCGGCAAATTTAAAAATAAGCAAGGATATCAGCGCCGAAATTAGTAAAATATAGCGAAACATGTTCTCTTGCCAATTGAAATTTCGGAATTTCAACGAAAGCAGCGGAAGCTCCATTACAAGTAAAAGACCTGTTGCCAAACTAAAAATAAAAAGGAAAAAAGGGTTTAAGATATAGTCCGAAAGAAAAGTGTTCCCCTGTGATATAATGAGAGGAAGGGATGCTATCAACAACGCATTGGCAGGGGTGGGCAAACCGATAAAATTTTCCGATTGCCTAACATCAACATTAAACTTCGCCAAACGTAAAGCCGAAAATACAGCAATTATAAAAGCCGAAAAATTAAGATAAATACTTAAATGACCGAGTGAAGGCGCTTGAACAAAAAGCCGATAAACAATGACGGAAGGTAAAACCCCAAAACTCACTATATCGGCAAGCGAATCAAGCTCTTTACCGATGTCGGAATATGCTTTAAGCAATCGAGCAAGTGCTCCGTCGAAAAAATCAAAAACGGCAGCGATGATTATTGCATAAGAAGCTAAAATTAATTTGTCTTGAAAAGCAAAAACGATACCGATGCAGCCGGCGAATAGATTTAAACAAGTAATAGCATTGGGTATATGTTTTCTCATTCAAATACGGTTAATTGGCTAGAATATGAAGTATTCAAATGTTCTTTAAAGAAAAACCTTAATCTTGATGAGTTGAAGCTAAAATGGGTTATTGAAATATAATTTTTATAGTTCAATAACCCGATAGAAGTCAATAACACGATATTTTAACTGTTCATGGAAATCATGAACTCTTCATTAGTTTTTGTTCCCCGCATTTGACCTAATAAGAATTCCATTGACTCTTGGGAATTCATATCTGCAAGATGGTTTCTTAAAATCCAGATTCTTTGTAATGTTTCTCTGTCGTGAAGTAAGTCGTCACGGCGAGTGCTCGAAGCAGTAAGGTCGATGGCCGGGAAGATACGCTTGTTAGATAGTTTCCGATCCAACTGGAGTTCCATATTTCCTGTTCCTTTAAATTCTTCAAAGATAACCTCATCCATTTTAGAGCCGGTATCAGTTAACGCTGTTGCAAGAATGGTAAGCGAACCGCCGTCTTCAATATTTCGTGCAGCGCCGAAAAAGCGCTTAGGTTTATGCAAAGCATTGGCATCAACACCACCTGACAGAATTTTGCCGGATGCCGGAGCAACAGTATTGTAAGCACGAGCCAAACGCGTAATTGAATCAAGCAAAATCACAACATCGTGTCCGCATTCTACCATCCGTTTTGCTTTCTCCAAAACAATGTTGGCAATTTTTACGTGGCGCTCCGCAGGTTCGTCGAAAGTTGAGGAAACAACTTCTGCACGTACGCTTCTTGCCATATCGGTAACCTCTTCCGGGCGTTCGTCAATAAGCAGGATGATCAGGTAAACTTCCGGATGGTTTTTCGCGATAGCATTGGCTACATCTTTTAAAAGCATTGTTTTGCCGGTTTTCGGCTGCGCCACAATTAAACCGCGTTGACCTTTTCCTATCGGTGTAAACAAATCAATAATACGGGTAGAGTAACCGTTGGAATCCGTCATTAAACTTAACTTCTCGGAAGGGAAGAGAGGTGTTAAGAAATCAAAAGGAACTCGGTCTCTTACTTCGGCCGGTATGCGGCCGTTAATCGCTTCGACACGCACTAGAGGAAAATACTTCTCGCCTTCTTTAGGAGGACGAATACTTCCGCGTACGGTATCTCCCGTTTTTAAACCGAAAAGTTTTATTTGCGATTGAGAAACATAAATATCATCAGGAGAGGTTAAATAGTTATAATCAGACGATCGAAGGAAACCGTAGCCGTCAGGCATAATTTCCAAAACTCCCTCGTTTACAATAACATTATCAAAATCTAAATTAACCGCCGGCGACTCAGCCTTTTGTTCGCCCCTATTAGGCGTACCATTTGTTTGATTGCCTTTGTTCGGATATTTACGTTCAAACTTTTGGATTTCGGGTTCCTGTTTGTTCTCTTGAATTTTCGGATCTTCAGCTAAAACTTCTTGTCCGGTTTCAGGTGTTTCAACTTCATCATCTGCGGTAGCTTCATCTTCGTCAGGCAATTCGAATAAACCTGCATCGTCTAAAACAACCTCAGGTTTTTTCTTTTTTTCTATCTTTTCTATCTTTTCTACCGGTTTTGCTTTTAAGGTACGAGCGCGTTTTTTCGGTCTCTCATCCCCCGTTTCTTCCGGAACAGCCCCTTCTGAAGCAGCCCGAGCGGCTTCTATTAAGTCTTGTTGTTCTACTATTTTACTGATCAATTCTTGTTTTCTAAGCGAATCGGCTTGTTCTATACCGTAAGATCTGGCAATCTCCCGTAACTCCGATACGAGTTTATCATTTAATTCATTAATATCCGCCATTAAATTTTAAGTTATTGTATTAAAAAGGATTTTTATTCAAACTGAAATTGTTTACCTGAAAAGCAACATACAGTAAATGTTTACCGGGAAATGTTGCAAGAAGGTTTTATGATTTTTCCTGTACTGCAGGGACAAATTTTGAGATAACAGCACAATTGTAGTGCATTATATTTACATTATCAAAGTTTTTTTAAAATATTACTTACAAAGCTTTTTGATTACTTTCGAGATTTTATGACTCGTGCCCAATTAACTAATCGAATAAAGGTTAAACGTTCTTTTTTATGTATTGGTTTGGATGCTGATATAAAAAAGATTCCCGACTCTTTGCTCAGCAGTGAAGATCCGATTTTTGAGTTCAACAAACAGATAATAGATGCAACCGCTGATTTATGTATCGCTTACAAACCTAACACAGCGTTCTACGAGTGCAACGGCGAAAAGGGTTGGAAAAGTTTAAAAAAAACTTGGCAATATTTTCCGAAAGATATTTTCAGCATTGCTGATGCCAAACGGGGCGATATCGGAAATACATCCGAGATGTATGCAAGAGCTTTTTTTGATGAAACACAATCAGGAATGAGCTTCGACTCGATAACCGTTGCCCCGTATATGGGTGCGGATTCGGTGAAGCCGTTTTTAAATTTTTCCGGAAAATGGGCTATCGTGCTTGCTTTAACATCGAACGCCGGTAGCAGCGATTTTCAAATGCTTAACTTCGATAATAAACATCTATATGAATTGGTGCTTCAAAAAGTGTCATCCTGGGGAAGTGCCGAAAACATCATGTTTGTAGTAGGTGCAACACAAGGAAAGGCGTTCGAAATTATTCGCCGACATTGCCCCGAACATTTTTTACTTGTTCCCGGTGTAGGCGCTCAGGGCGGAAGTTTAGAAGATGTTTGTAATTACGGTATGAACAAAGACTGCGGATTAATAGTTAACGCTTCCCGATCAATCATATATGCTTCAAACGGAAAAGACTTTGCCGAAAGAGCGAGGGAGGAAGCTTTAAAAATTCAACAAGAAATGGCGAATCAGTTGGAGAAGTTTGAAATTGTATAACGGACTTCAATAATGTTAAATAATTTTATTTCAGTCTAGTAATGCCGATTACTGAAGATTTACTTTGTTACCTATGGAAGTTTCGACTATTTGAGTTAAATGATCTAAAGACCGTTTCCGGTGATACGGTCGAAATTATAAATCCGGGATTTCGAAATACAGATTCCGGTCCTGATTTTTCTGAAGCAAAAATTCGTATAGGCGATACACTTTGGGCGGGTAATGTTGAACTCCATTTAAATTCATCAGACTGGGTAAAGCACGCACACACTACCAATAAGGCTTACGACAGTGTAATTCTTCATGTTGTTTATTCTCATGATTTACCTATTTCTCGCACAGACGGAACACTGATTCAAACCTTAGAACTTAAAGGTAGAATCCCGTTACAAATAGAAAGTAAGTACCATGACCTGATGCAGAACCTGTATTGGATTCCTTGCGAAAACAAATTGAAAGAAGTAGATAATTTTATAATCAGTAATTGGCTTTCTAGAGTTTTGATAGAAAGGCTTGAGCTTAAATCTCGCGAAGTTTTAAATTTGGTTGAGGAGCAGAAAGGAAGCTGGGACGATGCATTTTATATTGCAATGGCCCGCAACTTTGGGTTTAAAACAAATGCTCTCCCTTTCGAAATGCTCGCAAGGGCGCTGCCGCAGCAAATTTTGGCAAAGCATAAAAATAACTCCTTGCAAACAGAAGCATTAATATTTGGTCAGGCCGGATTTTTAAAAGATGCGATAGAAGACAGCTATCACAGGCAATTGAAGATTGAGTACTCGTATCTTCGAAAGAAATATAAATTGATACCTATTGATGTTTATTTATGGAAGTTTCTTCGACTTCGCCCGAACAATTTCCCTACAGTCAGGCTCGCCCAATTCGCCGCCTTGGTCACAAATTCAAATCATTTGTTCTCCAAAGTAATTGAGATACGCGAAAAGAAAGAACTGGGCAAACTGTTCGAAAATTTACCGGTAAACAGTTACTGGGAAACGCATTTTCGATTTGTTAAGGTAACAGAACCGGCATCGAAGCAATTGGGAAAAGAGTCTATCAACAACATTTTGTTAAATACAGTTGCAATTTTTATCTTCAGCTATGGAAAGTATATCGGCAATAGCAGTCTTACAAAGCGTGCAATCGAACTGCTTGAGAGTTTGCCCGGTGAAACAAACAGCATTGTAAACCGTTACAATTCAATAGGATTAAAATCGCCGGGTGCAGATGCTTCTCAAGCCTTGTTGCAGTTAAAAAAGTATTATTGCGATACTAAAAAATGTTTAAGTTGCGGAATAGGAGTTAAATTGTTAAAACATGATTAGTATGATACAGCGGCTGTTAATTTTTTTCGAGAAACAATCCTTCGGTGTTTGTGCGTACTTGGGCGAACGATTTAATATATCAATTTCCAAAATCCGACTATTTTTTATCTACACTTCATTTCTTTCGGTCGGCTTCCCGATAATATTTTATTTTTTGGCTGCATTTTTTTTGGATGTACGCACTTATATCCGCAAAATCAGAACCCGCATTTGGGACTTTTAATTCAGTGATTCGAAACAAGCTTCAATCCCAAAATTGAACTTATCAAAAGAAAAATGAAAAATAGTCGCCAAAACTCCAAAGGCTCTTTAAAAAGCAACATTCCTACTACAACCGTTCCGGCAGCACCAATTCCGGTCCAAACCGCATAAGCAGTCCCCATCGGGATATCTTGGATAGCCTTATTAAGCAAAGTAAAACTTAATGTTATGCTGATAAAAAAGCCGATGCTCCATTTCCAATCCGTAAAATTATTCGAAAGCTTTAAGCAAGTTGTAAAAGCA
>JAYULL010000086.1:0-12288 GCA_043763625.1 Sphingobacteriaceae bacterium | reverse complement strand
CCGGCCAAGCACAACCCGGACAATCGAAGCCGCTTTTTGATTTAAACTAAAAAGCGCTTTTGTACCGCGAGCAATATCCATTTCAACAAAAACATGCTTAACACTTGATACAATTGCAGGAATTCCCGCAGTTGCTTTACTTGATTTAGAAAGCTTTAAGTTTAATAACTCTTCCTGGTTTTCGGGGTTTGGCGGGGTTTGACTTTCCATTTATCTAACTTGTGTATTTGAAATTCGGTCAATTGTAATTGGACAGATTCAGCAGTATTAATTTACAACAATGAATCTCGATTCGTATTCGGTTAATACTTCTAAATTTCCGACCCAAGCAATTTCAAAAGTATTGTATTGATTAGGGGCTAATGGAAACCTGAAAACCCAACAAAGCTTATCCACCTCCAAATTATATTTTAAGTTTACACTGTAGCTATCGGTTTCTAGTCCTTTTTTCTTCGCATACTTTAAGGCAAATTGTTCAATTTCCTTTCTATCCAAAAAATTCGTTCGAACATTGTGGTTTTTCTTAGGCCAGTTAATTTGAATGATCTGCCCATATTCATCAAGGCGAGCATTAATATTATACTTCACTAATCCTAATGAAGAGTCACCCAAAGAGAAGTTTAAATCATATTTAGGAACGATCCACCGCATATTAAAAACTTCTTTATTTTTTAAGAAATATTTTTTGAGGTCAACTTTTTGACCGTCCTCAAAAATTATATTGTGCCTTAATTCTCCGAAATATTTGCTCAGACTTCCCTTTAAATTCAAAGTTATTTGAGGTGGAAGTTCTTCTAACGAGATAACATGTTTAGAGAACCCGTCATAAAAGGTCGAACCCGGATAAGAATCTTTTACGATCATTTTTTCTTGGGAGAAAAGTTCGAAAGAAATAGTCATTATAATACAACATAACAACAATCTGTGCATGGCTTATTTATAGTTATATAACATTATCCTTCACTCTATGCTCGCCCGAATAAATATTAAACTGCTCCCTCCGCAAAAAACCAACAAGAGTAATATCAAACTCTTTCGCAAGCTCAATTGCAAGACTTGACGGCGCTCCTATTGCCACTACCAGTTGCAAGCCTGCCATAGCTGCCTTTTGTATCAATTCGAAGCTCATTCGCCCGCTTAGCATCAGCACTGAAGTATTAAGAGGAAGCATATCTAATGGTAAAGCGGCACCTATGAGCTTGTCCAACGCGTTATGCCGCCCCACATCTTCTCGAGCGATGAGGATTTGTCCTTCGGTATCGAAAATAGCGGAAGCATGTAAGCCGCCTGTAGTTTCGAAAATCTTTTGATTATCGCGTAAGATACGGGGCAAGCTTTGTAGAAAGCTCGAGGTGATTTCTATTGTATCATCCGAGACAACCCGGGAAATAGTCGTTGTTATTGCCTCAATAGAAGCCTTGCCGCATACACCACAGCTCGACGAGGTATAAAAATTTCGATCTATTGTTTGTAAATCGAGAACAACATCCTCCTGCAATTTCACCAGCAAAATGTTTTCCTTATCCTCGGAGCAAAGCATAAAGACGTATTCTATCGCTATAATATCTTCGGCTCTTTTTATAATTCCCTCAGTAAACAAAAAACCTGTCGCCAGCTCAAAATCGTTGCCGGGAGTTCGCATGGTTACAGAAACGTTTTTTATTTTTCTGCCGGTTGCCGGACCGTATTCAATTCGTATCTCTAAAGGTTCTTCGACAGCAATGGAATCCGAAGTATACATTTTACCATCTTCGGAAATTTTAATAATCGGAAGAAGAACAGTAGAAACTTCGGTTATTTTTTCGGTCATGGCTACGGAGGTGAGGAAAAAATCTCTCGCCATTTTAAATATACAAAACGAAGTAGCTTATAGTACGATTTCAAAAAATAAACAACAAAAAAAGCCCCGATATTTTCATATCGAAGCTCATAAATTTCCTCCTTGCCTCGTGCTACAAAATTAATCTATTTCTTCTTCTTTAAAGAATTTGGCTGTAAAATAATCCCGGCGCATTCTGTTAATATTTGTTAAAGAAATCTCCTTCGGGCACTCAGCTTCGCAGGCTCCCGTGTTTGTACATCCTCCGAAACCTTCGGCATCCATTTGCGCCACCATTGATTGTACACGACGATATCTCTCGGCCTGACCTTGCGGTAATAATGCCAATTGAGATACTTTTGCAGATACAAAAAGCATAGCAGAAGCATTTTTACAAGCGGCTACGCAAGCCCCGCATTGAATACAAGTAGCGGAGTTAAATGCTTCGTCGGCTATCGGTTTAGGAATTGCAATTTCATTCGCATCCGGCACTCCTCCGGTGTTTACGGAAACATAGCCTCCTGCCTGCTGAATACGCTCAAATGCTCCGCGATTTGTAGCTAAGTCTTTTATCACCGGAAATGCAGCTGCTCGCCAGGGCTCAATTGTGATAGTTTCGCCGTCGCTGAAACTGCGCATGTGTAATTGGCAAGTTGTTATTGCTCTTTTCGGGCCGTGCGGCCGTCCGTTTATATACAAAGAGCACATTCCGCAAATTCCCTCCCGACAATCGTGGTCGAAGTGTATCGGGTCTTCTCCTTTTTTTATCAAAGTTTCGTTCACTACATCCAACATCTCCAAAAAGGACATATCCGGAGAGATGTTTTCTGCCTTATAAGTAACAAACCTTCCCTTATCATCGGCATTTTTTTGCCGCCACACTTTAAGGGTTAAATTCATGTTTCCGCTCATTGGTTGTTAGATTTGAGTAGTGAGATATTAGATTTGAGACTTTTTGCCCGGTGCTTTTTTGAATGAGTAATTCATTTTTTGCAATCTTCTATCTGAGTCAAAAGACCCTCTAAAATCTCATTATTTAACAGATTTAATTTATTCGATATTAACAATTGAGTTTGTAACTCATATAAAGAACTGTTCGCAATCCCCAAAATTATTGAACTCTTTCGTAGAATTTCTTCCCGCTCCCCCAATCCCGTCTCACTACTCATAACTCCCCACTCAACTCTTACTTATAGCTCCGCTGTGTCAATTTAACATTTTCGAATACCAAGGCCTCCTTATGAAGTCCTTCCGGTTGGTTTTCACCTCTGAATTCCCACGCTGCCGCATAGGAATAGTTTTCATCATCCCTTAAAGCTTCACCTTCTTCGGTTTGACTTTCTACTCTGAAATGCCCGCCGCAAGACTCAGAACGATTTAAGGCATCATCAACCATCAACTCGCCAAGTTCAATAAAATCGGCAACACGTCCGGCTTTCTCGAGCGATTGGTTTACTTCTCCATTCTCTCCTAAGACTATCGCGTTCTTCCAAAAATCTTCTTTCAGTGCTTGTATTAAACTTTTAGCCTTAGTCAATCCTTCTGCTGTACGAGCCATGCCGCAATATTCCCACATTATCTTACCCAACTCCCGGTGGTATTCGTCAACGGTTTTGTTTCCTCTTAAGGATAATAAAGTATTTATTCTGTCTTTTACTGATTTTTCGGTTTCTGCAAATGCCGGATGTGTTTCGTCTATAGGTTTCGGACCGATGTTAGCCAAGTAATCTCCCAAGGTGTAAGGAATTACAAAATAACCATCGGCCAAACCTTGCATCAACGCTGAAGCACCTAAGCGATTTGCGCCGTGATCCGAAAAATTACATTCGCCTAAAGCATACAGTCCCGGAACGGTAGTCATCAGGTTATAATCAACCCACAATCCGCCCATAGTATAATGAACGGCCGGATATATACGCATAGGTTGCTTGTACGGATCTTCATTTGTTATTTGATAGTACATATCAAACAAGTTTCCGTATTTGGCCCGTACAGTATCTTCGCCTAAGCGTTTTATGGAATCGGCAAAATCCAGGTAAACGGCTACCCCGGAAGTCCCTACGCCTTTTCCTTCGTCTACAACTTCTTTAGCATTTCTTGACGCCACGTCTCGCGGAACAAGGTTACCGAAAGAAGGATATTTTCTTTCGAGGAAGTAGTCTCTGTCTTCCTCTTTTAAGTCGGTTACTTTTATCTCGCCTTTACGAAGTTTTTGCGCTAATTCCGGCGTTCTCGGCGCCCAAACCCTACCGTCGTTACGTAAGGATTCGGACATCAGGGTTAATTTCGATTGATGTTCTCCGGTAACCGGGATACAAGTCGGGTGAATTTGAGTAAAGCAAGGATTTCCAAAGAAAGCACCTTTTTTGTGTGCTCTCCAAGCCGCGGTAACATTGCAGCCCATTGCGTTGGTAGAAAGGTAAAACACGTTGCCGTAGCCACCGGTGCAAAGCAAAACAGCGTGTGCTGCATGCGTTTCAATTTCGCCGGTAATCATATCCCGAGCTACAATGCCTTGAGCTTTCCCGTCTACTACTACCAAATCCAACATTTCGTGCCGATTGTACATTTTCACTTTTCCCTCGTGAATCTGTCTGTTAAGAGCTGAATATGCCCCTAATAATAACTGTTGCCCGGTTTGCCCGCGAGCATAAAACGTACGCGAAACCTGCGCACCCCCGAAAGAACGATTATCTAAAAGTCCGCCGTATTCACGGGCGAAAGGAACTCCCTGAGCCACGCATTGGTCAATAATATCTACCGATACTTCTGCTAAACGATGCACGTTAGCTTCTCTGGCTCGGTAATCTCCGCCTTTTATCGTATCGTAAAACAAGCGGTAAACGCTGTCGCCATCATTGCGGTAATTCTTTGCGGCATTGATTCCGCCTTGAGCGGCAATAGAATGCGCACGGCGAGGACTATCTTGGTAACAAAACGCTTTAACATTATAACCCAACTCTGCTAAAGAAGCAGCGGCAGAAGAACCGGCAAGTCCGGTACCCACAACTATTACAGTATATTTTCTTTTATTGGCCGGGTTAACTAACTTCAAATTGAACTTATGCTTAGACCATTTCTCGCCCAAAGGGCCTTCAGGTATTTTAGAATCTAATATCATCTCAGAAACTATTATTTAAAAAAGAAGAAATAAACCGGCATCGCAGCAAACGCCAAGGGAATGAGCACTCCGAAAATCCAAATACCGATTTTTTTAATCAATGGAAAGTACTTTCGATGGTCCCAGCCCAAAGATTGAAAGCCGCTTTGAAAACCGTGTATTAAGTGGAAGGATAAAGCAGCCATAGAAATCACATACAACAACACATACCACCACTGTTTAAACGAATCGTAAACAATTTTGTATAAATCTTTCGACACTAAAACCTGTACACCTTTTTGCGTATCCACATACTCGGCATGAATCAACTTCTTCCCTTCAAAAGGTAAATTCGTAACAGCGATATTTTGAGGATTCTCAAGACTCACTTCGTACTTGGCATACGGAAGAGCTCCCCAGTGATATTGAGCCCAAAAATTACTCATATGAACAACAATAAAAACAAGAAGAACAGTACCTAAAATTCCCATATTTCTTGAGGTCCACGGGCTATTTTCTTCGGGACGAGCAACCGCATAACCAATAGGGCGGGCGCTTTTATTTCTAATGGTGATGATTAAGGCATAGACGGCGTGCAAAATAATGCTTGCATATAAGAGATAAGAAATAATTTTAACAGGAACAAAATGAGTCATGAAATAGGAGTAAGCGTTAAAAGCTTGTCCCTGATCATCTTTAAACAGTTGAAAATTTCCTATTAAATGCACAACCAGAAAAACACACATGAAAAGCCCGGTTAGAGCCATTATCAGTTTTTTTCCGGGAGATGAAGAAAATGCTTTAAAAAAACTACTCATTTCTTTCAAAGATTTTATTATTGGCTTGCAAAAGTATCTATTATGCGGGAATTAAGGGAGGAAGTTTTGTCTTTGAAAAGAGTTATTACTTATTTAGAAACATTCTAAAACCTATAATTCAACAACTCTATCTCCCGTAATGCCGAAGATCCTGTCACCGTTTTTATATTCTATACAATACTTACCTGTAAATTTTCCGAAAGCCGGCAAAATAATTTGCTTTTTTCCGAAAAAGAAGCAAGGAAGAGATACTTTTTGCCTTCCTTTCCCGGTTAAAATAATGCCGGGATGAATGTGACCACTAATAACGCAAGTGTTTTCCCTAGAAATATAGTTCTCTTTGGCGGGCTCGTGCAAAAACACAAAAGGATCGAGACTTAACGTATCCACTACCTCGAAATTATTTCTTATATAAATATTGATAGGAAAAAGGTCGTGGTTTCCTCTTACCAAGATCATTTGTGTTTCAGTAAAAAGTTGGCGCCACAGCTCGAACCAATTCCAATCGTTGTTCATTTCGCTATGGAAAAAGTCGCCTAAAAAGATAAGGGTTCGAGGTTTGTACTCGTGCAGCAAATCTGACAATGCTGCTAAATCTTCTTGCTCCATTGATTTAGGAATTGCTATTCCCGCTTTGCGAAAGTGTCCGACCTTGCCAAAGTGAACGTCGGCTATTACCAAAATTTCTTTTGAGGGCCAGTAAAGGGCTTTTTGCGGAAGCAGCTTTATTTGCTCCCCGAAAATTTCATAATCGAACGGAATAGGTTTAGCCATGGTCAAAAATAAGAAAGCCTTCTACCGGTGGTAAAAGGCTTTCGAAATATCCTTTAACTTAATTACTGAGGACTAACCGGTAAAATTGTTCGGAAACGAGATCCGTCAGGAGCAATACCGTCAATCCTAACCATATTATTTCGGCTTTCCAATAACGCGTTATCCATATCTTCAACCGAATTAATCAACTTACCGTTAATGCCCGTGATCACCGTTCCTTTAGGAATTTCTGCTTCTTCGAATAATCCGTTTTCGTAAACCTCGGTCACAACTACGCCGTTTCGGACATTATATCGTTGTTTTTGCGCTGTAGTTGCCGGAGTAAAGCTTGCCCCCATTTTATTAAACATCTCTTCAGAAGATATATTAGAAGCAGTTTTAACGGATTCTTCACCTTTCAAGGTAACTGTGGCATTGCGCTCTTTTCCTTCCCGTAAATAAGTTAAGTCGATTTTATCACCGGGACGAAGTCGCCCCACGCGTTCTTGCAAATCGGCGGACGATGAAATTTGATTGCCTTCAACACGAGTTATTACATCTCCGTTCTTTAATCCTGCCGCCTCAGCGCCGCTGTTATCAACTACCTTATCAACATACAAGCCGTTTATTTGCTTTATGCCATAGGTTTTGGCTCGTTCGGCATCGAGCTCAACAAAGCTGACACCTATAAATCCGCGTTTCACCGATCCGAATTTTCTGAAATCTTCTAAAATCTTTTTAGCAAGATTAATCGGAATTGCAAATCCATAGCCTGCATAACTTCCGGTTTGAGAAGCAATAGCTGAGTTTATACCTATCAGCTCGCCTCGGGTATTAACTAAAGCTCCGCCGCTGTTTCCGGGATTAATGGCTGCATCAGTTTGTATAAAAGATTCTATTGCAGTATTCGCTTTTTTCTGCTGAACCGGACGGTTACGTTGATGATAAGGGGTTTCATCGTCTTGCCCTAAAATTCCTATACTCCTGCCCTTTGCACTTACAATTCCTGCGGTAACGGTGGTGTTTAAAGTAAAAGGATATCCTACAGCTAAAACCCACTCACCAACCCGGACATTATCTGAATTTCCCAACTTAACGATAGGTAGTTTTGTGCCGCTCACTTTAATCAGAGCCAAATCAGTGTTCGGGTCGCGACCGATTACTTTAGCTTGGAAAGAGCGTTTATCCGGCAGTACAACATCAATTTTTGATGCTTTTTCTACAACGTGGTTATTGGTAACAATATAACCGTCGTCAGAAATTATAACTCCTGAACCCGATGCCATCTGAGGACTGCGTTGCCGAGGCCCGCCGAAGAACTCTTCGAACATGTCGTCCATACCGCCACCGGCGGCGTTACCGGAATAAGTAGTTTTGATATGAACTACAGCCGGAGTAACGGCTGCCGCCGGTTGCACGAAATCAACCTCGCCGGCGGAAGAAGCAACATTTACCGGATTATTGGTGAAATATACTTTTTGCCTTTCTTCAAGAGATATACTGTCGGCGTATTTGTTTTCTATAAGTTTATAGCTGCCAACAGCCACCGCTCCGCCAACGAAAGCAGTAAGAAGAGTAATACCTATTTTTTTCATGTTTTTATTCCTTTTCGTTTTAAACTCTTTCAAAATTAATACCGGTTAGATATAATTTGCAAAGAAGAATTACACTAAACTTTGTTAAAAAATGTTAAACGTGTTTTAAATAATTTATTCCGTTGTTTTCCGAACTTTTACATCCTGCAAATAATTCGAATTATTAGTTTAAAGGCATTTTATGTAATCTTGCAATACATCATGAAACTCCAATTCTCGAAATACCAAGGTGCCGGAAACGACTTTATCTTAGTTGATAATCGTACCGGTTATTTTAATCATCAGCGTCCGGAAGTGTTGGAACGGCTATGCGACCGGCGTTTCGGTATCGGCGCAGACGGGATTATGTTTTTACAAGAAAGAGAGGGGTATGATTTTGAGATGGTTTATTACAACGCCGATGGCAAGCCAAGCAGTATGTGCGGTAATGGGGGCAGGTGTATTGTAGCTTTTGCGAAACACTTAGGACTAATTATAGAAGAGACTAATTTTTTGGCAGTTGACGGCTCTCATTATGCCAAAATTTCCGAAGACGGAAGTTGGGTTAGTTTGCAGATGAATGATGTAGAACAAATAAAAACAGATGGCAATGCTTATGTTTTAAATACCGGCTCGCCTCATTATGTAACTATTACATCCGATTTAAAAGAAAAAGATGTTTTTAATGACGGGAAAGCGATCCGTTATAACGCTATTTATAAAGCGGACGGAATTAATGTAAACTTCGTGGAAGACTTCCAAGATTTCTATTTCGTAAGAACTTACGAACGAGGTGTAGAAGATGAAACTTATGCTTGCGGCACGGGCGTTACTGCCGTGGCGCTTGCCATGGCAAAACATAAAGGCCTAACAGAAAATATAAATACTCCGATAAAAGCTTTAGGCGGTGATCTGAATATTCGGTTTAACTCTGACGGAGAAAAGTTTACGGACATTTTTTTGGAGGGGCCGGCTGAGTTTGTATTTCGAGGGGAGATTTTTATTGGAGAAGAAAGTGAGTTTAGTAAATAATAGTAGATATATGAAATATAGATGCAAGTGGGTGCATCTATATACTAGTTAGCGGAAATGGCAGAGCGACCGTGCAAACTCTAAGCGACCGTGGTAAAAACGGACGACAATTTGCCAACGCTTCGCAAAATTAAAAGAGCTGCAAGCCGACACACAAATCAACGCTTATGCAGCACATTTAATTTTGCCCAACCGCACCCAAAGCCCACCCACCACCCGACTGTATAGACTGTTGAAAAATTTGCACTCTTACCGACAATTAACTCATCAATTTTTACGACATTGCAGACCGAATGAGTAAAAAATATTCTGACATAAAAGCAAAACTTCAAATTGAAGTCAACAAGACGACTGACAACGACTTGGCTCATTTGACGCACTATTTTCAGAACCATAAAAATGGCGTTTCGCAATACTTTCAACCGACCGCAAAAGCTTATTTGACAGAGTTACACGAAGAGCTTAACATTGTTCAAGAACCCGACTTTCAATATTATTTACCTATAAAATGGGACATACCATTTCCACCACCGACAACACCAAAATTTAAGTTTATTGACTTGTTTGCAGGTATAGGTGGCATTCGTTTAGCGTTTCAAAATCTTGGAGGAAAGTGTGTATTTACAAGCGAGTGGGACACTTACTCAAAGAAAACTTACGAAGCCAATTTTGGAGAAGTTCCGTTTGGCGACATCACAAAAATTTCCGAAAAAGAAATCCCTGACCACGATATTTTGCTTGGTGGTTTTCCTTGTCAACCTTTTTCAATTGCAGGAGTTTCAAAGAAAAACGCCTTGGGCAGAGCCCACGGCTTTTTGGACGAAACTCAAGGAACATTATTTTTTGACGTTGCAAGAATTATTAAACATAAAATGCCTTCGGCATTTATGTTGGAAAACGTAAAAAATCTTGTGAGCCACGACAAAGGCAAGACATTTACAATCATCAAAGAAACGCTTAAAGAACTTGGTTACTCTATTCATTTCAAGGTTTTGGACGGACAACATTTTGTGCCACAGCATCGAGAAAGAATAATAATTGTAGGCTTCAATAAGAAGGTTTTTAAAGAGAAAGAGACTTTTGAATTTCCTAAAATGGGTGATACAAAATATGCCATCAAAGACATTTTAGAAAAAGAGGTTGACAAGAAATATACTTTATCAGACCATCTTTGGAATTACTTGCAAGGTTACGCAGCAAAGCACAAAGCAAAAGGAAACGGTTTTGGTTTCGGCATGACAGACTTAAACGGAATTTCACGGACAATGAGTGCAAGATATTACAAAGACGGAGCAGAAATTTTAATACCGCAAAACGGCAAAGCACCAAGACGACTTACACCGAGAGAATGTGCAAGGCTTCAAGGTTTTCCAGACACATTTTTAATTCCAGTTTCTGACAATCAAGCATACAAACAATTTGGAAATTCAGTTGTAACACCATTGATACAAGCGGTTGGGAAAAACATTGTAAAAGAAATTTTAAAGCTAAATGGAAAGCATACTAACAAAAGCCATATTCTCAGCACAGCAATCTAAAATTGCTTTCAGTAAATACATTACAGCTAATGATACTGGTTCAACTGGTGGACATCAAGCAGGTTTTCACATTCACAAACATTCGTGGGGGTTGTTTTTTGACAAGGCAGGTGAGAAAGGCGAAAACAAAGACAAGTTTATTACCATAAAATGGCAAGATGATTTTGAAACGCCAAGTCGTTTCATTTACTACGGAGTTGGAACAAGAAATGAATATCGGCTTACAAGATTTGGTAGAGGTTTTCCATTTTTGGAGGATGCAAACATTGGAGACCTTTTAGTTATTTGTAAAAAATCATCCGACTTCTATGAGGCATTTGTCTTGCAAACAGACGAAGAAATTGACGGATTTTTTGCAGCGCTAAATATTTCATCGAGCGACACAAACGGAATTATTCCAAAACAATTTCAAGCAACAGCAGAGGATAGTTTGATGCAATGCTTTACAGCATTTCTAAAATCACTTAAAATTGATTTTCCAACAACAGTATCGCTTGCAACCAATTCAAGAAACTGTTACAATGGTGCATACAACATTACTTCACAAATTGTAAAAGCAAATCCCGACAAAGAAATTTTGAATTGGCTTAATGCAGAGTTTCAACTTTTCAAAGTCATTGAGAACGATAGATACAACAGCAGAATTCAAACACCTTTCAAAACAGTTGAAGAACTTGTAGAAATGGCAAACACGATTTTGAACAGACGAAAAAGTAGAGCAGGAAAATCTTTAGAACATCATCTTTCTGAAATCTTCAAAACTTTTGAACTTGCGTTTGCAACGCAAGCAACAACAGAAGACAACAAGAAACCAGACTTTATATTTCCAAATGTTGAGGCTTACAACAATGTAAAATTTAATCCAAAGAATTTGGTTGTGCTTGCTTCTAAGACAACTTGCAAAGACCGTTGGAGACAAATATTAAATGAAGCTGACCGAGTTAAAACAAAACATCTTTTCACATTACAGCAAGGCATTTCTAAAAATCAACTTGAAGAAATGTATAAATACAATGTGTGCCTAGTTGTTCCTAAGCCTTACTTGACAAGTTTTCCTGCGGACTTTAGAGAAAGAATTTTAACGCTGGACAACTTCGTAACACATATTCAACAAATTCAAAAATGATAACCAACTCATTTGCAGGCACATTTGCTTTTTTGCCAACGTTTGAAGCAACTCAAAAAAAGCAAAAGAGCCTGCAAGCAACCGCACAAGGACAGTGCAAACTTGGGACAGCAGAGCTTCGACCGAACAAAGCCACATCCGCTAACACGGGTTTGGCTAAAGTGGCGGTTCAGTACTCCGCAGACACATTTGTGGTTAATCAAAGTTTGGTTCTCCGCATCAACATTTGTGGTGAAAATCGCCACCTTCGCCAAGCCCGAAACCGTTAGGGGCTACCGCAGGAGAGCACTTGAATCACTAACAGTTCAAAATACATATAATGACAGATGAAATAAACCAACCAATTCCTAACTTTTATTTGGATATTGACAAAGCGACAAAGGAAAATGGATTTACCATGCCTTCTGATATTTTGACTTGTTCATTACTGCGGACACTTGCTGCAACAAAACCATCAAGCAAATTTCTTGAACTTGGAACTGGAACAGGTCTTTCAACATCTTGGATACTTGACGGAATGGATATCCA
>JAYULL010000085.1:0-3422 GCA_043763625.1 Sphingobacteriaceae bacterium | reverse complement strand
GGGACCT
The DNA here is from genome assembly GCA_043763625.1 of Sphingobacteriaceae bacterium. Lineage (GTDB taxonomy): Bacteria > Bacteroidota > Bacteroidia > Sphingobacteriales > Sphingobacteriaceae > Rubrolithibacter. The sequence goes on along the minus strand of JAYULL010000085.1, from coordinate 3,415 downwards.
CCCGGCATCATAGTACTTAAAAGAGGCCTGGATAAATTTGCCGATATTTTTTATGGATGGAAACTGGCTATAGATGTGGGTTCACAGTAGGCACATAGCCGAGAATGAAGCCTTATTTGTTCACCACAAAAAGAAACCGATTTTCTTGTTTCCGGAGTTAGAGAGCCGCGGATTTGACTACGCCCTAAAAACAATCCGAGAAGGCGAAGTGGACATGCTGATTTACAAATATGAAATCGGAAAAGAATAAGACAGCACTGTACCGGTTAGTTATAACACATTATCTGATTGCAGGAATTTGCTTTGCTGCTTTAAGTATCATGCTCCTATTTTCCGTAGATTCTTTTGGCGGGCATTATTTTAACCCAAAACTGCTTGCGCTTACACATACCGCCGCCTTGGGTTGGGGAACCGTCATCATTTTCGGCTCCTGCTATCAATTGCTGCCTATAATTTTAGAAACCGGCCTGTACAGCATTAAACTTGCTTGGTTAAGTATTTCGCTTTTTGTTCCGGGATTATTTTTGTTGGTATGTGCATTTTGGCAATTTGATGTTGGATTGTGTATGCAAGCGGGAAGCGTTTTGCTTCTTTCCGGCATTGCCTGTTTCGTTTTAAATGCGTGCTTAACTTCCGCGGGAAATAAAACCCTAAATTCAATCTACCGCGAATTTATTACTACCGCTTCTATCTGGCTATTAGCTACAACCACTCTCGGCGCGTTGCTGGTTTTTAATTTTCAATATGCTTTTCTTCCCAAAGATCATTTGCAGTTTTTGCGTTTGCATGCACATGCCGGTATTGCAGGCTGGTTTTTATTGCTGATTATCGGCGTAAGTTCGAAGCTCATCCCGATGTTTTTGGTTTCGAAAGTGCAAAAAGTGAAATTGCTGTCAGCAAGTTATTATCTTATTAACCTTGCTTTAATTGCTTTCATTACCGACGGGTACATATATGGCATCAACCTGAAAACCTATCTGTTCGCGGGTTTAGCCATTTCAGGAATTGTCTGCTATTTTGTATATGTATTTTGGTGCTTCAAATCGCGAATGCGAAAAGCCATTGACTTACCGATTACAAATACTGTTATATCTATTGTATTTCTTGCTTCGGCAATAGTCGCTTTGCCGGTAGTTATTCGCTTTAGCCTGACTTCAAATCCCTTGGCTTTAAAATTAAGTACGCTTTACGGAACACTTATTTTTATCGGTTGGATAAGCTCGCTGATCCTAGGGCAGACCTTTAAAACCATGCCGTTTATTGTTTGGGCCAAGCAGTACGAACATTTAGCCGGAAGAGCAAAAACACCAATGCCGGCCGATCTATTCAACAATTCTTTGCTTAAAATCCAAACGTTTTGTTTTGGAATTTTTTGCTTGGCCTTTTATTCAGGCTTACTTGCCGGAAACACCGGTTTAGTATATCTCGGAATGGTTTCACTTTGCTTTTGCGCCGCTTTCTACTTATCTAATTTGCTAAAAGTTGTATTTCATAAACCTAAAGTTTTGGTGTGATGGAATTTAATATAACCGATCCTCATTTTAATTTAAAAACCGGAATCGAAGAGCTTTTACATTTAGTAATAGACCCGGAATTGCAGATAAACGTAATCGATTTGGGGCTTGTATATAATATAGATGTAAACGAGCCGCAAAAAGAAATACAAGTTACGATGACTTTATCTTCTAAATTTTGCCCCGTCGGCGATGCTATTTTACAATCTGTTAAGAACTGTATCGAACATTATTACAAAGAATACACCGCTCAAGTAAACTTAGTTTGGGAGCCTGTTTGGAGTTACGATAACATTTCCGAAGAGGGCAAACGCTTGCTGAGCACCTGATATGAATGCTCGAAAAATTACCTTTTGGGCGCTAGCTAATTATATCGTTCTCGCTTTTGCCGGAGTTCTGCTGCGCTACCTGCAGTTGTATGCTCTGCCGGGATTCAGTTACCAATTTCTGCTGCATTCGCACTCGCATTTTGCTTTTTCGGCTTGGATGTTTTTGTCTTTAGCATTCCTAATTGTTAAAGCCTGCAACGACGAAAAGCTTAGCCGTAGTTTTAAACCGGTTGTTACGCTTACGCTGATCAGTTCTTTCGGCATGTTGGTGAGTTTTGCAATGCAAGGTTATAAACCTGTTTCTATTACTTTTTCCACCTTGTTTATTTTCGTTACTTACGGATTTACCTATATAGTTCTTAAAAACAAAAGTTACCGAAAACTGAATCCGGTAAGCCGGTCTTTTCTTAAAGCCGCCCTATTCTTTTTGTGCCTGTCTTCGCTCGGTCCATACACACTTGCGCCTTTAGCTGCCAATGGACTAAAGGACACGCAGTATTATCAAAACGCCATCTATTTCTATTTGCATTTTCAGATGAACGGCTGGATGTTGTTCGGCGCTCTTACGCTTATTGCTCACCGGTTTAATCTCCAAGTGCCGGAATACGGTTTATACAAAAAGTGGCTCTTACTTTTTATCGGCTCCACGGGACCGCTGTATTTTATTTTTACTCTTTGGGCGAAGCCTTCCGCATTTTTTGCCGGAATTGCCTTATTTTCAAGCCTTTTTAACCTTGCGGGATGGCTGAGTATCTTTTTTATTTTTTTCCGGCAACGGAAGAATGTGTTTTTATTGAACGCCGCGTTGATAGCAATAACGCTTAAAGTGCTGTTTCAAGTCTTGATTTGCTTTCCGGCCATCGGCGAGTGGACTTTTAACAACCGGAATCTCATCATCGGCTATATTCATTTGATTGCTTTAGGATGTATCAGTCCGGTTATTTTACAGGGATTAACGGAAAGCTCTCCTGTAATATCTTCCCGAACCGGCCTTTTCGGGAAGAAGTTTTTTATTGCATCGGTAGTTGCTTTGCTTGTTTTACTCTTCGTTCAACCCTTGCTTTCCCTTTTCGGGATTTGGATTCCGGGGTATATGTTTTTGTTGTTGGGGGTTTCGGTGGTGTTGTTGGTGGCGGGGGTGGTGTTTGTGGTGGGATTGGTGTAAATCGCGAAGCTGTTTAGTATGGTTTGAGTTGTCTTTTTCTAAATAGCACTATTGTATCTCCTCGTCGGGACGAACAAAAACGTCAATGCGAAGCAGTACGGGAAAAAAGCGAATGGCGCTGAAGCAATCTCATCAAAAAGAGTAGTTATTGAGATAGCTTCGTCGTGCCTCCTCGCTATGACGAACGTTTTAACGTCATTGCGAAGTAGTTTGGGGGAAGAGCGAATGGCGCTGAAGCAATCTCATCAAAAAGAGTAGTTATTGAGATAGCTTCGTCGTTCCTCCTCGCTATGACGAACGTTCTACCGTCATTGCGAAGCAGTTTGGGGAAGAGCGAAAGGTACTGAAGCAATCTCATCAAAAAGAGTAGTTATTGAGATAGCTTCGTCGTTCCTCCTCGCTATGAC
>JAYULL010000084.1:0-12443 GCA_043763625.1 Sphingobacteriaceae bacterium | reverse complement strand
AGCTTTGAGCTTTGAGCTTTGAGCTTTGAGCTTTGAGCTTTGAGCTTTGAGCTTTGAGCTTTGAGCTTTGAGCTTTGAGCTTTGAGCTTTGAGGTTAAGTTGACTTCGGTATTCGTTGTTTTAAATATTTTCAATACCGGCAAAATTGTAATTCGTATTCCTTTCATTTCCCTCCCAGTTCAATCACTTCCAAATCTTGAATTCTATCCCCGTTAATCGTAAAGCGCATTAATGTTCTCACTTTATGCCAACCTTGTTTTCCGGCTGCGCCGGGATTTAGATGAAGACATTTAATTTTAGGATCGAATTGAGCTTTTAAGATATGTGAATGGCCAGCTATAAAAATTTTGGGCGGATTTGCTAAAATGTCAGGTTTTATTTTAGGATTATACCTTCCGGGATAACCTCCGATATGTGTTATTAAAACTTCTGTTTCTTCGCATTTAAAGCGAAGAGTTTCCGGATAAACAATTCGTAAATCTTTCCCGTCAATATTTCCGTAAACACCTTTTAATGGTTTGAATCCGGCAAGTTTATCAGCTAATTCAATCGATCCGAAATCGCCTGCATGCCAGATTTCATTACACTCGTCGAAATATTTGAATACGGCTTCGTCCAAGTAATTGTGAGTATCAGAAAGGAGGCCAATTCGAGTCATCGGGGCAATTAAAATATGGTAAAGAAAGGTTCAAAAGCTTCGCGATATTGCTCGCTGTAAACTTTTTCTTTTTCGTAAATAACAAAATCAAAATTGGGACGAGTGTTTTGGCTATTAGACAAGCTAACCAAAAAACGATGAGGCCGGGAAGCGGCGAAGGATTTAATATTAATGATTCGGGAGAGTCCCGTACTTGCTTCTTCTGCAAGCGGACTTATCAAGTTTAGGATTATTTCCGGCACCAAAAGACACAAACAACCATTCGGTGAAAGATGCACGGCAGCCAGTTTAATTAGGCTTTTGAAAAAAGCTTTATCGGTATGGCGAGCAGTAGACTTGCCGGAATCCGGATTTTTTAACGAATCAATAAAAAACGGCGGATTAGAAACAATTAAATCAAATTTCCTATCCGGATGAAGACGGAAATATTCCTCAAAAGAACCGGAAAAACAACTCATCCGCGAAGCGAAAGGCGAACTTGAAAAATTACCGGCAGCAGTTTCTGCGGCCGCTTTATCTATTTCTACAGCTTCAATTTGAGCCTTCGAAAAACGTTGCGCCAACATTAAAGCGACCACTCCGGTTCCGGTTCCGATATCTAAAATGTTTATTGGATTTTGAGCTTCGGCTAAAGCTCCGAGTAAAACGCCGTCGGTATTTATTTTCATTGCACAATTTGCTTGGTTAACGGCAAATTGTTTGAAATGAAAAATCATTCTCCTATTTAAAATATAGTCCTAAAATCAAAGCCGCTAATACCAAAAAGCCTCCTACAAATAATTTTATCATTTGAGCTTTTGCGATCAATACAGATTCTTTGCGAAGTCCTATTTCTTTCTTAGTGGAAAATATTCCGTCTTTCATTTTGCAACAGTCAAAAGTTCTCTAAGCCTCGTACAATTCCAGCGGCAAGCCGTCAGGATCGGCGAAAAAAGTAAATTGTTTGCCCGTACTCGGGTCTATACGAATAGGCTCTGTTGCTATTCCTCTGTCGTTGAGTTCTTTTATGGTTTCGTTAATATCATCAACTTCAAAAGCTAAATGGCGCAGACCGCAAGCTTCGGGACTTGAGGGACGAGGAGGAGCTGTAGGAAAAGAAAAAATCTCTATTTGATATTGCCCGCCGACTTCTAAATCCAGTTTGTACGAGTCGCGGGGTTCTCTGTATACTTCGGAAACTATTTTGAAGCCGAGTTTGTCGACGTAGAATTCTCGAGTTTTCGGGTAATTGGAAGCGATAATTGCGATATGGTGTATTTTCTTAAGATTTAGCATTGGGCCTAATTTGTAGTCTGAAAGATATAATCAAGTGAAAAACCACAGTAACAATAAAAATTATTCTTGTCAAAATCATAAACCATATTAAAAATGGATTAGCGTCGGCAAAATTTAAAGTCGAAATTAGACGGAACCAGTTAATAGCCATTAATCCCACTATGGCTATTGTGAAAACCCTCAATGTAATAAAAATTCTGTTCGTTACTATTGCTCTGTAACCGTCAATAGTAGTAACAAAGTAATTGTATGCCACTATCACTAAGAATATAGCCGAGTTATACCATTCCAAACCAGAATTATGGGAACTAATTAGGAAAAAGCAAAGTCCGTATATTACATTAAAATAGGATAGCTTAATTAGCACTGAGTATTTTTTGAGTTTCTTATGCGCCTAACAAATTGTGCAACACATTATCGTTTAGCTCGATTGCTTCAGTGATTCCTCCAAAAGATGCTCCGTCTATCAACATTTCGCCGTTGCCGGAAACAGTACCTAACAAGCTGTAGTCAGTTTCTGAAGTAGCCAATAATTCTACAAAAGCTTCTTGTTGTTCCGGTTTAACGGATACCACAACTCGACCTTGTGCCTCACCGAATAAGAATGCGTCTTTACGGATCTGGTCATCACTTTCAACCGTAAAGCCTAACCCGTTGGGTTTGGCCGACTCAAATAACGCAACAAACAAACCACCATCCGCTACGTCATGGGCCGATTGAATTAGCTTCTCTTTAATCAATTGCTTAACTACTTGGTGCATTGCGTACTCCTTCTCCAAATCAAAATATGGTACCGGAGAAGCTTCGATCTTATGGTAAGAAGCTAGATATTGAGATGAAGCAATATCGTTAACGCTTTCGCCGATTAGATAAATTAAATCGTCTTCAGCTTTGAAATCTAAAGTAGTTAAGGTTTCGGTATTGTCTAAAACACCGAGCATCCCGATAGTCGGAGTGGGGAAAACCGGGCCTTCATCACTCGATTGATTGTAGAAACTTACGTTTCCGCCTGTAACCGGGGTCTCGAACTTCAAACAAGCTTCTCCCATTCCTTTTATCGCTTCTACAAAATGCCAATAAACTTCCGGCACGTATGGGTTACCAAAATTCAAGCAATTTGTAATTGCAACAGGCTCTCCGCCGGCACACGTAATATTTCTTGCTGCTTCTGCTACCGCGATTTGACAACCGATATTCGGGTCGGCGTAGACGTACCGTGAGTTACAATCTATAGTTAGCGCAATTGCCTTATCAGTACCTTTTACGGCAACTACGGCAGCGTCGCTTGGGCGATTCGTCGTCATAGTTGCAGTACCAACCATCGAGTCGTACTGGTTTGTTACCCAACGTTTCGAGGCAATATTCGGATGCGAAAGCAAATGTTCGGCAACAGCTTTTAAATCTGCCGGTTCTTCAGCATCTTCAATCTTAAACTTTTTAAACTCTTTATAGTAAGCAGGTTCTTTATATTCCCGATGATAAATAGGTGCTCCTCCGCCTAAAACCAGATCATCTGCCGGAACATCCGCAACCAGTTCGCCGTTCATATAATAAAGAAGGCGTTTAGTATCCGTCACCTCTCCTATTTGAACGCAATTCAAATCCCATTTATCAAAAACCTGCTGAACTTCTGCTTCGCGGCCTTTCTCAACCACAATCAGCATTCGTTCTTGAGATTCTGAAAGTAAAATCTCAAAGGGTTTCATGTTCTCCTGACGCATCGGCACTTTATCTAAATCGATTCGCATGCCGTGTTCGCCTTTTGCCGACATCTCGGAATTTGAACAAATGATTCCGGCGGCGCCCATATCCTGCATGCCGATGACTGCTCCGGTTTGAATGACTTCAAGGGTAGCTTCCAATAGTAATTTCTCTTGAAAAGGGTCGCCTACTTGAACAGCCGGTAAATCGTTTACAGAATCTTCTGTAATATCTTTTGATGCAAATGCTGCACCGTGAATTCCGTCTTTTCCGGTTGCGGAACCTACAATAAATACCGGATTTCCTACCCCGTAAGACGTAGCGGACACTGTTTCGCCTACCTTTACAATTCCGGCAGACATGGCATTAACCAACGGATTAATATTATAGCATTCATCAAAGAATACTTCTCCGCCAACCGTCGGTATTCCGAAAGCATTTCCGTAATCGCCGATTCCTTTCACCACTCCTTTAATTAACCATTTTGTACGGTCAAGATTCGGATCCCCGAAGCGAAGTGAGTTCAGTTGAGCTATTGGTCGAGCTCCCATTGTAAAAATATCACGATTTATTCCTCCCACACCGGTCGCTGCACCTTGATAAGGCTCTAAAGCAGACGGGTGATTATGGGATTCTATTTTAAAAACACATGCAATTCCGTCTCCTAAATCAACCATTCCGGCATTTTCTTCACCGGCTTTAGCCAGCATTCGAGGACCGTCTTTCGGTAATGTCTTAAGCCAAACAATGGAGTTTTTATAGGAGCAATGTTCGCTCCACATTACCGAGAAAATTGAAAGTTCGGTAAAGTTCGGCGTTCGGCCCAAAATCTCCTTTATTCGGTCGAATTCTTCGAGACGCAAACCTAAATCTTTTGCTGTTTCTACGGTAGTAAGCTGATTATTCTCCAATGTGAATGTTTGTTTGAAAGGAAGCGCAAAAGTAAAAAAAGACACCGGTTTATAAAAGGGAAAAGCTTTAGCTAATAGCTCAAAGCTGTTAGCTGACAGCTTCCTTCCTCGCCCACAAATAATAAATTGGCAAACCTATTAAAACGATAATCAATCCGGGCCATGTAAATTCCGGTTTGAACCAAATTAACAGGAAACAGAAGGTCAATCCCATAACAATATACAGGGCCGGCAAAAACGGATAACCGAAAGCCTTATATGGCCGTTCCGCATTAGGGCGTTTATTACGTAGAATAAAAATCCCGGCAATGGTAAGCACGTAGAATATCACAACTACAAACGATACCATGTCCAACAGGTCGCCGTATTTTCCGCTTAGGCAAAGTATGGCAGCTACTACAAATTGGATCCATAAAGCAAATTCAGGCACTGCATTTCTATTAAGCCGTCCGGTTTTTTTAAAAAACAATCCGTCCTTAGCCATCGTGTAGTAAACACGAGCACCGGAAAGAATTAATCCGTTATTGCATCCGAAAGTCGAAATCATAATCATTAGGGCAATAATTACTGTACCGATGTTGCCGAAAATAGCATGCGAAGCAGCAACTGCCACCCGGTCTTTTTCAGCTGTGGCGATTTCATTTAAAGGTAAAACAGCAGTGTAAACAAGGTTGGTAAGTACGTAAATAAGCGTTACTATCAATGTGCCGAAGAAAAGACTTAAGCCGATATTGCGTTGCGGGTTCTTTATTTCGCCTGCAATAAATGTCACATTATTCCATGCATCGCTGCTGAAAATAGATCCCACCATCGCAGCAGCAACTGCGCCCAAAGCGGCAACGACGGTATATCGTTCGAATCCGTTTCCCGGATTCAACTTTTGTAAATTCCACGCTTCCGTCCAATTAGCATTCCAAACATCTGCCTTAAAGGCAATAAAGCCGAAAAGTATTAGGCCGAATAAACTTAAAAGTTTAGTAAGTGTAAACGAGGTTTGTATGAGCTTGCCGGTTTTAACTCCTTTCGTATTAATATAAGTAAGCAAAAAAATTATTACTATGGAAAGTACTTGGGCGGGTGAAACTTTGAAAGAACCGATCGAAAACAAAATTAAATCTTCGCTTACCTGGGGAAGTAAATAGGCTGTGAACTTTGAAAAAGCAACGCCGACAGCAGCAATTGTTCCGGTTTGTATCACCGCGAAAAAACTCCATCCATATAGAAAACCGATTAGAGGATTATAAGCTTCTTTTAAATAAACATATTGGCCGCCTGCTTTCGGAAACATAGCACTAAGTTCGCCGTAGCTTACTGCAGCAATCAATGTCATAAACCCTGTTATCAACCAAATTGCAATCAACCAACCTGCAGAGCCTACGTTGCGGGTAATATCAGCGCTGACGATAAATATTCCTGAACCTATCATACTTCCGGCAACTAAGAGGGTAGCATCCAGCAAACCGAGTTCACGTTTCATTCCGGAAGGTTCTATCGCTTCAGACATTTTTATTTGGATTAGTGATTGCCTAAATTATCTAAAAATTTGCACCGGGAAACATTTGCAAACAAAATCAGATTCTTTTTTATTATGAATGCGTTTAGGTAATCAGTAAATTAAATTTGTTTAATTGATTTAGCCTGTTATTTTTGACGTTTACACAAAAACCAATTAATTTTTTTTCAGCACAATTAATAAACTATATGGAGTTTTTACAACAAAATCTTATTTACCTGATTCCCGTTTTCGGGCTCATCGGAATTATAGTAATGCTTTCAAAATCTGCATGGGTTACCAAACAAAATGCCGGCGACGAAAACATGCAAACCCTTGCCGGGTATATCGCCGACGGAGCAATGGCATTTTTGCGAGCAGAATGGAAAGTACTTTCCTACTTTGCCGTTATTGCAGCCGTGCTACTTGCATATTCGGGCACTTTAGTCGAAACATCAAGCCCGGTAATAGCGATATCTTTTCTTATCGGTGCTTTCACATCAGCTCTGGCAGGATACATCGGGATGAATATTGCAACAAAAGCGAACGTTCGTACCACTCATGCTGCCCGAACAAGTCTAGCTCAGGCTTTAAAAGTCTCTTTTACCGGAGGTTCGGTTATGGGCTTCGGCGTTGCCGGGTTAGCTATTTTGGGTTTAGGTTCGCTTTTTATCGTCTTTTATCAAATGTATGTGGTTAATTCCGGCGGAAACGTAAATGGCGTTGCCATGGCCAAGGCCCTTGAGGTTTTAGCCGGGTTTTCTTTAGGAGCAGAATCAATTGCCTTATTTGCTCGGGTTGGCGGAGGTATTTACACTAAAGCAGCCGATGTTGGTGCCGACTTAGTGGGAAAAGTTGAAGCCGGGATTCCTGAAGATGATGTGCGTAATCCTGCAACTATTGCGGATAATGTAGGTGATAATGTAGGAGACGTTGCCGGAATGGGTGCCGATTTATTCGGATCGTATGTTGCCACAATTTTAGCAACAATGGTTTTGGGCCGCGAAGTTAAAGCAGAAACTTTAGATAACTTCGGCGGTATTGCTCCCATTCTTCTCCCTATGCTTATCGCAGGTTTAGGTTTAATATTTTCGATTATTGCTGCGGGGTTCGTTAAAATTAAAAATGAAACCGATAGTGTACAAAATGCTCTAAATATCGGCAATTGGTCTTCTATTATTTTGACTGCCATAGCTTCTTTTTTTGCTGTGCGGTGGGTACTGCCTGAAAGTATGTCTATTCGCGGTTATGAATTTGACAATACCGATGTTTTTCTTGCCATCATGGTGGGATTAATTGTGGGCACGTTGATGAGTATTATCACCGAATACTACACCGCGATGGGCAAGCGACCGGTTCGATCAATAATTCAACAATCCTCTACCGGACATGCCACAAATATTATTGCCGGTTTAGCAATTGGGATGGAATCTACGGTTCTCCCGATTTTGGTTTTAGCTGCCGGAATTTACGGCTCTTTCCATTTTGCAGGATTATACGGGGTTGCTATAGCCGCTGCCGGGATGATGGCTACAACTGCCATGCAATTAGCTATTGACGCGTTCGGGCCGATTGCCGATAATGCCGGCGGTATCGCTGAAATGAGCCAATTGCCCGAAGAAGTTCGCCACCGCACCGATAATTTAGATGCGGTAGGAAATACCACTGCTGCCACCGGAAAAGGTTTCGCGATAGCTTCTGCTGCCTTAACTTCTTTGGCTTTATTTGCCGCGTTTGTAGGTATTGCCGGAATCGACCGTATTGATATCTATAAAGCTGATGTTCTTGCCGGATTATTTATCGGCGGAATGATTCCTTATATTTTTTCTGCCCTTTGCATTTCTGCCGTTGGTCGTGCAGCGATGGATATGGTTCAAGAAGTGCGTCGTCAGTTTCGCGAAATCCCGGGAATTATGGAGTACAAAGCAAAGCCGGAATACGAAAAATGTGTGGCTATCTCAACCAAGGCTTCCATTCGCGAAATGATGCTTCCCGGAGCTATCGCATTAATAGTTCCTATAATTGTAGGTTTTGCTTTCGGGCCTGAGGTTTTAGGAGGTTTACTTGCCGGCGTTACCGTTTCCGGCGTTTTGATGGGAATGTTCCAATCGAATGCCGGTGGTGCTTGGGATAATGCAAAGAAATCATTTGAAAAAGGTGTTTTAATTAATGGTGAGATGTATTACAAAAAATCTGAGCCGCACAAAGCTTCGGTTACCGGTGATACGGTTGGCGATCCGTTTAAAGATACTTCGGGTCCCTCTATGAACATTTTGATTAAACTAATGTCTATCGTTTCGCTGATTATTGCTCCGCACATTGCTGCAGGACCAAATCATGCAAATAAAAAACCTGAAGTAACGAAAGAAGTTAAAGTTTTAGCAGTAAACGTATCTAAAGAAAAATAACTTGCATTCATAAAACTAAAAAGAAAGGGATTTTGCACACAGAATCCCTTTCTTTTGTTATAAATTTAGCAATGCTGTTAACCCTAAATAGTAAACTATGAGCCTGTTTATAAAAAAACCGATAAGCCAGCTACTCGACGATACTGATGATTCCGGGAAGGGCCTTAAAAGAACGTTAACAGCGGTCTCACTGGTAGCATTAGGCATCGGGGCAATTATCGGTGCCGGACTATTTGTACGCACAGCCGCCGCTGCTGCCCAAAACGCCGGTCCTTCTGTTACTCTTGGTTTTATTGTAGCTGCTGTAGGCTGCGCTTTAGCAGGATTATGTTATGCGGAGCTTTCTTCGTCAATTCCTATCGCCGGAAGTGCTTACACTTACAGCTATGCAACCATGGGCGAATTTGTCGCTTGGATCATTGGCTGGGATTTAATTTTAGAATATGCCGTCGGAGCCGCGACGGTCGGTATTGCATGGAGCGAATACTTAAATAATCTCCTGGTACGTGTGCTTCATGTCTCCCCCGTCCCTTATGAATACAGTCATTCTCCTTTCGAACATTCGCTTGCTGGCGTACACGGTGTTATCAATTTGCCGGCGCTCGCTATAGTATCGCTGTTAACGCTTTTATTAATTAGAGGAACTCAAGAATCTGCTGTTGTAAACGGAATTATTGTGATCGCTAAAGTAACAATCGTTATTCTATTAATAATTATCGGCTGGGGATTTATTAACCCGGTAAATCATGAAACCTATATTCCGGAACCTACCGTTTATACTGATAATCAGGGAATCTCGCACAATTTCGGAGGGATAATGGGGATACTGGGAGCGGCAGGGGTAGTATTCTTTGCTTTTATCGGATTTGATGCGGTAAGTACAGCAGCTCAAGAAGCAAAAAACCCTAAAAGAGACATGCCGATCGGAATACTCGGCTCGTTGGCGGTTTGTACAATTCTATACATCTTATTTGCTCACGTTTTAACGGGAGTAGCCACCGTAGAAGATTTTAGAACTACCGGGAAAGAGGCTTCGGTAGCTTTTGCTATTGAAAAATACATGACAGGCTACAGCTGGCTTGCGCAATTCGTAACTGTCGCTATCCTTGCCGGATTTTCTTCGGTAATCTTAGTAATGCTCTTAGGACAGTCCAGAGTATTTTACTCCATGAGCCGCGATGGGCTATTGCCCGCAATGTTTAGCGACGTTCATCCTAAATATAAAACTCCTTATAAGGCTAACTGGTTTATTTTAATTCTGGTGGGATTATTTGCTGCCTTTATTCCGGGAGATATAGTAGGTGATATGACCAGCATCGGCACTTTATTTGCTTTTATGTTGGTTTGTGTAGCAGTCATTGTTCTTCGTAAAACTAATCCCGAGCTGCCTCGTCAGTTTAAAACTCCATTTGTTCCGTGGGTTCCTATACTAGGAATAATTGTTTGTGGGGCGATGATTTTCGGTTTAGGGTGGACAAATTGGCTCAGACTCGGTGCTTGGCTTTTAATAGGCTTAGTTATTTACTTTGCATATAGCATTAAACACTCTCACCTCCAAAAAGGGAAAGTAGAAGTTCCGCTTGATCCTCCAAATCCTAAATATCCCGAATAAAACGTGTCGCGGTTTTATAGGAGGGGTTTGACACTGTACAAGTATGAAATTGGATATTAAACAAATAACCTCAGTAACAATGATTCTATTTGCAATCATTGATATTATCGGGGCTATTCCGGTTATTATCAGTTTACGCAATAAAACGGGTAGTATTCAGTCTGAAAAAGCTACTCTGGTAGCCATGGTACTCATGATTGTTTTCTTGTTTTTGGGCGATGAGTTGCTAAAAATTATCGGCTTAGATGTTCCGTCCTTCGCCATCGCCGGCTCTATTGTAATATTTATTATCGCTATGGAAATGATTTTAGGGATAAACCTATTTAAAGAAGATGTTCCTCAAACCGTTTCAATTGTGCCGCTTGCCTTTCCGCTTATTGCAGGTGCAGGAACGATGACAACGTTGCTCTCTCTTAAAAGCGAATATACTACCGCGAATATCCTGGTCGGGATAATTTTGAATATGATTTTTGTGTACATCGTTTTGAAAAACACTGACAGGCTTGAGCGGCTTTTGGGCAAGTCTGGGTTGGCAGTTTTACGTAGAGCTTTCGGGTTGATCTTGCTGGCGATTGCAGTGAAGTTGTTTAGGAGTAATACAGGCTTATAAGTTACCTTATTTATATTTCCTTAAGTACAGGCTCCAACCCTGCCTGTTTCCAAACTTCTATTTTATCTTTTATGAATTGAGCTTCCTCGTAGTAAAATAATTCAAACTCTTCTTTAATTTTTTCAGTATCAGTTTCGATCTCAAGCCAATTATTACCCGAATAGTTACCGTATCTATTTCTTTGGGAAGTAAAGTTATGTTGCGAAATAACAATTTCTCTAATATCAAAAAGATTAATCAATCGTTCCCCTTCTTTATACTGTAATAGGATAGAAGTATCTGTAAGAGTAACCCATCCCTTATCGGTAGACATGGAGGAATAAAACCATGAAAAAACGACATAAAGCCCGCTGATAGCCATGATAACAACTGCTATAGGAAGTAGTTTTTCTAAACCTGAGCTTTTCAAACTATGATCGTTTTGGGTACCTGAAATGCTTCTTGCTATTATTAAACAAATAAATAAGATGATCAGGGCAATATTACGAGACCTTTTTAATTTTGAATAATACTTGGATTTAATGATTCGTAAGCGCATTTAGTTTCTTGTTAACCTCGCAACAAACATCGTATCCGCCTTTCTATCATATCCCGTAATCTGTTCTTGGCTTTCTAATTTTAAACCAAACTCGTTAATCAAAAATTCTACATTATCTTCATTTTCTTCCTTAAAAACAGAGCAGGTAATGTAAATCAAAGGCTTTCCGGGCTTTAAATACTTGACCACATTTTGTGCTATCGTTCGCTGTAATCGTTGAAAGGTCAAAATCTTCCGCTCTTCAAATTGGCTGATCATTTCCGGTGTTCGGCCCCAAGTGCCGGAACCCGTGCAGGGGGTATCCAAAATAATTCCGTCGAAAGCATAATCGTGAAGAAAAGGATCGGGATTTTGAGTGAGATCAATTATTTTCCTTTGATACTTTCTTAGGCCGCGTTGTTCGAAACGTTCGTCGAGATTGGTTAACACGCTTTCCCGCACGTCAGAAACTACCAGTTTAATTTCCGGTTGCTCATCAAACAACAACAAAGATTTCCCACCGGAAGCGGCACAGGCATCCCACCAGTAATCGTATTTCTGAGGTTTGAAGTACTCGCCTGTTTTTTGGGAAGATAAGTCTTGAACTTCGACAGGCTTTTGTTCAGGAAAAATTTGATCAAGCTTGGTCCCGTTTGGCAAACGAAGAGCAGAAGTACCTTCTTCTGTAAATAAAATGCTTTCAGTTTCAAGTTTCGTCTTTACAATCGTTTCCTTGCCGGGATGGATACGAATAAACAAATCAGGTTGAATAAAAAATGATTGTAAGAACTTGTGCTTATCGATTCCTTCTGAAATATGTTCGGTGAACGGGAAAACGTCTTCCAACTTGAATTCCGGCAATTTTTTATTCAAAAATTCGAGCTTATCTTCAAGCGGTAATTCTGCCTGTTGACAAAACTCCGGTTTGAAATGTTCAAGGAGAGGAGTGCTTAAACCGGCGGAAAGAAATTCGGCAATAAACAAACGTTCTTCTGTTGGAAATGCGGCAAGAGCTTTCCCCAGGCGATGATAATTATACATTAGACGGGATGCAGTCTTCCTGTCTGTAGAGCCCATCTGCTTGTTCTCGCGAAAAAATCCCGGAAGGAATTTGGTCAAGGGAACATCTTCCGAATATTCATCCAAAATTCTGAGGAAAGTTTTAAGCTGATGCTCCGGCTTCATTATTTTATTGACAGTTTTCAAAAAAGGTCCCACGTTCCCCGGGATGACAAAATTGCCGGTATTGACTATAAAAA
>JAYULL010000083.1:0-12504 GCA_043763625.1 Sphingobacteriaceae bacterium | reverse complement strand
GTTTTGCGTCTATTTCCGCCAAAGTTTTTTCTTGACCCGTGTATGGGGCGGTCCAAACCAAAACAGACTTTACCTTTAGTATATCCTGAGTTGGCGTACCGTCTCCGAATCGAACGTTCACTACCTCGAAATTTAAGGGGAAGGTTGAATTGTCCGAATTAAATTCAGAACTTTGAGTCATAGTGGTTCTACCCAAAACAAAGTCAGTTTCTCCTCCGAAATCCTTTCTTGTAAAATCGGCACGGGGACTTATATAGTCTCTTTCATCAGGGACGTCGTAAATTTGCTTACATCCGCCTGCTGTCATTAATGTAGCAAGGGAAAGAAATAATATTCTATTAAATTTTTTAAACATGATCTTTATTTAATCGATGTAAATTCTGTTATTTTTTATTACTCTGCCAAAGTAGAATTCAAGGTATAATCCGCTATTTGCCAACCGCCTGATCCGTTATTCTCGACAAAAGTAATCCTATAGTACGCATAAGCAACTTTATTAGGAAAGTAGAAAACTCGGGTCATCTGCCTTCTTGGAAAGATTTCATTGAACTTTGTATCCAAAACTACCCAATTTATGTCATCCATTGAACCTTCCATTTTCCAATTTTTCGGGTCTCTTGCCGGATCATCATCCGCACTTACCAAAGTATAAGCGTCGGCAACAGTCGGAATGCGAGGTTTAAACTTTAGCCAAAAGCCCTCACTTTTAGCGTCATTCCAACTTGGAATGTAAAATTTAGAAACAACATCACCGTCGTAAACTCTTTCGAAATACTCGCTTAAGCCGTGAGGGGAGTAGTGAGAGACTGTATGTTTACCGCCGAACCGATATATTGTATCGGTTTGGCCTGCTGCCAATGTTTTAAAAAGATTTGGCGGAGGCGGAACGTAAGAATATCTAAACACAAACTCATCAAAACCGAAAACATGAGAAGGTGTAAGCTCGTGAACAACCGCGTTCTTAGTCTTTATATTAATAGCTCCTGTTGTAGAAAGCGCCCAATCTTTCTGAAACAAACTTGGAGCACCTAAAGCGGTTCTACCCACTAAATTAAACTCGAGATACTGGGACCCGCCCTTGTTAAATCCGGAGGACGGACTAACTCTAAGTCGCGCATTCATCGGCAATCCAAATTTAACGGATCGAAGTGCAACAGGATCTTGAAAATCAAGACTGTCACCGATATGCTTTCCTCTAATAATATACATTGCCACCATAGAGTCTAAGTGCGTGAGCCCCACGTTAGGCCTTGAAAACGCCAAGTTCAATGTACTTAAGTCGAGCGGGAGCTTATTAGCCTGACTTCTTTGGGTGTTTAGGTTTAAAAGTGCTGTCTTGAAACTTCCGTTCGGCACTGCGAAAAGCGTTATGTCACTATCCCGCAGGATAGAAGCATAACCAAGGGCATCAACAGCTTTCAACAGCGAATCATACACCCCCGGTTTACTCTTTAAATATTCATACGCATTGCCTGTAAAATCCACCTTTTCAGGCAGCTTGGAATACACCCCTCCGTCCTTTTGGCACCCGGTCCAAATAGCGACTCCTGAACAAAGCAGAGTTATCGCAATTAATTTTATTTTCTTAAAACTTCTCATCTTATTTCTTCTTATTTCCAGTACGAATTTTGAGTTATTAAGCTATTCTGTTGTAAAACAACCTTACTTATAGGCCAATAAATGCCACCGGATTTAATGAGCTGATAAACACGACTGTTCGCTTGCTTTTTGAATTTCTGATAGCGAACCAAATCATACCACCTGTGACCCTCTCCGATCAGTTCTTTCCGGCGCTCTTGAAATATTGCGTCAATTATAGTTCCGTGCAAATCAGGATCGTAAGGTTTGTAAAATAGTCGATCGTATCTTCTAATTCTAATTTCATTAAGGAGATTTGCAGCTTCGTCAACTTCGCCCAAACTGGCAAGAGCTTCGGCCCGTAATAAAACAATATCCTCTAAACGAGTAAATACTATAGAACTCGAGTAGGTAGGCAAAGTACTGGTTTTTGTATTTGGATTTAAACCTGACTCCACAACTTTAACCTTAGTAAAAATCGGATAACGACCTGAGTAATTAGAAAAATATCTGCCGTCCGGAATCCCGGGGGTCGGACGTCCCACAGTATCTAATGAAAACCGAAAATCATCACCTTCGTTAAAAATTGATTTTATGGTATCTTTAGTTACATAAATATCAGGAACACTTTTATAGCTTACAAACGGGGAGGCTAAAGTCAGCTCCTCAAGATGTCCTGAAAAAGATGATTCCAGCTCGTCAAAAGTAAAATGAAAACCAACCAAGACATCTCCTCTTGCTCCCCCTTGGGTATTTCCGCCTCCGGGATTATTCCCGCCGCCCGTGTTATTATCGTCAGCTATTCTTGGTGACCGGTAAAACAAACCGTTAGGATCTGTAAGATCATCAAGCGAAATAAAACCTGAGCCGCTTCTACTATAGTTTCTCATCACAAACTGAGTAGCTGTTGCAACGGTTTCATAATCACCGTCCCAAGCAGCGGCATGAGCCAATATCGCTTGAGCAGAATTTTTTGTGGCCAAAACACCCCGATATGCATTAAGTCCTTGCCCGTAATACAACCCTGTTTGGTATTGATCTTCGCGAGTTCCGTATTGGTAAGGTAAATCCTCAGTTGCAAGCTGCAATTCCGATTTAACAAACTGTAAAACCTTTGCCTGAGGATCCCTTGCTTTGTTTTCGAATTTTCCCTCCATCGAGGATGAAATCAAAGGAACATCACCCCATATACGACACATATAGAAGTAAGCAAAAGCCCTCAAAAACCGTATTTGAGCTATATCAACCGTCATCGTAGATTCAATATACCGAGGATCTGCCTGATTAATCTCCCTAATTCTCTCTAAAAAAACATTACACTGATTAACTACCGCATACCATCTTCTCCAATTTGATAAAGCCTCTACTGAAGCATAAGATGCACTAAGATTATTGTTTATAATTGCCTTTAAATCTTGTCGAGTAGGGCTGGTAAAGTCACCTGACCTTACGTCTCCATATAACCAATGAGCATTATGATCAGCCATGGCGGCACGTGTTAAACCATAGGCGCCAAAAAGATGTGCCCGAGCGTCTTCCAGCGAGTTCCAGTCATTCCGCTCGGAAACAACACGCGTAGAATCGACGTCTAACGCTTTCTTACAGCCGCCCAGTAAACTAAGCAGCACAAGTGAATTCAATATTATTTTTTTCATTACGTGATTCTCTATTAAAGATAAATTTTCATTCTTACAGATCCATCTTGACGCCTACGGTATACGTACGAGGTATAGGTAGGGAGTAACCTGAATCAAAACCTGTAAAACCTACCAACTCCGGATCTCTTCCACTATAAGAAGTAAGTGTAAACAGATTGTTTGCGGTGCCGTAAACATACAAGCGAGAAATTTTTGTCTTATTCTTCTTCTTTAACAATTGTCCCAAATCGTAACCTACAGAGACCGAACGTAACTTAAGAAAAGAAGCGTCCTCCAAAAATAAGTTTTGCTCTGATTGATAAGGCAAAACAAGGCTCCAAGGGTTGTAAATAGGATACTTGTTGTAATCGCCTCTTTTCTCCCAAAAAGTTATTTCTTTAACAGAGTTAATATCTCTACCCGATTCCTGATTTATGAAATCGAAACGTTTTGACATTTCTTGGTTAATCAAATCTCTACCTATATTATAATAGAGATTAATATTAACGTCCCAATTTTTTAATTTGAAACGGTTATCAAAACCTCCGGTAGCAACAGGCAGGTAGTGGCCTTCCAGAACCCTATCGTCATCATTAATTATGAAATCCCCGTTGACATCTTTCCATTTAGGATCACCGCCTTTGAATGGATTACCCGTACTGTAGCTTAGAACCTTATCAGTTCCAAATCCGGGAACAGATTCGTCGGATGTATAAATTCCCTCATTCTGCAATAACCAATATTGATCAACGGATTCACCGACTTTTAACAGACGGGTGCCCATTATTTGTTGATTTATACTGCCGGGCAAAGCCTTAAGCTTATTGGTATTATAGTTTACATTGATTGACGAAGTCCAAGAAAACGGCTGTGTTTCCGGGAGGATACTTGCGGTAAGAGTTAAATCCACACCGGTATTATTAATAGACATGCCGCTTTTGTAATCTTGGCTATAGCCATATTCAAGCAGACTTGGGATACCAAGCAATTGATTTTTATCATTACGAGTATAAAAATCTAAGGAAGCATTAACTCTTTTATTAAAACCTAAGTCAAGACCCAAATTCAATTGATCAGAATAAGCCCATGGAAGATCATATCCTATCCAACCGGCGCTGTAAGGTCGGGTAAGAACCGAGAATCCATTATATCCCGGGATATTGACATTACCGCTGTAGCCGATTTGGGCTGTGTATTGCGGACCCTGAGAAAATTGGTCAAACGATTGCATCCTTCCTATTCTTCCGGCACTGGCTCGAAGAGTTAAAGCACTTATCGAGCTTGAAGCCATATCTTTTGCTATATTCCATTGCGCAGAAGCCACCGGTGAGTAGAACCATCTCTTGGTTGGCTGAGCTGAGGAAGCTCCGTCTGACCTCAACTGAAGCGAAAACAGATATTTATCTTGAATACTGTAGGTACCTTTTCCATAGAAAGAGAACAACTTTATCTTTGTTCTGTCTACAACCTTGGTCACCAAGAATTTGTTATAATTATTAGGATCCAAATAGTTGCTCTTTGTTGCGTCAGTTTCAATCAAATTTAACTTGATAAAATCGTTTGTTCCTTTAAGGGCATAAGCGTTGTTGTACCCGTAGGTGTCGAATTGAAATGACTGACCCAGTTCGAAATAAACATTGTTGTCGTTAGCCAACTTTGTATCATAAGTAAGGGTGTTCTCAATCAACAAACGTTGGTTTGATCCGTAATAGTTGGATGAATAGTTATTTTGCTCATTCAGCTCTTTCGAATTGAAAACGTCTCTGAAGCCCTCATTAAAATCAACTCCAAAACGACTAACTATCTTAAATTTACGAATGTCAAACCCTAATTGAGCATATCCCTGAAGGAGATTAGTCTTATTAACATCGAATCCTCTGTCGACAAAACCTAAATAACGAGCATAAACATCTTTATTAGGACTTAACGGAGCACCCAACTCGGGAAGAAACCCTGTTTGACCAAACCTGTCTCGCAGATTACGATTACGGTCGCGTTCTACCCGATTCGCATTAACTACTGTAGAAAATGTAAGCCATTTAATAGGCTTCATGTTAATACTAAACATGGTGCTGTATCGATCCATAGATGTTTCGTCTGCAATTCCGCTGTTTCTAAGATTTCCTAACGAAAAGCGGAAGTTAGCCTTGTCAGTACCGCCGGAAATACCTGCATTAACTGAATGAACCATTGCATTTCGGTAATACAAATCCGTCCAGTTAGACGGACCGTAATATGCATTATTAATTGAATCGCTTAAATACAAAGGGTAAACACCTTCTCCTGCAGCTCCATCAGGAGTATAAATATCATAAAATTGCTTTCTGAATTTATTTTCAAAGTTTCCGTTCATGGTGGTAACGCGAGGGCGCTGAACCATGCCGAAGTAGGAATTGAAAGTTATTTGTCTTTTAGTACCGGCAGTTTTAGTTTTAATTAAAATTACTCCGTTAGCAGCCCTTGGACCATAAAGTGAAGTTTGAGAAATATCCTTCAATATTTCTACCGAAGCAATATTATCCATATCAATGCCGGAAAGCGGGTTAGTAGATGTTCCAAGTCTATTAACATCAAATTCTTGAACATCGTAAGCAAAGGGATGTTCGTACGTAATCGGAATACCGTCTAAAACTACCAACGGCTGGGCATCATACAAATCTTTTTGGGATAAGAGAGGTGTTGATGCTCCTCTTATAAAGATGTTTTGATTTGTTCCCGGCTCGCCTGTCTCCTCTTGAACATACACACCGGCCGTGTTGCCCTTTAAAAATTGCTGAAGAGATACCGCAGGAAATAATGACAATCTCGCAGGATCAGGCATAACAGCCGATTGAGTAGGACTATATTCAATCCTCCTCGTAGCAGCAACTTTTAAATCCGGCAAAGAATCACTTGAAATAGAATCCTTAGCAGTAGTATCTTTTACTGCAGTTAAACGTTTTTTCGCAATACCGGGTTTAGTTGGTTTACCAACTCTGTCCTTTCCGTAACTGCTGCCGGGTAATGAACCTAGAGCTACACAAAGGAATAAATACAAAAAAAGAACAATACGCATATTTATTTATTTAGGTATATTAATATATCCGTGAGAAATGCTTGATAAATTAAAAATAATTCGGGTTAGGCGAACTACTTTATTAATTTATAAAAAAAAAGGATTTAGGAAGCAATACGAACTTTTGAGGCAATAAAAGTTGTTGAGTAAAAAAATTAGTCATAATCAGTTAGTTTAGTTAGTTAATTATTATTTGCCGTTCTATATTAGAATAACACAGAACAACTCTTCAAACTTATTATATTTTGATGATAGTAAAAAATTAATTTGAAAAAAAATCAAAAAGCTTTTCAAGCATTAATCCTTTTCGCTTTTCAATCAGCTAAATCTCATCATCGTTACCGACATTTAAATTTATATTCTTTTCGTGATGTTACAAAATATTTTTTATTTTTTTTATTTAGAAAAACCTGTTTTAAAAAACTCTATGAAATCTAATTGATTGAAAGTAGGGTTCTTTAATATTCTATTCTGAATTCATCTAAAACTGCTCTAAGATTTTCGGGGCCCTTAGCTACAGGCCCCACTCTTAAACCCCTGTCCCAAGGCGGAAGAAAAGAACCATTAAGAGGAATCTTGTTAAGTACCGAGTAATTTAAACCTGTAGTACTATAAGAAAATATAATATTATAGCCCCCCGTTACATCCGCTTTTAAATATAACTTTTTTGAACCCGACACTTTTTGAGATGCGACAATTGTGGGTTGACAGTCTTTTACTACAACTACTTGTATCGAATCTCCCTTATACATTGCACTAATTGTATTTTTTTCGTCTCCTAAAATACCTATTCCGGGTTGTGCTGTTGATTTTTTACGCAGTATAACCGCACTTGCCCGATATTTTCCTGTTAAAACTGTTTGACCAAGAAAAGAACCTGTTGCAGTAGGCAGAGCGCTCAATTTTAAGTAACCGTTTTTTACTTTAGCATTTATATTATGAAAAATGTTCCATTGCCATTTTGAAGATAAAGCTCTTCCCCTAAACTCATCAATTACAGATTCAGGTTTATTTTCGGCTTCAGGTTGCTTTACGAAATTTATCCACCCCTCCGGTGTAAATGTAAATTCTGACAGCAAGCCTTGTCGGCCTGTAAAAACGTCACTTTCAGTATTATAAGCATGATATAAAAAGTAAAACTTTCCGTTTTTTTCAACGGCCGTACCATGGCCGGGGCATTTCCATTCATCTGTACCTGTTAAAACAGGATTTCCGGGATCCTTTTCCCAAGGCCCCATTAAATTCGTAGCTCTTGCAACTCCCGTAGTATACGTACAACCGGGACCGCAACATCCTGCGGCGGCATATATTGCATAAATATATCCGTTATGTTTAATCATTGAAACGCCCTCAACTAAGTTTGCCTCCCATGGAGCATCGTTCCTGAAAAGCTCTTTCTTTTCGCCCATTAAAGCAGTGCGTTCTTCGTTCATCTCCTGAATCCAAATAGGAGTAGGCTTCTTTACGCTGTTGCCGTCCTCTTTCCAAATCAGGAATAGTTTCCCGCTTTCATCTCGCATCGGGAAAGCATCAATTGAACCGGCCGCCTCACAAATCAAAGGACCGTGATCTTTGTACGGACCTTCAGGCTTATCGGCACTGGCAACACCTACACATAAATTCCCGCCTTTTTTATGGGCAGCGTAATACACGTACACTTTACCTTTATCATAAGTCATTTCCGGCGCCCAAAAATAATAGTCGGCCCATTCGGGCTTTTGATTAAAGATATATCCGCTTGTTTGCCAATTAACCAAATCTTTAGAATGAAGTAAGGGATACGCAGGGAACCAGTTTGAAGAAGTTGCACTCGCCCAATACGTATCACCTATTTTAACAACGGAAGGATCGGGATAATCTCCCGGTAGGACAAGTTTTTGAGCGGAAGCAGAAAAAAGAAAAATTACAACCGGTAATATGGTTAGAATAACCCTCGCGGTAAGGGACAAAAAGCCGGCAAATATTTTATAAGGAAGCATTGCTCAGATTTAAAAGGTTAGCTTGATTACAAGGATCAACACAAATAAAGAGAATATTTAAGTTCAAAGCAACCTTAGGGCTGTAAAAAACGGAAAATATAAACACAAATAACAGACGCGAGAAAGGTTAAAGTTCTCGTAAACGCAAAAAATTAACAGAAATAAATGCAAGCATTGTTTCTAAAATAATTTAATCGTGTATTTTTATCGGGTTGCTTGCCGAATAAAATTTTAAACCAAAATTATAAATCGAAAAAATGAACAGATTATCTACTGCGGATTATGCGGTATTCCTCACGTACTTTTTAATTGTATCGTTATACGGCGTTTGGATTTATCGCAGAAAAAGAACGACAACTACCGATTCTAAAGATTACTTCTTAGCCGAAGGTTCTTTAACTTGGTGGGCCATCGGCGCTTCTTTAATTGCGTCGAACATTTCTGCCGAGCAATTTATCGGAATGAGCGGCTCGGGTTTTAAAATCGGATTAGCCATTGCCACCTACGAATGGATGGCTGCAGCAACGCTTATTATTGTTGCCATCTTTTTCATTCCGGTTTATCTCAAAAACAAGATTTACACGATGCCTCAATACCTTAATCAAAGGTATAATGGCACAGTAGCCATGATAATGGCCGTTTTTTGGTTGCTTTTATATGTTGTGGTTAACTTAACCTCTATTCTTTATTTGGGCGCGTTAGCCATAAACAGTATTTCGGGCATAAGCCTTACGGCATGCATGTACGGCCTTGCAATATTTGCCATTTTTATTACCCTTGGCGGGATGAAAGTAATCGGGTATACAGATGTTATTCAGGTTTTCTTTTTGATCCTAGGCGGATTAGCGACTACTTATTTAGCGCTAAATTTAGTGTCAGAGCATTTTGCAACCACCGGAGTATTAAACGGATTTAATTTGCTCCAAGAAAAGGCTAATGATCATTTCCACATGATATTAGATAAAAACAATCCTAATTATATTGACCTTCCCGGCTTGTCGGTACTCGTGGGGGGTATGTGGATCATTAACCTTAACTACTGGGGTTGCAACCAATATATTACCCAACGTGCATTAGGAGCAGATTTGCCTACTGCCCGAAGCGGAATTTTATTTGCGGCCTTTTTAAAAATGCTTATGCCTATTATTGTTGTAGTTCCCGGTATTGCAGCCTACCTGCTTTACAAAGAAGGCGGTTTTCAACAAGAAATGCTTCAAGGCGGCGAAGTAAATCCTGACAGAGCTTATCCTGTTCTTCTCAGTCTTCTTCCCGACGGTTTAAAAGGCTTGTCGTTTGCAGCATTAACTGCAGCGGTTGTAGCCTCGCTCGCCGGTAAAGCAAACAGTATTTCTACAATTTTCACTTTGGATGTTTACAAAAAAGTTATCAGGCCCAATGCGGATGAAAAAAATCTAGTTGTAATAGGTAAGGTTACCGTTGTAATTGCCATGATTCTGGCTATTATCATTGCTCCGCATTTAGGTATTGATAAAAAAGGCGGATTCCAATACATTCAGGAATATACAGGATTTGTGTCTCCCGGTATTTTTGCCATGTTTATTTTAGGCTTCTTCTGGAAAAAGACAACGTCAAATGCAGCCTTATTTGCAACAATCGGCGGTTTCTTGCTATCGGTTATATTTAAATTTTTACCCAATTGGACCGATCTTTCCTTTTTGGCACCCATGGGTTTTGCAAAACCGAATGCAGACGGTGTTTTCGAAATCCCGTTTATTGACAGAATGGGATTTGTGTTTGTGATTTGCGTTGTGGTGATGTATATTATCAGTATGCTCGAAAACCCGAGAGGCGATAAATCGCACGGATTAGATATTGAACCCAAAATGTTTAAAACCAATCCGGGCTTTACTGTGGGGGCTTTAATAATTTTAGGACTGTTGGTTGCACTCTATACGATTTATTGGTAGGTATAATTCAAATTACTGCCAATTCAAAACAAAAACCTTCGGGATCGTCTTCTCGAAGGTTTTTTTATTAAAGAGAATTTCGCAGGGTTAGATAGAATGGAACTTCAATTTGTTCTAAAGAATTATTTAAAATAAGTTCGGCAGCAGCTTTTCCCATATAATTAAAGTCGGTAGATACGGTTGTAATCCCATTTAGAATTATTCGTTTTAAAGGCGTGTCGTTGTAAGATATAACTCCTACGTCTTTGCCCACTTCCAGCTTAAGCGAAATAATTTTCTCTATTAACACTACCAAATCGTCTTCCATTAAATTAATATAAACTTCGCCTTTGCTTACGTTATCGCGGTTGATATCAGAAACTAAGGCATGCGAAAAAGCATACTGTCCGCAGAAGCGAATAAACCCTCTGATTATTTCTTTGGGATGATAGCTTTTCGCCGGGAAAATGAGTTTTATAGTATGATACTTACTGAGCTGAGGCAAAGCTTGCTCTAAAGCCTTGTAAATGTCGTTTTCGAAATTTTCGTATACTGCAGCATAGTTGCCGGTGATACCGCTGATGCATTTATCCAACAGCAACAACTTTTCTTTAGGAATAGTATTAATTATTTCTTTAGCCTTTTCGCCTTCCTCAATAAAATGCGGAATAATAACGAAGTGCGAGTAATCATCCCTCCTGCCGGAAAGCAGCTTTTTAAACAGCGCAAAATCGTTGTTGTAAATGTAAAAATCAATCGCCCCGGCATCGCCCAACGCTGCAACAAAAGCATCGTAAACAATTTTTTTATGAGCACTGAGCTTATTGAAAAGTAAAAAAACTTTTAGTTTTTGTTTAAATGCAGTGTTTGAAATATAATATCCCTTTCCGGGAACTGATTCTATTACACCTAATTTTTTAAGGTATTTATAGCCTTTTTCGGCTGTGTCTCTCGAAATTTCAAGTTCGTAACTGAGCTCGTTGATAGATGGCAGTAATTCTTTCTTCTTTATCTTGCCGCTTTCAATAGCTTTTACAACCGCATTGGTAAGCTGCAAGTATTTGGGAGTAGCACTATAAGCGTCGATGTAAATAAAATCAAAGAAGTTTGAAGCCTTCATTCAGGAGACCGATTAGCGTTTTAAAGTACAAGAATATTTATATTATTGCACAGAAAAATTTATTTACCTGATGAAAACCATACTCACAGCAGTTTTTACCTGTTTTATTTTTTTTACCGTTAAAGCTGAAAAGAAACTATTTAATTTTTTCGGGAACCTTTATACCCGGCAACCGTACTAATCTTCAGTCCTCCCAAAGGACTGTTTTTCATAGGTAGATGTGGGGTCAGGCGCAAGCCCGACCCTTTTTTTTGGAGTAAGGATTGAGGCTGTGAGGTTGAGGAATTAGATTAAGGTTGAGGAATTAGGTTGAGGTTTTTAAGGTTATAAGTGTAGCGGGTTATTGGGTTAGGTGTATCGGGTCGACAGGTCTTTATTGCGTTTAAATTCTTTCTACTCTACTTGATACCGATAAATCTGCCTTCCCAATTCCCCCGCAGCATTTATTCCTTCTATTACTACTTTATAAGTCCCTTTATCGTCGGCATTAAAGAAATCAAATTTTGTTTTTCCTTCCGGGGATGTTTTTACTGCCGGGTTCCAATAGATGGTGGAGCGTAAATCAAGCAAGTTGGAGTTTTGAGGTTTATCGTAGCGGGGGGAGTAAAACTCGCGGGCTTTGGTGAAGCCTTGGGGGGTAATGTTGCTAATATTATGTACTAATCTCGTTTTTAATCTATTTCTCTTTGTTAAAATAAATAAGCCTGTCGGTAAAGCGAAATTTGTACGAACAATTTGAATTTGAGCTATATCAGGAGGGTCGATTACGTTTTGATTAAAAATTTCGTCGATCTCAATACAATTACTTAAAAGGCGGCCGTCTAGATATACAGGCATTGGCAGAAGTTTTCCTTGAACTCTCATCCAAGGGCGAGAAACCAGAAAACAGTTATCTGTCTTCTCTTCTTGAAAAACAATCCCATGCAAACGCCCTTGCAAACAAATTGCAAGCGTCGCACAAAGCTCCGGTCTGTCGAGTTTGAATAACTGATCTTCATGCCCCTCCGGAATCCTAAAGCTACCTTGGTCAGATATAGCTTGCTTCGCTGTTACTTTTACCGTCTTTAACCTTTGCATTTGGTTCAACTTTCCAAACCTCTCATAATTCCTCTCGCTGTTTGCTAAATATTCTTTTTGAGTTGTATTAATATCCAAATTAAAATCACCTGCATTTTTGTTTACAGATAATACCGGCGGCTGCACCTGATCTATCAGTATTTCAACCTTC
>JAYULL010000082.1:0-51598 GCA_043763625.1 Sphingobacteriaceae bacterium | reverse complement strand
ATACAACATCTGCCCTTCGCAGCAGCTCTTTTTCCATCAGAGTTAATTCTGGGGGAGCATTTTTAAAGGCCGATAACTCGTCCATGCAATCGTAAATGGTTAAGTCAGGGTAATAGCTTGCCGAGATTTCCAGAGCCATTGGCGTGTAATACCAAAAAATAAAATTCGAGATATTTTTATCTTTTAGAAACACGTTAAGCATTTCTTTTTGCATCGCGTTAGTTTCCTGTTTATTTAATCCTTCAGGCAGATGCGGAACAAGGACCCAAAGTTTATCTTCGCGTTTGCTTATTGATAAAAAACTTTTTTCTTGTTTATTAACATCACATATGGGCTCCTCAAAAAAATATACATTAAACTCTTTGGCAAAACGCGTTAGCAGGTGTTGAGGACGCTGAAATACAAAGTCCCATCTTAAATGAGAAAAGCATAGCAAGTTTTCCGGTAGTCGTTTCATATTCTTCACTTTTAAATTCCAACAGCTCCCGGAAAAAATCGTTTGACGCGGTGAGTATTTTTTTGACGAATAAACTACTGAGAAACTTTAGAAATAAGAAGTTAATAAATAAGTGAAAAATGTATTTTTTAGGTGATGTTTAACGAAATTTTTTTATATATCGTCGTGTCCTAACTGTTGATAATTCGCCTTAAAATTTGCGTATTATAGCATGTTTTCACGTGGATTTACACCTTTAGATTTAAATTGATTGTAACATAAATTAAAAGCAAGCCGTAAGAGTTTGGAAAACTTACTCTTTCTTAATGGCAAACACACAACTACAATCGACAGAATTGAAAGAACAATTTAACTTCTATTTAGAGTCTTTAAAAAACCTTACTCCGCATAAGTTAACCGAAATGACGGCCTTTATCATTGAGTTGGGAGATAAAATTAAAACCTTAACTGAGAAGCCTGAAAAAACAGATAAAGATTACGACGCCATAGATGTTATGAGCGTGGAGTTGCAAGATTTTATAAGTCAGTTAGCCGATGCGCAAGTAACTCTACGTAAAAAAGAGTGGGAAGATACAGAAGCTTACTACGAAAAACTTAAAAGCCAAGCATACAGTGGTGATAAAATGGCAATGGAAATATTAAAAGATTTTGAGCCTATTTATGCAGAAATGCAACATCGCATCAAATCAGATGGCGGTAAAGCGAGCTAAATTAAAAGCATCTTATCGCCCATTTGACTGTCCGGCTTGAATTTCCGTCAAGTTTAATTATCCCTTCTTTTTCCGAAAACTCTTGATTGTGATTTACTGAATCTGCTATACCACACCAAGGTTCTATGCAAACAAAAGGAGCATTCTTCGCAGCCCAAATGCCCAGGTAAGGAAAATCCGAAAAACGTACAGTTATACCATTTTCTGTTTTTGAATTGAGTAGAGATACTTGTGCAGAAGCAAGATTTTTAAACACCAATGCATCTTCGTAAAAAAGCTCATCTTTAAGATTAATTCTTTTGCTGTTACTCAGAAAAGGCTCAGCTTCCCCGCCGATTAGATTTCCTTCAATGGGCCAAATTCCTGCATTCTCTTCTTTATCCAACTCTAAATAATAATCCTCATAACGGGTATTTTCAATAAAAGGCACTGTGAAAGCCGGATGAGCACCTATTGAAAATAACAGAATTTCCATGTCGGGATTGATCACCTCATACCCTACCTCAAGTGTGTCTCCCGACAGGGAATAATGAATTTTAAGTATGAATTTAAAAGGATATTTAAAACGTGTATCGGGAGTATCACTAAGCGAGAAAGTGGCAGAAGACTCTGTTACATGCTCTTCATTAAAAGTTGAATCTCGAGCAAAACCATGTTTCTCCAGCCCGTACCGCTTACCTTTATAATTGTAACTGTCGTTTTTTAAGCCGCCTACAATCGGAAACAATACCGGCGAGTGCCGACTCCAAAAGTTAGGATCCCCGTTCCACAAGTAGTTAATTCTTGTTTTTTTACCATAGAGACTCGATAGCTCAGCTCCTGCTTCTTTTACGGTCGCCTTAATAAACTCATTTTCTAAAGTTATCATTTAAAATAAATAAGAATAAAATTAACCATTGCATTTATTAAAGCAACTATTTGAACTCCTAAGGCCGAAAAAAACGTAACTAATATATTGATAAATCTGGAAAAATTGCTCACCTTAGTATTCCCTTTTAACATAACATTATTTAATGTTGTAGTTAACGCGTAACTAACCGCCTGTTAAACTATTGTGCGAATGAAAAAAGTAGATTTGCTTAGTGATGAAGATTTGCTTGCTTTATTAAAATATGACGAATCAGCATTTAAGGCATTTAAGCTTTTTTATGAAAGATATTGGGATAAACTTTATATAGCTGCTTATAAACGTCTTAGATCAAAGGAAGCTGCGGAAGAAATTGTTCAGGATTTTTTTACTAAGTTTTGGATCAATAGAAAAGAAATAAAAATAACTGCCTCAATAGAAGGATATTTATATACCTCCATAAAATATCTCGTGCTAAATGCCATTGATAAAGAAATAGTTAGGAATAAGTACAAAAGCACTTTAGAGTTACCGGAAAGCAGTTACATTAATGATTCTATAGAAGACATTATCAACGTAAAGCAACTCGCCGAAAGCATGAAAAGGGAAGTTAACAGCCTTCCGCCTAAATGTCGTACTGTTTTTGAGCTCAGCAGAAACGAGAATAAATCAAACCGAGAAATTGCGGCAGAACTGGGATTATCGGAAAAAACTGTTGAAAACCATCTCACAAAAGCATTGAAACGATTGAGGCTAAGCCTTAACGAAATTCTTGTAATGATTGCTCTACTTACTCTTAATTAAAATTTCGACCTTTTCGGTAAAATAATAGAGGTACAAGTAGGGGTAACTCTTTTAATAACTGACATACTTTTTAAAGCCAATTTAACTTTTTTGATGAAACCTGAATTATCGGCAGAACTTATTAAAGGCTATTTAAATAATAATTGTACCGAAGCGGAAGGTGCTTTAGTTGAGGATTGGTATAATTCGTTCGATAATACCTCGGATTTAAGCTTGTCTAATGAGGAAAAAAGAGAGTTAAGATCTAAATTATTTAATAAAATAATCTCTGATCCCTGTTTTGAAGAACAGGCGGAATCAAATAAAAGAAAAACGACTCGGACGATTTATCGTACCATTACTGCCCTATCAGGTGTTGCGGCTGCTATTTTATTAATTTTTAATGCTTTGTTTTATGACAAGGAGAGTAAAGTTATTGTTGAATCTTATAAATCTGCTAATCTCCCGTTCGCTAAAACAGTAAACTACAGCAAGAATATTGTGCGAACTATATTGCCGGACAATAGCGTTGTTTGGCTTAGTCCCAACAGTAGTTTGGAATACCCAAATAAGTTTTCAGGTGATCTAAGAGAGGTAAAAATGAAAGGTGAGGCTTTTTTTGAAGTGACTAAAGATCATGCCCATCCCTTTATAATATATAGCGGCGGAGTGATTACCCGAGTTTGGGGGACTAGCTTTTTAATAAAGGCTTACGAGAGTAAACCGACCGAGGTTTCTGTTGTAACCGGAAAAGTATCGGTAAGCATACCTAAGAGAGCAAAATCGGAAGTAATGCTGTTTCCGACACAAAAGGTTATTTATTTAAAAGACGAGGATAAGCTTAAAAAAGATTTAGAAAAGAAGATTTCCACAGTTCATATGTGGGAAAAAGCTACCATGTCTTTTGAAAATAAACCGGTGAGCGAAGTAATTGATGTGTTAAATAAAGAGTTTAAAACGCAAATTAATGCCGGGGGCGATAAAGAGTTGGAAGGATATGTTTTAAACGCGGACTTTAACGATATGAACTTGGCTTCCGTGTTAGAAATTATGGGTAAATCACTGAATGTGGATTACGAAATAAGCAACGAGATTATTTTAATAAAACGTAAAACCAACAACTAACTAAATAATTAAAACCTTAACTGTACATGAAGTAAACAACACGGATTGATTTCAAGAAAACCGGCAGTGTCGTTACCACTCCCGGCTAATTTTTATTAAGCCCGCAAAAACGCTGAGTAGGTTGCAGTGGGCTTTATTGTCTCATTTTTTAACCAAAAACAAAACAACCAAATGTATGAAATTTAGCTTACAAACTCCAATTGACTGGTGGAAAATTATGAAACTAACCTTTAGCCAGCTACTTATTGTGCTAATACTTACCGGGGTAAGTTATGCAAATGCCGGCAGAGCTCAATCAGTATTAACCCAATCGGTCGAGATATCGGTTGATAACCAAAGCCTGTCAAGCGTACTGAAAAAGCTTGCCAAAGACGAAAAAGTGAAGTTCGTTTATAGTCGAAACGTTGTTGAGACCGATAAAAAGGTATCTATTAATGCACGTGGAGAGAAGCTTGAGGAAGTGCTGGACAAGCTTTTAAAGGCTAATGGAATTACCTACGAGGTTATTAACGAACGGATAGTATTAAGCAAAAATCTTGTTAGTTCTGATTCCGGAACTCCACTTGCAGGCATTATCTCTATTGATATACAAGCAATTGTAAAAGGAAAAGTTACAGATGAAAAAGGAATCCCGTTGCCGGGAGTAAGTGTAAATGTTAAAGGTACAAACACTTCAACCTCGACTGATGCAAATGGAAATTATTCAATTAGTACTAACGACGGGATTTTAGTATTTACTTATATCGGCTATAAAACACAAGAAGTGGCGGTAGGCAATTCTACTACTATAAACGTTACTCTGGTTTCTGAGTCGACATCTTTAACTGAGGTGTTGGTAGTTGGATACGGCACACAGTCTAGAAAAACAGTTACCGACGCAATAAGCAGAGTAAAAGGTAAGGACCTTACGGATCTGCCTGTGCCCGATCCCCGCCAAGCTATCCAAGGGCGAGTACCCGGCGTAGTAGTAACTAATAACGGTTCACCAGGGGCTTCGCCTATAGTAAGAATTCGCGGAATCGGATCTATTCAATACGCATCGGATCCGTTGTACGTGATTGACGGTTTTCCGGAGGCGGATTTAAGCATGATTGATAGCCGCGACATACAGTCTATTGATATTCTTCGCGACGCTTCGTCTTCTGCAATTTACGGATCACGCGGTGCTAATGGAGTCGTTATTGTCACTACGAAAAAGCCCAATAAGTCCGATAAGCTGCGAGTTAACTTCGATTCATACTATGGAAACCAAACGGCTTGGAAGCAGTTAGATTTATTAAACACCGAAGAGTACATCAAATACGGTACTATGCTTAAGCAAAATGCAGGTGCGGCTCTCCCGGCTCGTTTTAGCAAATTGGATGATCCTATTTATGCAGGAGCCACTCAAACTTATCGTCAATCAAACACTGATTGGCAGAAGGAGATGTTTAGAACAGCTCCTATTAGCCAAACGAATTTATCTTTAGCAACAGCCGGGGAAAATTCCAGGTTCTATGCATCCGGAGGATATTTTAAGCAAGACGGTATAATGTCAGGAACGAATTATGATCGTTACAATTTCAGAGTTAATTCAGATCACAGTATTGGTAAAATCTTCACCTTTGGCCAAACCCTAACATTAGTTACCGAAAATATCTTAAGTGAAAACAATGCCGGCGGCAGAACTCAACTTAAGCACACTATTCAGAATGTTCCTTACATCCCGGTTAAAGATCCAACATTATCCGGCGGATATAGAGGACCGAGTGGAGACGATGGCTCCGACCCGCAAAACCCGGTACGGGTAGCCTTGCAAGATTTAAGCAGAACCGGCAATGTTAAAATTTTAGGAACTGCGTTTGCTGAAGCAAAAATTTGGAATGCGTTAAGTTATCGACTTACAGGCGGCATTAATTACCTAAATAATTTAACTAGAAATAATCAGCCTATTTATAATGAAAGTTTTAATGCAAGAGCTTTAAACAGAGTAGAACAAAGCCAAAATTACAATAGGAACATTTATCTTTCTAACCAACTAGATTTTGAAAAAACAATTGAGGAACATCATTTTAAGGCGACAGGAGTGTTTGAGAGACAGTCCGGAAGAAACAGAAACTTATTTGGAGGCGGAAATTACACCACCAATGAACTGCGAGAGGTAACTTCAAGTTTAAGCGACTTAGGATTAAGTGGGGGCTTAGGTGAAAGAGAGCTGTTGTCCTACTTAGGCAGACTGAATTATGACTATAAAGACAAATATATTTTAAAAGCTTCAATTCGACGGGATGGAAATTCGATTTGGGCTCCCGGTCATAAATGGCAAAACTTCCCTTCTATATCCGCAGGTTGGAGAATTTCCGAAGAACCGTTTATGCAAGGTTTTAAAAATCTTTCCGAGTTGAAGATAAGAGGAAGTTGGGGTAAGCTTGGCTTTAATTCAGGTGCGCTCGGTAATTATCCTTGGCAGGCTACTTTGCAACAAAATACTGCCGCTATATTTGGTGACAGCAGAGCTACAGGTGCTTATTTTAACTCAATTAGCAATGAAGATTTATTTTGGGAGTTTACCAAAATGACGAATGTGGGTGTTGATCTGGGATTCTGGAATAACGCTTTAACAATTCAGGCGGAATATTATGTTCGCAGAACCGAAGGCCTTTTGCTTCAAGTACCGCTACCGGGTTCAATCGGTTTTAGTGTAAATCCGCTGTTAAATACCGGGTCTATGGATAATAAGGGTTTTGAGCTTCAAGCGGGCTATTCTAAACAATCGGGAGACTTCACCTGGAACGTTTCCGGAAATATCTCGACGCTACTAAACTCAGTAAAGAGCTTTGGAGACAAAACTTCTTCTCCTATTTATGCAGGTGCAAACGGGGACTACGGAAATGAGGCAATTACCAGAACTGCCCTGAAAGAGTCTGTGCAAGATTTCTACGGTTGGAAAACTGACGGCCTATTTCAGAATGTCAACGAAATAATAGATGCTAACGGCAAGCCTGTAGCCGCTGTTCAAAACCTTCCCTTCAAGGAAGATAAAGTAACAGTAGATATGGCAGCATATAACGACCCTTCCAATAAGGGCAAATTCACTCGCCCCGGCGATATTAAGTTCAAAGATATAAACGGCGATGGCGTTATTACTGCCGATGATCGGACTAAACTGGGAAGTTTTATCAGCGATTATACCTACGGGTTAAATTTTAATGCAGGATATAAAAACTTCGATCTAACTCTATTTTTTCAAGGGCAGCAGGGAAACGAAATATATAACGGGACTAAAGTTTTGACCCAAGGTATGCTTCGCTTATTTGGGGCCGGAAAGGAAGTTTTAACCGCTTGGACGCCTACTAATACCAATACCGAGATACCTCGTGCGGTGGATGGAGACCCGAACGGAAACGCTAGAACTTCTGATCGGTTCGTTGAAGACGGCTCTTACCTTAGGTTGAAAAACCTAATGATTGGATACGACCTTAAAAA
The DNA here is from genome assembly GCA_043763625.1 of Sphingobacteriaceae bacterium. GTDB lineage: Bacteria > Bacteroidota > Bacteroidia > Sphingobacteriales > Sphingobacteriaceae > Rubrolithibacter. Next base: position 44,211 of record JAYULL010000082.1, on the reverse strand, counting down.
AGGATTGCTCAGTAACACGTCCAAAAGTCCTTTCAATAGCGCTCGGATTTATGTCTCCGCTCAAAATCTATTGACCCTTACAAAATACACCGGTTATGATCCTGAAATTGGTTCCAGGTTCGGAGCAGCTCTAACAAGCGGAATCGATTATGGTCAGTTTCCGCAGCCGAGAACATTTTTGTTTGGAATACAGGTTGGGTTTTAACATTTAATACAAGTAAAATGAAAAGAAGCAAAATAGCTGTTTTTTTAGCAGCAATGATAGTGACAGTTTCTTGCAACCAAGATATATTGGATAAAAGAAACCCTAATGACTTAACTCCTGAAAAATACTTTAAGACGGCAGCAGAAATGACTAAGGCTGTTAATTCAATCTACGCTTTGATTCAAAGCAATAATTTAGTAGGTAGAGAGTATTTTTTCCTTCATGATCTCCGTTCTGACGATATGGCCTCGGGTGGTGGTCAATTAGAAGTTCCAAGAAATCAAATTCTCACGGGTTCTCAAACAGCATCTAATGCAGTAAGTGAATCTGTGTGGAACGGCCTTTACCACTCAATCCTTCGGGCAAATACCGTTATTAATTTTGCCCCGAAATCTGAGGATCCTGCTATTTTAAAGGCCATTGGAGAAGCCAAATTTTTGAGAGCATGGTGCTACATGGAACTTGTCACATTGTGGGGAGGAGTTCCCTTGCAAACGTCAGTGGCTACATCTATTAGTCAAAACCAACCGCGTGCATCTGAAGCGGAGGTTTACAGCTTGATTAAGCAAGATTTAACAGATGCGCAGTTAGCATTACCTGTTAAACATGAAAATGAACAGGGGCGTGCAACTAAAGGGGCAGCTCAAATGCTCCAAGCTCGAGCTTATATTAATCAAGGAGATTATACTTCCGCAAAAAATGAGCTGGAAAAAATGACAGCTTTGGGAGTATACAATCTTAAAACGATTAAGTATGCAGACAACTTCAGAGAAGAAAATGAATGGAATAAGGAGTCAGTTTTTGAAGTAGGATTTTCTTCGGCGGGTGATGTAAACTGGATGGGCGACGGCGATGATCCTAGCTGGGGTGCTCAAGAAAGGAGCACAAGGACTCAAGAGTATTCACCTACCGGCTGGCGAAATGTAATACCGTCTAACAGTATAATTGCCGAGTTTGAAAGCACAACGAAAGGCGATCCGAAAACAGACCCTCGTAGGGCATACACTTTTTGGATAACAGGTGATAAGTATAATAACGGAGCAAATACCTTGACCGATAACCAAGTTCAAGGTAACACCTCTACCCTCGAAGGCGCAACAACCAAAGTATCGTGGGCTAAATATTCTATTTTGTATAAAGCTGACCCCGGAGGTTACGGCACTTCCGGCATTAATCACCGAATTATGCGTTATGCTGATGCAATATTAATGTTAGCCGAATGCGAAAACGAACTGGGAAATTTAAATGTCGCGGTGGGCTATCTAAATCAGGTAAGAAATAGAGACGACGTTCAAATGCCGCCTTATCCTACGGCTAACTATCCTGTATCAAATAAGGATGAAGTATTCAAAGCCGTTGTTCATGAACGGCGTGTAGAGTTAGCGGGCGAACAAGTAAGAGCTCGCGACATTCTTCGTTGGAGAAGAAACAACAAAATTAAGATCGACCCGATTGCCGGGTTTAAGGAATTGCTTCCAATACCTCAATCCGAAATCGATAATAACGACAAGATCGAACAAAAAGACCAAAATCCCGGATATTAATTATCTGTAATTAAAAGAGGCTGTCTTGGCAAAAGGCAGCCTCTTTATGTTTTTAATAGTTTTCAAAACCTCTTACCTTTCCTAAAAATTTTATGCTGAAACCGGGATTTTTGCGTTATGCAATACTTTTCCTTTTAACCTCGTGCACCGGAAAGCAAACCTTGTTTTCTAAAATTTCCGCCTCTGAAACAGGGATAAACTTTGAAAATAAAATTTCAGAATCCGACTCCCTTAATATTTTCACATTTGAATACATCTATAACGGTGGCGGAGTTGGTGTAGGAGATTTCAATAATGACGGCTTACAAGACCTATTCTTTGCGGGAAATATGGTTTCAAGCAAGCTCTATCTTAATAAAGGCAATTTTAAGTTTAGTGATATAACCGAGGCTTCAGGAACCGGCACAAAATCTTGGTGTACTGGAGTGGCTATGGTAGATATTAACGAAGACGGTAAACTGGATATATACGTTTCTACCGCTTTCCCTTCAAAGGATAAAATTGCAGCCAATCTCCTGTTTATTAATAAAGGAAATGACAAACAAGGAGTTCCGAGATTTGAGGAATCGGGAGCGAAAGTTGGTTTGAACGACTATTCATATTGTTCTCAATCTGCTTTTTTTGATTACGATAAAGACGGCGATCTAGACGTTTATCTTTGCATTAATACCGATAAAGAAGCAGACCGGAATCAACTTAGGGTTCAAAGAACTGACGGTAGCGGATTAAGCCAAGACAAGTTATACCGAAATGACGGAGTAAAAGCCGGAAGTTTTTTGCCTCATTTTACTGATGTATCTAAACAAGCAGGTATTCAAACAGAAGGCTGGGGATTAGGGCTCATTGTGAAAGATTTCAACAATGATAATTGGCCCGACATTTATGTTGCTAATGATTATCAATCTAACGACCATCTATACATCAACAATAAAAACGGAACATTTACTAATAAAATTTCAAGTTATTTTGCTCATCAATGCCATAACGCAATGGGAGTGGATATGGCCGACTGCAACAACGACGGATTGGAGGACCTTTGCGTTGTTGATATGCTACCGGACGAGAATCTTCGGCACAAATCAATGTTCGGTACGATTCAAAACGATAAGTACGCGGAAGCACTGCAAAGGGGCTATCAACCTCAGTTTGTTCGAAACATGCTTCAACTAAATTCCGGCTCCGTGCCGGACTCTGCACATGCTGCCACCTTCTGTGATATTGGTTATATGGCCGGAATTGCAGCCACTGATTGGAGCTGGACTCCCTTGTGGGCTGATTTTGATATGGACGGCTGGAAAGACTTATTAATTACAAACGGGTATGTTAAAGATATAACGGACTTGGATTTTGCTACATATGCTAATGAGAACAGAATGTTTGGTACATCTGAATCTAACAAAAAAAAGCTGGAGGAAAAAGCTAAAGAATTGGGTGAGGTAAAGAAAAGCAACTTCTTATTTCATAATAATCGTGACCTGAGTTTTACTGATAAAGCGAAAGAATGGGGTCTTTCAGATGTTTCGTTTTCGAACGGGGCGGCTTATGTCGATCTCGACAACGACGGCGATTTAGATATTGTAATGAACAATTTAAATGACAAGGCATTTGTTTATCGTAATAATTCAGCAGTTAAAGATTCCGGCAAAAGTTCAACCGGATATAGCCGACTTCAAATAAAACTTAAAGGCGATAAGGGTAATCCCTTTGGTATAGGCGCTAAAATCAGTATTTGGCACAAAGGAACCATGCAATATGCGGAGCAATGCCTGCAACGTGGCTATTTGTCGAGCGTAGATGACAGATTGTTCTTCGGTTTAGGAAAAATAGAAAAGATTGATTCGCTTAAAATTGCGTGGCAATCGGGAAAGGTTCAAATTTTAAAAAATGTTCGAGTTAATCAATGGCTGCTAGTACAGGAAAAAGATGCATTTTTCCCGGTAGCTCCTTTTTTCGATACTAAGAGTGTTTTAAAACCCTTTAAAAATGCCGGAAACAGCCTCCCTCAAAATTACATTCACGAAGAAAACGATTACCTTGATTTTAACTATCAGTATACTGTTCCGCATAAATACTCTATTCAAGGGCCGTCTTTAGCAGTTGCCGATGTTAACGGTGACGCTCTCGAAGATTTTTACGTGAGCGGTTCATCCCGACACAGCGGGTACTTTTTTATTCAAAGGAAGGACGGTAGTTTTAATCAAAAAGCTTTAACAAAAGATGTTGATAATAAATTACAAGAAGAAACGGGCGTCCTTTTTTTTGATGCAGATAACGATGGAGATAATGATTTATATTGTGTAGGCGGCGGTAACGAATTTGCGGATCCAAAGGCATACAGCGATATATTTTATTTGAACGATGGTAAAGGCAATTTTAGAAGTGCTGCACCTCTATTACCACCTACAACAGGAAGCGGCTCGTGTGTTGTAGGAGCAGACTTTGATAAAGACGGCGATATTGATCTATTTATCGGAGGTAGGAATATACCTCACCAATATCCTCGTGCCGGAATAAGTTACTTGTTAAGAAATGATTTCAATCCTACAACCGGGCAAACGAAGTTTACAGATGCTACTAGTCAATATTGCCCTGCAATCCGTAAATGTGGGATGGTAACTGCAGCGTTATGGACGGATTATGACAATGATGGTTTTTTAGATCTAATGATAACCGGTGAGTTTATGTCTCTCGAAATCTATAGGAATATTGCAGGAAAAATGTTTAAAAAGATTTTACCCGCCAATTTTAAAAACTATACGGGTTGGTATAACAGTATTACCGGGGCTGATTTTGATAACGATGGAGATGCAGATTACGTTTTAGGAAACTTGGGACTAAACTCTCGATTCAAAGCTAATATTAAGGAGCCGGTAACAGTAAGATATCGAGATTTTAATGATGACGGCGCCTTGGATGCTTTTCTATTCAGCTATGTAAACGGGGTTGAATACCCGGTACATACCCGAAATACAATGATCGACCAGATAGCAGCGCTTAAAAAGAAGATTTACTATTATCATGATTTCGGGAAAATGGGTTACAAGGATATATTTAACGAAGCAGACAGACAAAATGCAACAGAATTAGAAGCATTTAATATGGCTTCGATATATGTAGAAAATAAAGGTTCAGGGAAGTTTAAAGTGAGTCGGTTACCGAAATCAGCACAGTGTGCGCCGCTAAACGGTATCATTGCTCAAGATATTAATCAAGACGGTAATTTAGATATAGTAGCTGTAGGTAACTTTTACGGGCCGGAATCACTGACAGGAAGATACGATGCGTCAACGGGATGGGTATTGGTTGGAAACGGAAAGGGGAATTTTACTTCCAAAAAAGCAGCAGAAACAGGTTTTTTTGTTCCGGGCGACGCTCGAGCCCTAGTAAAATTAAATGGAGGAAGCCGGGGAACAATAGTAATTGCCGGACGAAATAAAGCTCCTCTGTGTACTTTTGAGAAAACATCTGTAAATTCGTTAATTCCTTTAAAAAAGGACGATTCATATGCTCTTTATACCCTACGAAACGGACGCAAAAGAAAGGAAGAAATTTATTACGGATCTTCATATTTATCACAGTCCGGCCGCTTTTTAGAAATCGGAACTGAGATAAAATCAGTAGAAATTTTCAATTCGTACGATAAAAGCAGAAAGTTAACGTTCTAATATTTTTCAAATTAACGCATGCCAAAAAAGTTATTTTTGCCGATCTTATTCTTTATTGTATTTGGTCCGGGTTGTAAAAAAAAGAATTACCAAAAAATCACACACGACCCCGCATTATATCGAATCAGCGTAAAAAGGCTCAACGATATTATACTCGAGAACGGCTTCCCGCCGGTTGTTGCCTCGCGTAATTATGCTTATGCCAATATAGCTGCTTACGAAGTAGTTGCAGCAGGAGACAGTAAGCATTTCAGGTCACTTGCCGGACAGATTAACGAGCTTCCTTCATGTCCAAAACCTCAAAACCCTGATTTAATAGATTATCCCTTTGCTTCGATACTGGCTTTTTGCGCAGTCGGCAATGCTGTTACCTTTCCGGAAGGAAGTATGGTTGAGTATGTAGAAGAGCTCAAAGATAAGGCCGATGATGCCGGAATGCCGGACGATGTATTAAAAGCATCGGTTGCCTATGCCGATTCGGTAGGAAAATATATTTTAAAATGGAGTAAAAACGACAATTACGGTAAAACTCGCTCGGCAAGTAAATATACAGTAACAAACGAGGAGGACCGTTGGCGCCCTACGCCGCCAATGTATGCGCAAGCACTTGAAGCGCATTGGGCCGAAATACGTACTTTAGTATTGGATTCTGCTACGCAAATTCAAGTTCCGGACCCGCCGGTTTACAATATGAAGGATAAAAACAGCCCTTTCTACAAAAATACGCTTGCGGTAAAAATGATAGGCGATAGTTTAACCGCAGAACAAAAACAAATTGCCGATTTCTGGGATGATAATGCGTTTAAACTAAATGTAGTCGGTCATGCTTCTTACGGCACCAAAAAGTTTTCGCCCGCGGGCCATTGGATGAATATTATTGGTATTGCAGCCGAAACAAATAACGTTGATTTCAATACTACAGTGAGCCATTACGCCGAAACTTCTATAGCAATTTTCGACGCCTTTATAAGCTGCTGGTACACAAAATATAAGACCAATTACGTGCGGCCCGAGACAGTAATCAATAAGTATTTTGATCCGAATTGGCGCCCCTACATTCAAACTCCGCCCTTCCCGGAATATACTAGCGGACATGCTGCAATATCTTCAGCCGCTGCAGAGGTTCTTTCTAAATTTTACGGCGATAACTTTTCGTTCACCGATACATCCGAGGTGGAGTTCGGCATAGCTAAACGATCCTTTAAATCTTTCCGTATCGCAGCCTTAGAAGCCGGAAGATCAAGAGTTTACGGAGGCATCCATTTTTTAAATTCTTGCGGGCAAGGCACCAAACAAGGCAAGCAAATCGGCGAGTTGGTTGTTAATCGAATAAAGCTTAAGAAATAATCCTATAAAAATTATTTTTTAATTGTAATAGGGGGAAAGTAACGGCAAACTGTCTTATCTATTAATAACCCTAGAGTATTAGAGTTAGTTAGTAGTTAGTTAAAAAGGCTTTCGTTAATCACGAAAGTCTTTTTGTTTTGTAGCAGTTCTCCAACCTTGTTTAAGTATTTTTGTAATTAGTAATATGAAAGCATTTGCACAAATAATTTTCTACCTTTTTATCTCCACGCTCTTTGTTTCTTCCTGTTCGGTAAACCCTTATGCCAAAACAAACAAGATATATCGCAAGAATGCGAAGGCATTTGCAAAAGAAATAGGCCGAAAAGAATTACCGCCAATCGAAGCTGCAGGCGTTAAAAATTCTACTGAGTTTGCCGGAACTGTCAATTTCAATCTTCGAAAACCCAACTTCGTTATTATACATCACACCGCACAAAAGGCTTGCGAACAAACTCTAAAAACTTTCACTATCGGCAAAACGCAAGTAAGTGCTCATTACGTTATATGTAAGGATGGTACCGTTTACCATATGCTTAACGACTATTTGCGAGCATGGCACGGTGGGGCGGCCAAATGGGGAAATGTTACCGATATAAATTCTGTTTCTTTAGGAATAGAATTAGACAACGACGGATTCGAACCCTTTTCCGAAGATCAGATAAACAGCCTATTAGGCTTACTTGCTGTTTTAAAAAAAAACTATAATATTCCGCCAAGTAATTTCATCGGGCATTCTGACATTGCCCCCGGCCGGAAGGTAGACCCTAACAAGTATTTCCCTTGGAAACGATTAGCGGACGCCGGATACGGCATGTGGTATGATGATTTTCTTGAAGTAGCCGACAGTACTTTTAATCCACAGATTGCTTTACGCTTAATCGGTTATGATATAAAAGATACCCTAGCTGCCATAACCGCATTTAAACTTCACTTCATTCAAACTGATTTAAATACTACCCTCACCAAGTTAGACAGTAATGTGATGAATAACCTAAGCAAAAAATATTGAGCTCAAAAATTTTTTACCGCTTGTGCTGTTACGAGATTTGAATGTTTCACGATAGTACAATATCGATAAGACCCTTACGTTTGTAAAAAAATATAAATTCCTTAAAGATGGAGCTCCCTCTAATTAAATTTGAAAACTATCTGTGTCAAAAGCATAACGTATGAAAATTCTTAATTTAATCTTGTTTCTGTTTTTTACGTTGACCACCTTTTCTTTTGCAAAAACCGGAGACTCTACCACTGTTGGAACGGTTAAAAGGGTTAAGATCGGACCTCAAGAAATGGCTCCTTTTGTTGATTCTGTTCTCCTATTCCGGCAACTTGTTGATGCAGGATTTCAAAAAAAAGCCATGGAAGCCTTGTCTTTTAACCGGTACAAAACCCTTCAATCTTTATATACTTTGCTGTCCGAAACTCCGATTTATGCTCGGCAGAACGAAATAACCCGAAAATCGCTTCTAGATTTGATAGAAGTTTACAGGCAAGACGGAAATCGAAAGGGTTTGATTTTGCTCTATAATACTTTAGCTGTTCACAGCGCTGTACAGAGCGATGAGAATAAAGCAATCCTGTTTTTTAAGGAAGCCTTTACGGTTGCAGAGGTTTTAAAAGATAAAGTCGCAATGGTAAATATCAGTCAGAATTTATCGGCGATCTATAAAAGTCAAGGGAGATACACCGAAGCCTTGTTATATGCGCAGCTTAATGTTGAGCTTAACAAAGCCTTGATGAAATCAAACCAAGTGAGCGACGGATACTTACGTATTGCTTCGATTAAAACATTGCAAAACAAATACGGAGATGCCGAATATTACATCCTGCGCAAGGCTTTTCCTCTTTATCGCCGTATGGGAAATAAAACAGGCCGCATGATGTGCTTTCGAGATCTGGCAGAAATGTATAAAACCCAAAGCAAATTTTCGGAAGCCAAGTGGTTTTATGTACAAGCCGGCATAATGGCAGATAAGTTGCAGAATCCCGGGTCCAAGGTTGAATTCATATTTAACTTAGCCTCCATTAAAAATAGTTTGGGCGATGTTCAGCAAGCTTTAGCCGATTACAAACAGGCTGAGGAAATAGCGAAAGCCCTAAACTACACCGGTTTGTTAATCGATATAAAAAGCTGCGTCGGGGATATTTATAAGAAGGCCGGGAACTACGTATATGCAAAAACAGCCATAGAGGAATATAATGAGCTGAAAAGCTCTTACCTGAAAACTACAGCTAATAAAGTATACTAGTGAGATTGAAAATCATTTTAATGAAAGAAGACCTTCACTATAGCGTAAAATTCCGGATATATTAAAAATAAAAAATACTATTTTTGGCTTTAAGTTGTTAGAAAGAGGCAGTATTAAGCTGCCTCTTTTTTAGTATTAAAAACTTGGTACCAAATTAGTTAGAGTTAAACCAACACATGGATTTTAAATCTCTTAAAGAAATGCTTAGAAAAATATTTCTTTCCTTATTTACGGCTGCGGCTTTTGCTTGTCAAGCTAATACACCTATTGACCCGACGGTTGAAGGATCGCACAATTTAAAGCCGGATGCGCAACAGGGAATTGTGACTAAAGAAATCGTAAAGCTTGTTGAAAATTTCCATTATAAAAAAATAGAAATAGGCGACTCTCTTTCGGCTGTGGTACTTAACAATTATTTAAAACGACTTGATGAGGGCCATAATTATCTTCTTGCTTCGGATGTTAAAGAGTTTGAGCAGTACAAAACTAAGATTGATGACGAGCTTCGCGATGGTGAATTAGGTGCTTTATTTAAGATTTTTAACGTTTTTCAAAAGCGCTATGATGAACGTTTAAAATACTCGCTTAGTCAAGTAAGCGGCAAATTCAGTTTTGCATCAAACGAGATATATACCTATGATCGCAGTAAATTGCCTTGGTTTTCAACCGCGGATGAAGCTAACAAGGAATGGAACAAACGTGTTGCTTATGATCGTTTAAACCTTAAAATCACGGGTGCAGATGAGGTAAAAAATACCCAAACATTAAAACAGCGCTACGAAAACTTACTATCGCAAGCCGCTAAGACGGATAATCAGGATGCCTTTCAAGTAATTATTGATGCTTTCACAGAATCCATTGACCCACACACAAACTACTTCGTTCCGCAACGGGCGCAGGAGTTTAACGAAGAAATGGCGAGAAGTTTTGAAGGTATCGGCGCCAGACTTCAGTTAGAAAACGAAGTTGTAAAAATCGCCGAAGTAATTTCCGGGGGCCCCGCTTTTAAATCAAAACTCTTAAATGCCGACGATAAAATTTTAGCGGTAGCGCAGGGTAAAGACGGCGAGTTTGTTGACGTTCGCGGATGGAAGCTAAGTAATACTGTACAACTTATAAAAGGCAAAAAGGGAACTACTGTGAGACTTCGTGTAATTCCGGCAGGACAAGAGCTTAGCGCTAAGCCGAAAATAGTTGAATTGATTCGCGAAAAAATTGTTCTCGAAGATCAGTCCGCCAAAAAAGCAATAAAAACAATACACGTGGGCGGTAAAGACTATAAGCTTGGCATAATTGATATTCCCGGGTTCTATGCAGACTTTAAAGCAATGCAAGGCGGCGATCCTAATTATAAAAGTACAACTCGCGATGTTCGGTTAATTCTAGATACCCTTAAACGGGAAAAGGTTGACGGAGTAGTAATCGACCTTCGTGCTAACGGAGGAGGTTCTCTGATGGAAGCAATTGAGCTTACCGGATTATTTATTAAAACCGGCCCGGTAGTTCAAGTAAAAGACCCTAAAAAAGTAGAAGTTGATAAAGATGAAGATCCCGGAATTGCATGGGAAGGACCTGTAGGTGTTATGGTGGACCGCTTTAGCGCCTCCGCTTCAGAAATTTTTGCCGGAGCTATTCAGGATTACGGTCGAGGAATAATTATGGGAACTCAAACCTATGGCAAGGGAACTGTTCAATCTTCTATTGATATGTCAAGGGTTATCAGTCCCGCCGACAAATTATTATTAATGGCTCAAAACAAAAAGGACAGCGATAAGTCTATACCTAATTCCGCCAACGCTCCTCGCTTCGGAATCATTAATTTAACCATGGCGAAGTTCTATCGCATAAACGGTAATAGTACTCAGCATAAAGGAGTTATTCCCGATATTGCATTCCCAATGACGTACCCTGCGGATAAATTCGGCGAAAGTTCTGAACCCTCTGCACTGCCTTTTGATGTTATAGATCCAAGCACGTATAACAAAGTCGGCGATCTTTCAAAAGTTAAGGCTCAGCTTGAAAATAAACACGAAAAGCGTATGAAAGCAGCGCCGGAGTATAAGTACTTGGTTGAAGATATCGAACAATTTAATAAGCGTTCGGCAGAAGCTACAGTTACTTTAAACGAGACTCAGTTAAAAAAAGAACGTGACGAACAAGAAGCAAGGACATTGGCTCGGGATAACCAACGCAGAGCTTTAAAAGGCTTGCCGCTCTTAAAGAAAGGCGAAACAAAACCTAAAGACGACGTAGATTTTATTCAAGACGAGAGTTTACAAGTAATGGCTGATTTTATTCAAATTAATTCTAATAATATTCAGCTTTCGTTGAAAAAGTAGCTTATAATAACGATTTAAAGAGCCCGGCCTGCCCGGGCTTTTGCGTTTTCAAACTATTCGTTCTGTTTTAAGGTTTATAGATCATGCCTAAAAAGCCTTTAGTTGAGTTCAATGAGTGCGGTATTTATTGCCCTGCCGGAGACTTTTATATTGATCCTTGGAAGCCTGTGAATAAAGCTTTGATAACTCATGCGCATTCAGATCATGCGAAGTGGGGGCACCAATCCTATTTGTCTCATCATTTATCTCGCGAAGTTTTAAAGTATAGATTAGGAGACATCAATCTTCAGACAGTAGAATACAATAAACCCGTAAATATAAACGGAGTTACAATATCCTTCCATCCGGCGGGACATATCATCGGCTCGGCACAAATTCGGTTGGAATATAAGGGCAACGTGTGGGTGGTATCGGGTGATTATAAAATTGAAGACGACGGAACGTGTGCTCCTTTTGAACCTATAAAATGTCACTCTTTTATTTCTGAATGTACTTTCGGAATGCCTGTTTACACTTGGAAGCCCCAAACTGAAGTATTTGACGATATTAACAATTGGTGGCGCCAAAATGCGGAAGACGGGAAAACTTCGATTTTGATGGGATACTCCTTAGGCAAAGCGCAACGATTATTGCAACATCTGGATTTATCTATAGGAAAAGTCTTTATCCACGGCGTAATTGCAAACACTAACGAAGCACTTCAACGTAACGGAATAACACTTAATCCTACAACACGTGTAACACCTGATCTGAAACCGGATGGTTTTCGAAAAGGATTAGTGCTTTGTCCTCCTTCCGCAATAGGCACTCCTTGGATACGTAAATTCTACCCCTACAGTCTGGGATATTGTTCGGGCTGGATGGCCCTAAGAGGAGCCAAGCGAAGACGAGCTGCCGACAGAGGTTTTGTTTTATCCGACCATGCCGATTGGCCGGGGCTATTGCAAGCGATAAAAGCTACCGATTGCGAAACTGTTTATGTAACTCACGGATATACCGCTTCCTTTTCTCGCTACCTGGCCGAGATAGGCTATGATGCGCACGAAGCTAAAACATTGTACGGCGACGATGAGGAAACAGAAGAAGTCAGGCAATCTGCGATAGACGGATTGCCGGAAAAAGCCCTCTCCCCCGGGGAGGGTTTGGGTGAGCCCGGTATTTTGGGGGATAATTCATGAAAGAATTTGCTAAACTCTTTGTCGACCTCGACGAAACAAATAAAACCAACGAAAAGGTCGGGGTCTTAAAACGTTATTTTACTGCCGTTAGCGACGGCGATAAAATTCAAACCTTGGCCTTATTCACCGGAAGGAAGCCGAAACGTCAAATCAACGCAACTCAAATCAGAACATGGGCTATAGAATTAGCCGAAATCCCGGTTTGGTTGTTCGAAGAAAGTTATCAGGTTGTGGGCGACTTGGGCGAGACAATGGCACTGCTGCTGCCTGAACAAACTTCCGCTCAAGACAAAACACTTAGTGATTGGATTAGAGAAATAAACGAAATAGCAATTTTTACCGAAGACCAAAAAAAGCACTGGCTCACCCAATCGTGGCTATCTATGAATCGGCAAGAACGCTTTGTTTTCAATAAAATCCTTACCGGCAGTTTTCGTGTAGGAGTTTCGCAAAGCTTAATCATTAAAGCACTTTCAGAAATTTCAGGTTTACCGCCTCCCGTTCTCACCCATCGTATTATGGGTAATTGGGATCCCGCTAAATTTAGCTTTCAAGAGTTAATGCAGGGCGAAGATGCTTCAGATGATATTTCTCGACCCTATCCGTTTTATCTGGCTTACGCGATACAAGAGACTTCGGATAAATCGGTGTCGGCAGACGAGATAGAAGCGGCTTTGGGAAAACCGGCAACATGGCAAGCCGAATGGAAATGGGACGGAATAAGAGCTCAGGCTATAGTAAGAAACGGACAAATTTTCATTTGGAGCCGAGGCGAGGATTTGGCAACCGATAAGTTTCCCGAGCTACATCCTTTTTTAAATGAATTGCCCGACGGAACCGTTTTAGACGGAGAAGCGATTTGTTTTACGGGCGGCAAACCGATGCCATTTAACGTTTTGCAAACTCGAATCGGACGTAAAAATTTATCCAAAAAGATATTAACTGAAAGTCCTATGGCTTTTATTGCTTACGATTGCTTGGAGTATGCCGGAAACGATATCCGACATTTGGCTCTACAGGATCGGAGGCAGGTATTGAAAAATTTACATGCTCAAAATTCGTACAAAGAGATTTTCAATCTATCTCCTGTTGTTGAGTTTACAACTTGGCAGGAGCTCTATAATTTAAGAGAGCGTTCGCGAGAAGAACATGCAGAAGGCTTTATGCTGAAGAAACTCAATTCACCATACTTAACCGGAAGGAAGCGTGGCGATTGGTGGAAGTGGAAAATTGATCCGCTCTCTGTTGATGCGGTTATGATCTATGCTCAAAAAGGGCATGGCCGTAGAGCGGATTTATATACCGACTACACTTTTGCCGTATGGGATAAGGACAAACTTGTTCCTTTTGCCAAAGCTTATTCAGGGTTAACGGATAAAGAAATCAATCAAGTAGATTACTTTGTAAAACGAAACACGGTAGAAAAGTTCGGTCCGGTGCGAACCGTAAAACCGGAACTGGTTTTTGAAATCGGTTTTGAGGGAATTAACAAATCCACGAGGCATAAATCCGGTATCGCCATCCGCTTTCCGCGAATTCTTCGTTGGCGCCATGACAAAAAAATCGAAGAGGCTGATAATATTGAGACGTTAAAAGCGATGTTGCCTGAATAGTGTTCTTACAATACATCAGTCTTCTCCTAACTCAAAAAATCTATCTTTACGGCGTTTAAATTCCTACCGTTATGAGTAAAAAAGTCAGAGTTCGTTTTGCGCCCAGTCCAACGGGCGGCCTGCATTTGGGCGGTGTTCGCACTGTATTATTTAATTATCTCTTCGCCAAAAAAAATAACGGCGATTTTATTTTAAGAATCGAAGATACCGACCAAACGCGTTTTGTTGAGGGTGCAGAACAATACATAAACGACTGTTTAAAGTGGTGCGGACTAGAGCCTGACGAAAGTCCCGAAAAAGGAGGCCCTTATGCACCTTACCGTCAAAGCGAACGGAAAGCGCTCTACCGGCAATATGCAGAACAATTGGTAAAGCAAGAGAATGCCTATTATGCTTTTGATACTCCGGAAGAGGTGGAAAAAAAACGCAACGAAATTCCTAATTTTCAGTACGGGCACACGCATAGAGCCGGTTTAAAAAATTCGCTTACTCTAACTCAACCCGAAGTAGATAGACTTTTGGCAGAAAATACTCCTTATGTTATCCGCATAAAAATTCCGGAAGAGGATATGGTAACATTTACCGACATGATAAGAGGAGACGTACGGGTTGAAACTTCGCAAGTGGACGATAAAGTGCTATTAAAAGCCGACGGGATGCCTACCTATCATTTGGCCGTTGTGGTCGATGACTACCTAATGAAGATTACTCACGCTTTTCGCGGAGAAGAATGGCTGCCTTCGGCTCCTGTACATATTTTACTTTGGAAATATTTAGGCTGGGAAGCCGATATGCCCGAATGGGCGCATTTGCCTTTGATTTTGAAACCTGACGGAAACGGAAAACTCAGCAAACGCGACGGAGACCGATTAGGATTTCCGGTATATGCCATGAATTGGGCCGATTCTAAAACCGGAGACCTTACTAAAGGCTTCAAAGAACTTGGATTTTTGCCGGAAGCTTTTGTTAACCTGCTGGCTTTACTCGGTTGGAATGACGGAACAGAACAGGAAATATTCGGGATAGAAGCACTGATAAATAAATTCTCTATGGACCGGATAAATAAATCCGGAGCAAAATTCGATTTCGAAAAAGCTAAATGGTTCAATGCAGAATGGATAAAGCGGTTACCTGCAAGTAAGTTGGCGGAGCCTATACAAAAAATATTAACCGGAAAGGGAATTGCGCATGCAGATAAAACTTATCTCGAAAAAGTTATCAACTTAGTAAAAGACAGGTTAACGCTCCTTACTGATTTTGAAAAAGAGGCTTCCTTCTTTTTTCAAGCTCCTCAGGAATATGATTTGTCATCAGTTCAACCGAAATGGAACCAACAAAAGCAAAAATTCTTCACCGACTTGATCGGAGTTTTTGAAGCTACAACCTCATGGGCGGCTATTGATTTGGAGCTATTGTTCAAAGAACTTGCTGCTGCCGAAGGTATAAAAATCGGCGAAGTGATGCTTCCCTTCCGGGTTATGCTGGTAGGCGGGAAATTCGGCCCCCAAGTTTTTGAAATAGCCGATCTACTGGGTAGAACAGAGACCGATAACCGTATCAAAAAAGCGTTAACAATTTTCTAGTCAAACAATCCTTAAAATCTTCCTGTTTAAGAAGCATAAAAACAGAAAATTATGCGTTGGTTTGGACAAGGAAGCGGTAATGTTGAAGACGGTCGCGGCGGCGGCGGAAAAATGGCGTTAGGCGGAGGCGTAGGCCTTATTATAGCGATTGTAGCGATGTTGTTCGGGCAAGACCCGCAACAGTTAATGGATATGGTTCCCGGTGCTCAACAAGAGCAAACAAAACCTGCTTCAGAAATTAGTGATAAGGGCGGGCAATTTGTAAGAGTTGTTTTAGGTTATACAGAAGAAGTTTGGGACGATCTTTTCCGCCAAAAAGGAATGGAATACCGAAAACCTAAAGTAAGACTATTTACCGGACAAGTTCAATCCGGCTGTGGCACTGCAAGCTCTGCCACTGGTCCTTTCTACTGTCCCGCCGATGAAAAGGCCTATATTGACCTGTCTTTTTACGATGAACTGCAAAACAGATTCGGAGCGGGAGGAGATTTTGCTCAAGCCTATGTTATTGCCCACGAAATCGGTCATCATGTTCAGAAGCTTTTAGGAACAACAGAAAAAATGGACCAAATGCGTTCACAACTTAGTGAAAGAGAATATAACAAGCTTTCGGTACGGCTCGAACTTCAGGCCGATTTTTATGCCGGAGTATGGGCGCATCATGCACAAAAGAAACGAAACATTCTTGAAGAAGGTGATATAGAAGAAGCATTAACTGCGGCAAATGCCATCGGTGACGATCGGTTGCAAAAACAATCACAGGGAACGGTAGTGCCCGATGCTTTTACCCACGGCACTTCTGAACAGCGAATGCGATGGTTTAAAAAAGGGTATGAAACCGGTGATATGGATCAGGGTGATACTTTTTCTGTTTCCGACGGAGAGTTGTAAGCACCGGCAATAGATATTCCGGCAAGGTTGGCGGCAGAACTTTCGTTTTTAACCCTGTCTAAAGCTGTAACGGTATAAATGTATTTAGATCCGGGTTCAGCCGTGTCGTCTACAAAAGCAGTTTCCGAAGCATCAAAGCTTATCTTAAGAATATTCTTCGGGTTTTGGATATCAGTTGGCTCTCCTTCCGGGAAACGGTAAACAACATAGCCTGAAGCAGTTTCCTTATCACGAGCTTCAAGCGGAGCTTGCCAACTTAGCACAGCCTGTTTGTGCGGATTCATGCTTACCTTTAAGGATAAAGGCGATTGTGGCGGGACATCATCCAGCCAAATCATTTGCGGCGGCAAGGCCTTGAATTTGTAAAAGTCCCTTTTTAACGAATCGGCAAATCCGGCAAGGTTTTTCCGTAAAGAAGCAGAGCTGAAAAATACACTTCCCTGAACCCTGTTATTTTTTCGCAAGTAGCGAATTTGGTCCGGCAACTGACTTTTACTTCTCCAACCCTCTTTGTTTTCTACAGCGCGGTAGGCCCCGTGCCCGATATAGACATGTTTACCGTTTGCATTATTACTCCACCAGTCAACCAGCTTTTCGTAAGGAGCGGCACGATAAAAGAACGGAAAGTATATTTGAGGATTTATATAATCTACCCAGCCTTGTCGAACCCATTTGCGTGAGTCCCCATAAAGTTCCTTGTAGGCGTCTAAGCCGCTAGTTTCCGATCCGTCAGGATCTTGTGCCTTATTTCGCCAAATGCCGAAAGGACTTATTCCGAACTTAACATACTTTTTTTCAGCATGAATACTGTCTGACAACGTCTTAATTAAAACATCAACATTATTCCGGCGCCAATCGTAAACATTTTCAAACTCTTTACCGTAAAGTATAAATGCCTCGGTATCACGGATGACTTGGTTTTTTTCCGGGTAGGGATAAAAATAGTCGTCGAAGTGGATAGCGTCCACGTCATAGTTCCGTACCACATCCATTATAATTTGGGTGATATACTCGCGAACTTCCGGAATTCCCGGGTTAAACAACTTTTGTCCGTTGTAGCTAAAAAACCACTCAGGCTTTTGGTTTGTAATATGCTCAGGGCTTACTTTATTATTAAAGGTGCCGCGATAAGGGTTGAACCAAGCATGCAGTTCCATGCCACGCTTATGAGCTTCAGTTATCGCAAATTCTAAAGGATCGTAATAAGGGTTTGGTGCTTTGCCCTGTTGTCCGGTTAAAAACCAGCTCCACAATTCTCTGCCTTTTCCGTAAAGCGCATCAGTTGCCGGACGAATTTGTAATATGATTGCATTGAGGCCTTGTTTTTGGTGTTCATCCAATACGCGAGTCAATTCCTCTTTTTGAGTATGAGTTGGAAGCCCCGGCTTAGAAGGCCAATCAATATTAGCTACCGTAGCAACCCAAACTCCTCTAAACTCGCGTTTAGGCGAGAGGAGCGTATCTTGAGAATATGCTGCACCGGGAATTATAAAGTGGAAAAACACTAAAGAAGCTAATAAAAAAACGAAACGGTAAACCATAAAAGCTATTCGAAAAAATTCGAACAAAGTTACATAACTCTCTTTTGCCGCTGTTTATTTTAAGTAACAATAACTATTACTTTTAATTAAAATTTTTGAGCCCGTACAATTATTACATTATTTTTTTGTTTTAATAATGTTACGCGAATAAGGTAGAGGTAGTGTTAATTGTTATATTTGAAAGTGGTTTTGGTGCAATAATTATACTGCCTCTAGTACGAACAACTTAGGTAATTCTTGTATAATAATAGCAATCCGGCACTTAAATTAATATTTGTTTAAGAATGGAAAATAATAATCAACAAGAAGCATCACAAAAAAAAGACTCCAATAAAATATATTTCCTTATAGCAGTAATTGTTGCCTTATTGGGTACAAATGCCTATCTGTTTTTTAAGGATAAAAAGGCCAATGATCGTATTGTTTCATTATCAGACGACAGAACCCGATTAGAAACCGAAATAGATAAAATTGAGGCCGAACTTGATTCGGCCACTAACGAAAACGTAAAAATCTCTAATGAGATGAAGGAAGAGCAAGAGCTCGCCCGCCAAAAAATAAGTCAACTTCGCGAACAGCTTAAAAAAGGGCAGCTTACTCAAGGCCAGCTTCAAAAGGCGCAGGAAGACATTCAACAACTTCGTTATTTTGTAACTAAATACACCGCTGATATTTCTGTGTTACAAAAAAAGAATTCTGCTTTAACAGTAGAAAGAGACAGCTTACGCACAACGGTTACTAATGTAAGCGCAAAAGCCACCGAACTTGAAAAACAAAACGTAGAGCTTAATACAAAAGTGTTGGCAGCGTCGGCATTAAAGGTTGCTACCGTTTCTATTACTCCTCTTAGAATAAGAAACAGCGGTAAAGAAACCGACGTTACTCGTGCAAGTACTGCCAAAAAATTTCGTATCAGTTTTACTGTGGCCGATAATTCTGTAGCCACACAAGGCATGCATGATGTTTTTATCCGAATTATTGATCCTACCGGGAATCTTGTTCTTTCCGATTCCAACGATACCTTCGCTGCCGACGGAGAAGACTTACAATACACGTACCGTACAGCTATAGAATTTGCCAACGACGGAAAACTTTACACGATTGATTGGACAAACCCCAATAATTTTGAAAAGGGCACGTATACCATTGTTCTCTATTCTGACGGCTATACTATGGGGCGATCTACAGTAAGCTTACGATAAATTAAAGCCCGAATAAATATAATTTCAACTTTCTAAAAAGCATTCTATATTTGTCTCGTCTTAAGGGGTGCCTTGTTTGTAATGAAACGGAACGTCGACTTCCGTATTTCAAACACAAAAACAGGCTGAGATTATACCCATCGGGAAAGACTGAAAGGTAAAAGCAGAAAGGTAAAAGGAATTACAACCTTTAACCTTAAGCCTCCAACCTTAACCTCCCGAGCACCTGATCCGGATAATGCCGGCGTAGGGACAGGTAAAACGTTAACAATTGGTGCATACCCCTGTGCACTTATGGTTTAGCAAGTTTTAAGTATTTACGTGAACAAGCTTTTTTTTATTGCAGTACTACTGCTGTTTTCTCCTGTTTTTTTGCGGGCTCAATTTGTAATTACCGGAAAAATAACCGACCTAAACCGGCAACCGTTAGCGGGGGCAACCGTTAGTATCAACACCTCGTCAACTCAAACAAATGCTTTAGGTTATTACTCGCTTTCGAATATTAAAGCGGGCAATTACATTTTAAGAGTGAGTTTTGTAGGTTATGGAAGCGGAGAAAAGCAAATCAGGCTCTCTCAAAACGAAATAATTGATATTACTTTAAAGCTTGCTAATTTGGTTACTGATGAGGTTATTGTTAAATCTACCAGAGCCCAAAAGAACTCCCCTACTACTTTTAGAAATGTAAGTAGTGCAGAATTAGAGAAAAACAACTTAGGTCAAGATTTGCCGTATCTGCTGAATCAAACCCCTTCTGTTGTTGTAAGTTCAGATGCCGGCAACGGTGTTGGTTATACCGGAATTCGTATCCGCGGAAGCGATGCAACAAGAATTAATGTAACCCTTAACGGAATTCCTTTAAATGACGCCGAAAGTCAGGGAAGCTTTTTTGTGAACCTGCCTGATTTTGCTTCGTCTGTAGATAATATTCAGATTCAGCGTGGTGTAGGTACCTCCACAAACGGAGCAGGAGCTTTCGGGGCAAGTCTAAACATTCAAACTACTACCCGAAGAGATTCTGCTTATGCGGAACTGAATAACACTTTTGGTTCTTATGACACAAGAAAGCATACGGTTAACCTAGGAACGGGTTTAATCAATAACCAATTTAGTTTCGACGGACGTCTCTCTCAAATAAAATCCGACGGTTATATTGATAGAGCTTCTTCAAACCTCAAATCCTATTTTATAACGGGAGCGTTTTACGGAAGGAGTGATTTAGTTCGGGCCAATGTTTTTTCAGGAACCGAAAAAACTTACCAAGCTTGGAACGGAGTTGCCGAAGAACTCTTAAAAACCGATCGCCGCCACAACGATTTTACTTACGACAACCAAACCGATAACTACCAACAAGACCACTATCAGCTTTTTTATACCCACACCTTTTCTGATCAATTTACCGCAAATACTGCGTTGCATTATACCTATGGGCGAGGATACTACGAGGAGTATAAAACAAACGAGAACCTTGCCGATTATAAAATCACTCCGGTTACTGTGGGTGATTCGGTTACTGCCGGCTCTGATTTAGTTCGTCGGCTGTGGTTGGATAATGATTTTTACGGAGCAACTTATTCTTTTAATTATACGCCAAGCACAGCTTTTAATTTCAGTTTAGGAGGTGCGTACAACGAATACAAAGGTCGGCATTTCGATGAAGTTATTTGGGCAAGGTTTGCCAATTACGATGCTTCCTCTTCGCTTAGGCATCGTTACAATGAAAACGACGCTTTTAAATCTGATTTTAATATTTATGGAAAAGCAAACTATACTATAAAGAAATTGTCGCTTTATGCAGACTTACAATATCGCAAAGTTCACTACTCTTTTTTAGGGTTTAACCGTCAAAAGCAAAACGTACAACAACAGGCCGACCTAAATTTTTTCAATCCGAAAGCCGGTTTAACATACCTGATTAATGAAAAAAGCAATGCTTATGCTTCAATAGCAGTCGGGAATAAAGAGCCTAACAGAAATGACTATATCGAATCAACACCCGATAGTCGCCCCAAACCTGAGAACTTAAAAGACATTGAAGCCGGCTATCGTTTTACCTCAAACAAGCTCTTTGTAGGAATTAACGGTTATGCAATGCTATATAAAAATCAACTGGTTTTGACGGGCGAACTGAATGACGTAGGCGCACAAACCAGAAGCAATGTGGCGGACAGTTACAGAGCCGGAGTAGAACTTGAGGCACGCCGGGAAATTACAAATAAGCTATCATGGGCCGGCACTGCAACTTACAGTCGCAACAAAATCAGGAGGTTTACAGAATTCATTTATGACGAGACCGGAAATGCAACCAAATTCGAGTATAAAAATACAGACATCAGCTTCTCGCCTAACCTGATTGCCTCAAGTGAGATTGAATACAGCTTTTTAAAAAATGCCGGAATTGCCCTTTTAAGTAAGTATGTAAGTAAACAATATCTCGACAACAGGTCGGACAATGACCATGTAATTTCTTCGTTTTTTGTGAATGATGTTCGAGTCCGCTACAGCACTTCTATAAAAGGAATTAAAAGTATCGGCCTAAACCTGATTGTGAACAATGTTTTCAGTACACTTTACGAAAATAACGGTTATACCTACGGTTATATCGACCGCGGACAGGTGCAACGTTTCGACGGATATTACCCGCAAGCCACCCGCAACTTTTTAGCGGCTCTAAGCCTCAAATTTTAATCCAATGGATATGCAAAACTGGCTGAGCCTTTTGGCCGAACAAATAAAAGATACTGCCATTCTGCAATGGGTAGCTATATCTTTTGGTGTAGTTGAGGTTTTGCTTGCAAAAAAAAATAGTGTTTTGCTTTATCCTGCCGGGATAGTTTCGAGCTCACTTTCAATTCTTCTTTTAGCCGAAGCCTTACTCTATGCCGAAGCTGCACTCAGCATGTATTATGTAATCATTAGCATTTACGGCTGGATTTATTGGACCAAAAAGAAAAACGAACCATCGGTAAAAATTAGTCGAGCGTCTCGGAGGGATTGGATCATAACCTTCTGCATTGTTTTTCTGGGTTGGGGATTACTGTATATAATACTGAAGAACTTTACTGATTCTGACGTTCCGGTAGTAGATGCTTGGATTTCTTCCACCGCTTGGGCCGGAACTTGGCTTCTAACCCGAAGGAAAATTGAAAACTGGATTTTACTGAATATTTCAAACCTGTTTGCTGTCCCTTTACTTTTTCATAAGCACCTTCCGTTGTTTGCATTGCTTACCTGTGTTTTGTTTGTTGTGGCATGTTTCGGATACTTTGAGTGGAAGAAAGTTTACCGAAAAGAAAATGACATACTTGCCAAATTAAAAAACGCATGATTACACTACCTCATCCCTCCCAGATAATAAAACCAAATTGGTTGCAACTAATTCGGGAGGAAGCTCCGGTTGCCGAAAACGCCCGAAGCCTTACTGAAAAGCAACTTCAATTAATATACGATCAAAAATGGTTCAAGCTGTTTGTTCCGAAAGAAATTGGAGGATTAGAAGAAGCTTTACCCGAAGCTATAGCCTTAGAAGAAGCTTTAGCTTGGGCGGATGGTAGTTTCGGGTGGACTGTTACCCTTTGCAGTGGAGCAGGCTGGTTTGTAGGCTTCCTTAATTCCGACTTTGCAACTGAGGTTTTCAGAAGCGATAAGGTCTGTTTAGGAGGAAGCGGCGCCCCTACCGGCAAGGCCGAAATAACAGAAAACGGTTACAGTATTTCGGGGCGATGGAAGTATGCTACAGGATCAGCTCATCTGACGCATTTTACTTCTAATTGTATAGTTACAAAAAATAATGAACCGATTTTAGACAAGTCGGGAGAGATTTTAATTCTCCCTTTTGTTTTTCACAAAAGTCAAGTTTCCGTGATCCCGGATTGGAATACAATTGGTCTTATTGCTACTTCAAGTAATGCTTTTGAGGTTCAGGACTTAGCAGTTCCGGTACAACGCAGTTTTAAAATAGACGCTGAGGCTGCCAAAATTGACCAACCTGTTTATCGCTATCCTTTTCTTCAATTTGCCGAAGCTACCTTGGCAGCAAACATAAGCGGAATGGCTCTACATTTTATTGATTGTGCCAAAGATGTTTTTTCCAAACGAAAAGAGAATAAAAAATTTACAGAGCCGCAGGAGCAAGTCATGATCGACGCCATAACCGCAGCAAAGAGTAAATTGGGTGATGCAAGGTCAGACTTTTATCAAGCCGTAAATAAGTCTTGGAAAATTCATAAAACCGGTGGATTAGAAAACCTGCAAGTTTTAGAAGAAGTAAGCATAGCGAGTCGGAATTTGGCGTCAGTAGCTCGCAGTCAAGTTGATAAACTGTTCCCGCTCTGCGGATTAATAGCTGTAGATCCCTGCACTGAGATTAATAGAGTGTGGCGAGATATTCATACAGCAAGCCAACATACTTTACTCAATTCCCCGTATTCGTAAATCGTTTAATCCGTAACATATTTTTAACAAGCGTTTTCGATATTTGCAGCTTATTGAAAAATATGAAAACCGGGCTTTTCTTCTTGTTACTTCTGCTGCTTTTTAATACTGCTTTGGGGCAAAAAATGGCTACTAAGAATACCCCTCTTGCTCGTCCTAAGCTGGTTGTGGGACTAGTTGTTGACCAGATGCGCTGGGATTATCTCTACAGATATTATAGCCGATATCAGGAAGGAGGCTTCAAACGATTATTAAACGAAGGTTTCAGCTGCGAAAACACAAATATTGATTTTATTCCTACAGTAACAGCTATCGGTCATACCACCATTTATACCGGTTCCGTTCCGGCTATTCACGGTATTGCCGGAAACGACTTCATTATACAAGAAACCGGAAAACACGTGTATTGTACTGAAGATTCATCAGTGCAAACTGTAGGAAGCTCATCCGAAGCAGGACAAATGTCACCTGCAAATTTACTTGCTACCACTGTAACAGATGAGTTGCGCCTGGCTACAAATTTCCAATCAAAAACAATCGGGATATCGTTAAAAGATCGAGGAGCGATCTTACCCGTCGGGCATACAGCCAACGCAGCCTATTGGTTTGACGACGCTGTTAACGGCTGGATCAGCAGCAGTTACTACATGAAGGCATTGCCGGAATGGGTAAAAGCATTCAATAATCAGAAGTTGCCTGAAAAATATTTGAAGCAAAATTGGAATACGCTTTACCCGATTTCAACCTATACACAAAGCACAGTTGATAACAGCCCCTACGAAGGTAAATTTTCAAATTCGGCAGATCCTGTTTTTCCGGTAAAAACGTCGGAATTTGCAACTAAACCGGGAGCAATTCGAGGCACTCCGTACGGCAACACACTAACGCTTGACTTGGCTAAAGCAGCAATTGAAAACGAAGCTTTGGGGAAAAGTGAAGCAACCGATTTTTTGGCCGTAAGCCTTTCTTCGCCTGATTATATCGGTCACCAATTTGGGCCTAACGCTATTGAAGTTGAAGACACTTATTTACGTTTAGACCAAGACTTAAGTGCATTTTTAACTTACCTCGATACAAAAATCGGAAAAGGCAATTACACTTTTTTTTTAAGTGCCGATCACGGAGTGGCACACAATGCCGGTTTTTTAAATTCTCATCATATTCCTGCCGGGGGGTTCTCGTCCGGCGACATCCAAAAGGGATTAAATTCTAAGCTCGAAAGCAAATACAATCAAAAGAATTTGGTTACAAGTATGATGAATTATCAAGTTCACTTAAATATTCCTCTAATCCGGAAAAACAACTTGAATGAGAATACTATCGTTGATGAGTGTATTAATTACTTAGAAGTGCAGGAGGATATCGCGTATGCAGTTAACATGAGAGTTGCCTCATCGGCAAGTATTCCTGCAGTTTTAAAAGAAAAAATTGTTAACGGTTATAATAAAAATAGAAGCGGGGCTATACAAATTATTTTGAAACCGGGTTTTTTCGGCGGTGGTAAAACCGGCACAAGTCACGGTACTTGGAACCCCTTCGATACTCATATTCCGCTTATTTTTACAGGTTGGGGTATAAAGCAAGGGAAAACAAATCGACCTGTTAACATGAGCGATATAGCGTCGACTTTAGCTGCACTGCTGCATATTCAAGAACCTAACGGGAATATAGGGAAACCTGTGGGGGAAGCTTTAAAATAAAGTTTTACTTTAAAGTTGACAATGCTTCCTTAACTCTTGGAATCATCGCACGAATTTCTTCAAGTGGACAAGCTCCCACCGAAGCTCTAAACCAGTTTACTTCATGGCCTGTTCCAAAAGCTGAAAAGGGTACAAAAGCTGCTTTTGCATGCTTAATAAGATAAAGATTTATATCCGTGCTGTCCTTCAAAATTTCACCGGAAGGTGTCTTCTTTCCGGCATAATCTATTTTTAACGTGAGATAAATGGCTCCCATCGGCTCAACAGCTTCAACATCAAAACCTTCCTCTTTCAACTTACTAAAGCCCACATAAAGGGCGTTTAAACTATCTTGAATACGACTCTTAAACAACGCCAGAAAATTATCTACTTCTATTTTATTCTTTAAAAATTTAGCCATGGCCACCTGTTCCGCTTTAGGCGCCCAAGCTCCCATGTGGCCGACAATGGAACGCATAGCATTAATGATTTTAGCCGGTCCGAATCCCCAACCTACACGAACTCCGGTTGCAGCAAAACATTTAGATGCGCCGTCAATGTAGACAACATAATTTCTCAATTCAGGACGGAGAGAAACGGGGTCGTAATGATTATGCGAACCAAAAGTCAGCATCGCATAGATTTGGTCGTAAAGAATATACAAAGGCTTTTCTCCTTCTTTACGCGATTTGTTCTCTTCTAAAACTAAATCGCAAATCTCTTCTAAATCTTTCTTAGAGAACATTGTCCCGGTAGGATTTAAAGGAGAGCAAAGAGCCAGTAAAGTTGAACCCTTGATATACGGACGAAGTTCTTCGGCAGTAGGCATGAAGTTATTTTCAGACTTAGTAGGTACTGCTATTCCTGTGGCATTAATTAAATCGCAGTAGTGATTGTTATTCCAAGAGGGCGCCGGAAAAACTACCTTATCACCGGGATCAACCAGAGCTAAATAAGTTGCATAAATGATCGGACGAGAGCCGCTTGAAATTAAGATTTCGTTAGTATTAAGTTCGAGGTTATGCCGTTCTTTCATAAATCCGGCAACACTTTCTCTTAAATCTAAAATACCGTCGGCGGGAGGATAATTTGTTTGGTGAGCATCATAAGCAGCTTTAATTTCAGTCGTTAAAGCTTCCGGAATAGGGAAAAGATTAGAATCGAAATCGCCGATAGTAAGATTTGCGATTTGCTCACCTTGTTTTTTCAGTTCATTAATTTCGCCGGCTATTTTAATAATTTCAGAACCCTTTAAGTTTTGTGCTATTGCTGATACGCTCATTTAATAATTGATTATTGCCCTTGCAGGTATGTAGGTGCCAAATATACAAGGCTTCAATACACCTTTCAAGCAATAAAGGATTAATTTAACACGAGGGCGAATTTTACACTCGAAAAATAAACGAGGGCGAAAAATCGATATATTTGCCCTCGTTGTATTTACGAGGGCGTTGCTCGCCCTTGTTATTCTAAAGCTATGACCTATCATCCTCAAAAGCCGTATAATGAGTTGCCGCCATTGCCTCCAAGCGCTGATATTGAAACCGGTAAAATAGTTAAAAAACTGATTTCGTCCAGCAGAGCTTTGTCTGAATTAAAAGGTGCCATTACTAATCTACCAAACCCCACTCTGTTTATCGATACTATAAACTTACAGGAAGCTCAAGCGAGTTCTGCAATTGAGAATATAATAACGACACAAGATGAGCTGTTTCGAGCTACAATTGCGGACAAAAGTATTGAGGATTACGCCACCAAAGAAGTAATTCACTATAAAGATGCGCTATGGTTCGGGATTGAACAGCTTAAGAAAAAGCCTCTGCTAACAACTAATCTGTTTATTTCTATTATGCAGATAATCAAAGAAAATACGTCGGGGATACGCAATGCACCGGGTACTCAATTAACAAATCCTATTTCCGGAAAAGTGGTCTACACTCCGCCGGAAGGTGAAAATACAATAAGAGAAAAGCTAAAAAACCTCGAAGATTTTATACATGCCGAAGATGAAACAGACCCGTTAATTAAGCTTGCTGTAATCCATTATCAGTTTGAAGCCATTCACCCTTTTTTTGACGGTAATGGAAGAACAGGCAGAATAATTTTGTTGTTGTATTTAAAATTGACCGGACTGCTGGAATTACCTGCCTTATACCTGAGTAATTACATTGTAAAGCACAAAAACGAATACTATAAAAACTTGCGGGGTGTAACGGAAAAGGGAGATTGGGAAACGTGGATTTTTTATATGCTCGATATGATAGAACAAACCTCGGTTAAAGCTCGGACACAGATAAAAGTAATCGAAGAAAAAATGACTTTAATGGGCAGAGAGATACAGAAAACTTTACCGAATATCTATTCTAAAGACCTTATCGAAGTTTTGTTTCAACTGCCTTATACCAAAAGAAGTTATTTAGAAAGAGCAGGTTTAGGGAACTTAAAAACCGTTGGTAATTATTTGAAAGAGTTGGAAAATAAAGGCTTTTTAAAAAGTGAACAAGTCGGTAAAGAAAAGCTGTACCTGAATTTTGAATTGATGAATATTCTGAAGAAATATTAATTCTCTTGCACTAATGCCGCCAAAGCCTCTTCAACTTTTTTAAAGTTGAAGGAAGATAATAGGTCTTCAAAAGCAGCTGATATTTCTTTATTGCAAAGATTTCCGATACTTCCTTCGTGAGTATGGTTTACAGTTTCGGGTGCAACAAATTGTCCTTTCTCAATATCCATACCTACGTTTTTATACGCTTCCCGAAACGGAACGCCTTTTAGAACTTGGTTATTTACCACTTCTACACTGAAGAGATACGCGTACTTTTTGTCCTTTAACAAATCATCTTTCACAACAATATTTTGGAGCATAAATGTTGCGATGATCAGACATTCGTTTAGGGATTCGAATGCCGGAAAAAGGTTTTCTTTTAACAACTGCAAATCGCGATGATAACCGGAAGGAAGGTTAGTCGTCATGATAGCGATTTCATTCGGCAGAGCCTGAATTCTATTGCAACGCGAACGTATCAGTTCAAACACGTCCGGATTCTTTTTGTGCGGCATAATGCTTGAGCCTGTGGTAAGTTCATCCGGAAAGGAAATAAACCCGAAATTTTGGTTAATGAACAGACAGACATCCATTGAAAACTTTGCTAACGTTGCTGCAACTGACGACATCGCTTGAGCTACTATTCTTTCGGTTTTTCCACGTCCCATTTGCGCATACACTACATTATAATTTAAGCTTTCGAAACCTAAAAGTTGAGTAGTTAAAGTTCTGTTCAACGGAAATGAAGAACCGTATCCGGCAGCAGAACCGAGAGGATTTTTATTAGTGATTTTCCAAGCAGCTAAAAGCATTTCTAAATCATCCGTCAAGCTTTCAGCGTAAGCACCAAACCATAAACCGAAAGACGAAGGCATGGCAATTTGCAAATGCGTATATCCGGGAAGAAGTTTGTTCTTGTGCTCTTCGCTTAAAGAAATCAATTGCCGGAATAACTGATCTATATTTTCTACCGTGTGTTGAATTTGGTGCCGGAAGAAAAGCTTTAGGTCCACCAAAACTTGATCATTACGCGAACGTCCGCTATGGATTTTTTTTCCGGCTTCGCCGATTCGTTGCGTTAATAGTAGTTCTACTTGGGAATGCACATCTTCAACGCCTTCTTGAATAGAAAATCTTCCCTCTTCAATTTCTTTGTATATTACTTTCAGTTCTTTTTGTATCTGACTTAAATCTTCTTCGCTTAACAAGCCGATCGTCTCCAGCATTTGAGTATGCGCAAGCGAACCAAGTACATCGAAAGCAGCCATTTGCTCGTCCATTTCTCGGTCCTTACCTACCGTGAATTTTTCTACCGATGCCTCTACTTGTTTATCTTTTTGCCAAAGCTTCATTTGATTTCAGATTTAGTGATGAATTTCAAGGCAGGACACATTCTTGTCTTCTAAAAATTCTATAATCAAATCTTGCTTTTGAATAAGAAGATTTGCGATATATAGTGTGCGTGTGTTACCGATTCGTAACCAAATTATTTTAGGAGGATGTCCATACAAGTTAGAAAATTCGGTAAAGTCGGCATCAAAGGTGACTACAGCGTAATTTTGAATTTTTGCATACTGCCAAATTTCAAAATCAGCTGTGTTTTCTAAACCAAGTTCTCGTATTTGAGCAGATTGGGGAAAGTTAGGATTTAGGATCTTGACAATCCTAAACGAAATATTTTGGTCGAAAAGAAGCTTCACGAAATTACTCTGATTCGGTGTTCTCTATCGGCGGCGTAAGCTAAACAAGCATAAACGTCTTCTTCTGAAAGCTCGGGAAAGTCATTAATAATTTCTCGAGTATCCATTCCGGTTGCCAGCCAACCTAATACATCAGCGACTGAAATTCTGGTAGATTTAACACAAGGTTTGCCGAACCGCACGTCCGGTTTTATTTCTATATGATTGCGATAATCAGTCATTTCTAGAAAATTTACCCAAAGATACACATCTACTTTTGCAAGTATTCGTAAATCAAACCACCGACTCGAGAAGTCTCACATAAATCTCAATTCCTTCTCTAATCTCATCCAAATAAATAAACTCATCCGCCATGTGCGACCTTCCTGATTCACCGGGACCGATTTTCAACGAAGGAATATCAAGTAAAGCTTGGTCGCTGGTGGTTGGGGAACCGTAAGTTGTTCTGCCTAAAGCAAGTCCGGCTTGAACAATAGGATGGCTTTTGTCTATCGAAGATGGTTTTAAACGGATCGAACGAGGCGTAACATCGCACTCAACGTTTTGCCGGATTATTTCTAAAACTTCCTCATTTCGGTAAGAATCAGTTACCCGAACATCAACGGTAAATTCGCATTTTGCAGGAACAACATTATGCTGAGAACCGGCATTAATAATAGTCACCGACATCTTTAGAGGTCCGAATACATCAGAAACGTTTGGGAACCTGTAATTCCGAAACCACTCGATATCCTTTAGCGCTTTGTAAATAGCATTTTCACCTTCTTCGCGGGCGGCATGTCCGGCTTTTCCGTGTGCAGTACAATCTAAAACCATCAAACCTCTTTCCGCTATGGCGAGATTCATTAAGGTGGGCTCGCCGACTAAAGCAAATTCCAGCGGACCTAAATCCGGGATGACTAGTTCTAATCCATTATTGCCGGAAATTTCTTCCTCGGCTGTTGTAGCAAGGCAGAAATTGTATTTTAAATCTTCCTTATCATAGAAATAAATAAAAGTGGCAATCAAAGAAACTAAGCACCCACCGGCGTCATTGCTTCCTAATCCGTAAAGTTTTCCGTCTTCAACTTCCGGCGAAAATGGATCGCGAGTATAACCGGAATTCGGTTTTACGGTATCGTGGTGCGAGTTTAATAGAATAGTAGGTTTCGAGGCGTCGAAATGTTTGTTGTAAGCCCAAATGTTATTCAACTTGGAATACGTTCTGATTCCGCGTTGCTTTAAAAAAAGTTCAATTATCTGTGCAGTCTGACTTTCTTCGCGGCTGAACGACGGTGTGCTTATCAATTTTTTGAGTAACGCAATACTATCTTCAGTAAGTTTTTCGATCATGAAAATTATTCTTTTTTAGTGTATAAAGCTCCGGCTTTTTCGGCCGAAAGTTTTATACCTTTTATTAATGACGAACTAAAGCCTTGATGCTCCATTTCGTTTAATCCGGCAATAGTACACCCTTTCGGGGAAGTTACTTTATCAATTTCATGTTCGGGATGGCTGCCGTGCAACAGCAATAAATCCGCTGCGCCTTTTGCGGTTTGTACTGCCATTTTTAACGCGTCTTCCGCATGAAAACCGATTTCCACTCCGCCCTGCGACGCAGCTCTTATGGCTCGCAGAAAAAACGCAATTCCACAGGCGCATAAAGCGGTGGCCGATGTCATTAGTTCTTCGTTGATTTTGACAACAGAACCAACGGTTTGAAACATGCGCTCTACAATATTTACATTATCGTCGTCGGCCGTATCAGAAGCAATACAAGTCATAGATTGCCCGATTGAAATCGCTGTATTGGGCATGGCCCGAACCACCTGTACGCCGGCTCCGAGTTTTGTTCTTATCGCAGCGCAACTAACGCCCGAAATAACAGAAATAACAAGATGTATGTCGGGAATAATTGCCGGGTTGATCTCTTCCAAAACCTTGTCTAATTGTTGAGGGAGAACAGCCAAAATAATTACCGTCGAATCGGAAACCGCTTTTTTATTGTCAGAGCCGATTTTAAAACCCTGTTGCTCTTGCTCCGCCAAGTTTGCAAGGTTTCTTCTTGTGAGATGAATCTGCCCGGCCGAACAATAATTTGATTTTACTAAACCGTTAGCTAAAGAGATACCAATATTGCCACTGCCTAATATTGAAATGTTACCTGATGAAATTTCCATATTATTCAAATAATCGGGTCCCGAGAGAACCGGTTTTTAAAGTGCTAAGTTCGTCTGATTTTCCGATATAAACCTCCTTCACTCCTTTTTTTATCGCTTTAAACGCATTTTCCAATTTCGGAACCATCCCTCCGGCAATGATATTTTCTACTTTAAGCGATTCAAATTTGTCGGAACTAATTTCCGGTATTAATGATAACTCATCGTTAACATCTTGTAAAACTCCTTTTTTCTCGAAGCAATAAATCAAACTTACATTATAAACCGTCGTCATGGCTACCGCGATAGATGAGGCAATGGTATCGGCATTTGTATTTAAAAGCTGACCTTCTCCATCGTGCGTTATTGCCGAAAAAACAGGAACAAAGCCTTCGTCAAGTATTGCACTTAAACTTTCGGTATTAACAGAATCTTCATCTAAATCACCGACAAAGCCGTAATCAATATCCTTGACAGGACGTTTTTTTGCTTTTATCAAGTTAGCGTCGGCGCCGGTCAAACCGATAGCGTTGCAGGTTTCATAACGTTGAAGTTGAGCTACGATATTCTTATTGATTAACCCGGCATAAACCATGGTAACTATCCGAAGGGTTTCAACGTCGGTTATCCGTCTTCCGTCGACCATTTTAGGCTCTATTCCAAGAGTGTGCGAAAGTTCGGTGGCAATTTTCCCGCCGCCGTGTATCAAGATTTTTGCTCCTTCCAAATCGGAAAAATCTTTTAAGAAATAATGCAGATTTTCGGAATTGTCAATTACATTTCCGCCTATTTTAATCACATAAAGGTTTTCCATTATACGTTTTCTCCTCCTTCAGGGCCGTAAAACAAAACCCAATTTGCAAAGTCGTCAGAAAAATCCTGAAATCTATGTTCGGCAAAAAGCATTCGAGTCAAATTTTCATATGCCAATGACAGGGTACCCCTAATTAAATTACATGAAATTATTTATTATCAATTTCAACCAAAGCCGGATTGTACAATTTTTGAGTAACACCTCTTAATTGCTCTGCCGGAACTTTCATAACCTTGCGGTCGTAAGTCATTAAGCCGTTTGTTTCTACTTCCACATCTGTGGTTTGAGTGTAGACCGCTGCAGATAATCCAAGCTTAATCAAGCTTTCCAGTTTGTCCATAAAAGACGAGTAACGCTTAAACAGTTCATCTGCGTTTTTAAAAGTTTGATAGCCCCAATTGTCTTTCTGTTGCCAGGTATGACCGGTTAAAGGAAGTCCTAAACCACCGAACTCCCCTAAAACCAAGGCTTGTCTTGAACCGAAAATCTCGGGACGCGGCATTGCAGGCTCAGGATAATTGTGTAAATCCACAATATGGCCGGTTAAAAAGAAGTTACCTCCGCTGGCGCTGTTAACTAAACGAGAAGGATCTTTTTTCATCGTCCATTCTGTAATTTCTACTGTTTTAAACTGTCCCCAAGCTTCGTTAAACGGATCCCAAACTACAATAGAAGGGAAGTTATAAAGATCATCCATGATCTCGTTCCATTCTTTTCGATAATATCCTTCGGATTCCGCTGACCGGTTTTGTTCAGTTCCTTGGCCCACAACTCCGGGCCTGCTGTCCCATCTGTTTCCTAAGTCACCGCTCGGCATGTCTTGCCAAACCAACATGCCTAATTTATCACAGTGGTAATACCAACGGGCTGGTTCAACCTTAATATGCTTTCTAATCATATTAAAGCCCATTTCTTTAGTTTTTTCGATATCAAACCTTAAAGCCTCATCGGTAGGGGCAGTGTATAAACCATCCGGCCACCAACCTTGGTCTAAGGGACCGTATTGAAATACGAATTTGTTGTTGAGCAACATTCTCTGTATCCCGGTTTTATCCATGGCCATGGAGCTTTTCCGCATTGCGAAATAGCTTTTAACTTCGTCAACCGGTTTTCCGTTGCGTACAAGCGCAACTTTTAAATCGTACAAAAACGGACTTTCGGGCGACCACAATTTTGCATTACGAATAGGTAAAACAGCCCCGTCTTTTACATCTACGGTTTGTTCGGTAACTTTTTTTGATCCGTCCCAGGCTGAAATTTGCACTTTATCGCCCGGTTTCGCATTAACAACATTTGAAGAGACACGCAGTACTCCGTTGTCTATGTCCGGAGTCTGCTTAGTTGAATTTATATAAGTTCCCGGAACGGTTTCTAACCAAACGGTTTGCCAAATGCCGGTAACCGGAGTGTACCAAATTCCTTCCGGTTTTCTAACCTGCTTTCCGCGAGGCTGAGGGCCTTCATCAGTCGGGTCCCAAACTCTGACTATCAATTCTTGCTTGCCGCCTTTTTTTACAAAAGAGGTAATATCGAAAGTAAACGGATCATTACCGCCTTGGTGCATTCCAACCTTTTTCCCGTTAATGTATACTTCAGTTTCCCAATCAACACCTCCAAAATGCAACAAGGTTACACCTTTGTTTGTGGGAGCGATAAAAGAAGTTCGGTACCAAAGGAGGCTGTCTTTGCCTACATTTTTTCCGACGCCGGATAAAGCAGATTCAACTGCGAAAGGAACTAAAATTTTTCCTTGATATGAATTCGGCTTAGTTTCTTTTTTTGGTTTAATCGAAAAATCCCACAGGCCGTTTAAACTTTTCCAGTTTTCTCTCGCAAGTTGGGGGCGAGGGTATTCCGGTAAAACGCTTTCCGGCTTAACTTGCTCTGCCCAAGGTGTTATAATTCTACCCTGAACCCGTTTCCAGCTTCCGGTTTGAGCGTAAATACTTCCCGAAGCTAAAAGAAGTGCAGGAATAAAAAGAAATCTCTTCATGTTAGTTAATGGTTTTAGTTCGTCTTAAGTTGTCGTTTTGCAGACGAAGAAGTAAAAGTAAAGAAACAGGATGCTGTTAGGGATATAAAAGTAACATTTCGAAAAGCCCTGCGATTTTTTCTTTTAGAATCTTCTTAACCTCCGCTTGATCAACCAGCCTACCCAGCTCTCGCTGCATGGAGGTAACGTCCTTATCATCAATTCCGCAGGGAACGATGTTTTTAAAATAATCTAAATCGGTATTTACATTAAAAGCAAAGCCGTGCATCGTTACCCATCTGCTGCAACGGACTCCCAAAGCACATATTTTTCGAGCTTCAGGTTTATTAGGGTCTAACCAAACACCGGTATAACCTTCGTATCTCTCGCCCTTAATTCCGAATTCTGCCAATGTTTGAATTACGGCTTCTTCTAAGGTGCGTAAGTAAAGATGTATATCGGTAAAAAAATTATCTAAATCTAAAATCGGATAGCCTGCAATTTGCCCCGGGCCGTGGTATGTTATATCGCCGCCCCGGTTTATTTTATAATACGAAGCTTTTTTTTCGAGAAGCTGTTTATCATTCAACAATAAATTAGCCTGTTTACCGCTTTTGCCCAAGGTATAAACATGTGGATGCTCAACCAAAATGAGATAGTTTGGGGTAGGCAGTTGAGTGCCGTTATTTCGGTTTGTCATTTTTATTTGCACAGTTTCGGCAAAATACGCTTCCTGTTTATCCCAAGCCTGTTTATAATCGATTAATCCCCAATCTTCAAAAAAAAGTTCTTTATTTTTCATCTCGCAACCTTTCTGATGCACAATACCCAATCATATAATTTTCGAATTTTTCGTAATGCACTGTAAACATTCGGCAAAGGTTGGGCGTTTCAAAACTTGCTTCGAAAGAACCGACATCTTTGAACCCGAAACTCTTTAAATGAATATGGTCTTTGAAGGAAACACCTTGTTTCCCTTGCAGTTTATAGATAGCTTCTTTTGTGCACCAGCAAATATAGAGATGTTCCGTACGGTTCAGGGGAGAAATAAAAGCCAGTTCTTCCGGCTTCATAAACTTGCCCTCAATGCGCTCAATTTTAGTACTGATCAGCTCAATATCTATTCCTACATCTTTGTCTTCACTTACCATTACAGCTGCATAGTCGAACGAATGGCTTAGCGAAATGCTGTAAGGGAAATTTTCGAGATAGGGCTTACCGTGTTCATCAATCCGGCAATCGATATATGCCGGATCCCCAAGCATGTAGCGAAGCAATACTCTAGTGCTCAACCACTGTAACTTCCGTTTTCCATCACTTAGCGCTGTAAGAGTATCTGTCTCGTGATCTTTAAGTTGAAGTCGGCTTAAAAGGTTTTCGGCATTTTCTTCTATTCGCCACAGACCTATTGCAGTTTTTGTATCTAATTGTTTTTTAAAGACCAGGCCCATTCTTGTTTAAAAATAGGATGTAAAATTATCTAAAAATTAATCTAAATTCGACCGGCGCTTACCCTAATTTATGATACTTACAGACAAACGAATATTAGAAGAAATTGAAAAAGGAACCATCATTATTGAACCTTTTAACCGCGAAAATCTCGGTACAAATTCTTACGATGTCCACTTGGGTAAGTATTTGGCAACGTACAGAAACCGTGTGTTAGACGCCAAAGCTCATAATGAAATCGATCATTTTGAAATCCCCAAGACCGGTTTCCTACTTCAGTCGAACACCCTGTATTTGGGGGTAACCATGGAATATACCGAAACACATAGCCATGTGCCTTTTTTAGAAGGGAAATCCAGTACAGGCCGTTTAGGAATTGATATACACGCCACAGCCGGCAAAGGCGATGTGGGCTTTTGCAATACTTGGACCCTGGAAATCTCAGTAGCTCAACCGGTGCGTGTATATTCAGGGATGCCCATCGGACAATTGATATACTTTGAGATTTCAGGCGAAGTAGAGACATTTTACAACAGTAAAGGCAACGCTAAATACAATAACAAAACCACAAAGCCCGTGGAAAGCATGATGTGGAAAAACACTTTTTAGGTTTTAGGGCGTTATAGAAAATAAAGCTCCTGCCTCTTAGACGTTTATTTTCTTCCGATGAAAAATCGCCTGTTGTCTTTCCTGATCGCTTTGCCGATTCTAGTTTGTGCTTTTACCCGGTTTGGCGATGACGACCCGATTAAGAAACTCCTGCTAAAACTTGAAAAGTTACGAATAAATTTTCCTCAAGAAAAAGTTCACATTCATACCGATAAGCCTTTTTATGCTATTGGAGATACCATTTGGTTTAAGGCGTATGTGGTTAAAGCCGAAGGAAACGAGTTATCAGGTTTGAGCAAAACGCTGTATGTAGATTTAATTAATGAAAAAGATTCGCTGAAGAAAGCATTATTACTGCCGGTAACTGCCGGGTTAACATGGGGCGAGTTTGTTTTAACGGACTCGCTTCAAGAGGGTAATTATCGCTTAAGAGCCTACACATCTTGGATGAGAAACTTTGGCGAGGAATTTTATTTCGACAAAACCTTTCGCGTAGCTAACTCTGCTACAAACGATATTTTGACCACAACAAGTTATGCCTTTTCGACCGAAGGCGCACGCGATAAGATTGAAAGTACGATAGCTTTTACTGATTTATCCGGAGAACCTATTTCCGGCAAAGAATTAAGCTACGACGTTCAGTTAGAATATAGAAGTTTGGCTAAAGGAAAAACAATAACCGATAGTGCCGGCAAAGCAAAAATTATTTTCACCAACAACCAACCTTTTCTTTTAAAATCGGGCAGGATTAATGCAACGTTAAAGCTCGACGATAGAACTACTGTCCGAAAAAGTATCCCCGTAACTGCAACTTCTAATGAGGTGAGCGTACAGTTTTTCCCGGAAGGCGGACAATTGATAGAAAATATTAAGTCACGGTTAGCATTCAAAGCTCTATTGCCGTCCGGTACAGGCGCTGAGGTTAGCGGCCAAATTATCGATCAAAACAATAAGAAAGTTCTCGACTTTAGGTCCGAAAATCTCGGCATGGGAAGCTTTCCGTTTACTGCTCAACCCGGCAATACTTATTCAGCGATTGTTCGATATAACGGTGAAGAAAAGCGAGTGGAATTACCCAAGGCTGTAAAAGAAGGGTATGCGTTAACAGTTAACTCAACCTTAAAAGACAGCTTGAGCGTTAAAATAACCGCAAGTCCGGGTTTGCTTAATACAGGAGAAGTAGTTTTAGTGGCGCAAAGCAATAGTGTAGTACAATACGTGGCCAAAAATAAATTGACTGCTTCTTCTTTTAGCGCAACCTTAGCAAAAAAACGCTTTCCTACCGGGATACTTCAATTTACGTTATTTTCTCCTGAGCTTAGGCCGATTGCCGAACGTTTAGTGTTTATTCAAAATGACGACGAATTAAGTATTAAAATAACAGGAGACAAGACAACTTATAAGCCCCGAGAAAAAGTAAAGTTAAACTTGGAAGTTCGAGATGCTGCGGGAAAACCGGTGCAGGGAAGTTTTTCGCTTTCAGTAACTGATCAAGATAAAGTTTCGACAGACAAAGCCTCGGAAACGACTATTTTCTCCAATCTTTTGCTTAGTTCTGATTTGAAAGGATATATCGAAAAACCTAGCTATTATTTTAGGGATGTAACAAACGAAAAGCTGCGGCAATTGGACAATTTAATGCTTACCCAAGGGTGGAGCCGGTTTGTTTGGAAAAACCTTATTGCCGATGCTTTTCCGAATATTACATATACTCCTGAACAAAATCTTGCCATTAGCGGGAGAGTAACCACAACAAGTGATAAACCGGCAGCAGGAGCGAAGGTGCTCTTACTTTCTACCGGCGGAACGCAGTTTACTTTAGACACACTGACCGATAAGGAAGGTAATTTCCGTTTTAACAATCTCTTTTTTGCAGAAGATACACGTTTTGTAGTAGAGGCACGAAGTGCTCAAGATAAGAAGAATGTGCGTATCGAGGTTGACCGTGTGCCCCAACAATTGGTTACTAAAAATAAAAATGCAGCGGATGTTGAAATCAACATTAACAAGACTGTTTTGCCGTATTTACAAAACAGTAGAATAAATAGAGATGAGCTTAAGAAATACGGCTTAATACGAAAAAGTATTTTATTGCAAGAAGTTATAGTTATTGAGAAAAAACCCGCAATTAAAAATTCAAACAACCTAAACGGTGCCGGAAACGCTGATC
This sequence comes from Sphingobacteriaceae bacterium, assembly GCA_043763625.1. GTDB lineage: Bacteria > Bacteroidota > Bacteroidia > Sphingobacteriales > Sphingobacteriaceae > Rubrolithibacter. The sequence goes on along the minus strand of JAYULL010000082.1, from coordinate 5,344 downwards.
AGGTTATCCGAGGCGAGGCTTTAGCCACCTGCTATTCCCTTGCTCAGTGCTTAGAAGGGCGATTGGTGGGAGTACTGTTTAGAAACGGCTATGCTTATAGTACACGTGGAGGAGGAATTATGCAGATTATGATAGACGGCACCTTTGTTCAGCCGGATTATCTCAACTACATAGCTCCGGCTGATGTGGAAACGATAGAAGTTTTAAGGAGCGGAAGTTATCTGGCCATCTATGGGTTAAGGGGCGGGAACGGGATTATCATGATAAATACTAAACGCGGCGAATCGCGTTACAATCCTGATTCTTATGCCCGGGGTATTGCAAGTTATTCTCCTCTCGGATATCATTTGAGTCGCGAATTTTACTCTCCCGATTATGATAATCCTAAAACCAACGCTAACATGCGGGACCTAAGAACTACCGTTTACTGGAAAGCTAACATTATAACCGATGCAAACGGAAAGGCAAGTATCAGCTTTTTCAACGCCGATGCACCGGGAACTTATCGAACTGTTGTTGAAGGGATTGCTTTGCCGGGAAGTTTAGGAAGGGCGGAGTATAATTATAGCGTTAGAAAGTAGGATGTTTATACGTTTACCGGTTGCCCGGTAGCGGCATAAATCTTTCGGTACAGCTCTTGCGGGCTAAAAGTTTTACTCATATAATCGGTCATTCCGGCTTCGTATGCGGTGTCTTTTTTGTCGATCATTGCGGATGCGGTTAAAGCAATTATGGGAATAGTTTTAAAACGATCTCCTTCAACCTTACGAATTTCGCGAGTGGCTTCATACCCGTCAATTTCCGGCATTTGCAAATCCATCAACACTAAATCGTAGCTATTTTCTTTCACCATATCAAGTGCTCGTTTTCCGTTCTCGGCCACGTCGCAAACAAATAAGCTCTTCGTTGATCTGATTTTTGTTGACATCAATTGCATTTAACAAAAAAGCGTAATAATAAACAAGCGCAGCGGAAAGAAAGGCGATAGTTACCGCAGCTATAGATGCACCGAATTCCGGATTCAACGAGCCGTATTTTTGACCCGCTATGCGTAGAACTCCTACTAAAAACGGGATAATTATAAGATAGGTGAAATTCGGCGGAAGAGACGGCTGCCCGGTTTCTCCTCTTGCAGGAAATCGGTTAGGCTGCGCTTTTCAACAAACAGCAAAGCAAGATTCAAATTAAAGAAAGCTACACCGGTGTTAAATGATAAGTGCGATTCCCAAACTTGCCCGTTGTTTAAAAAGTTAAAAACATAGCCGCTAACGTAAATCAGGCAAACAAACAAGGATACAATGACGCAAGCCGAACCGGTTTTTTTTAGAATCTTGTATTTACTCTCAGAAGCGGCAAGCGTTATTGCAATGAGAACAAAATTAATTGCCGCAACGGGCGACATACGGTTATCCGTTATTGTGGTTTTAAAAAGTGACCTGTCAATGTTGTACCGGGTATTAAAATAAACATCCGATAGTCGAAAAGCAACTATAGTAATCAGAAGTATTGAAAAAATCGTGTCTAAAGCAGGTTTCGGTGTCTTTTGTTTGTACTTTGAAATAATATAGATGGATATAATTACGAACAAAACAGCACTTAGCGGATTCATGTAAACGTGTGCAACAGAACTGCTTTTCAATAAATCGATGTCAAGCATCCAACCGGTTAGAGCCAAGATACTTAGCACTAACGGAACCGCCGCAATCAAAAAAACTCGAACGTCTTTCTTACTTTCTAACCTCATTCTAAATCCGCTCAAGAAACTCACACTCGTTAAACTCAAACTCATTAAACTTTTACGACGAGGAAAAATTGTTGTTACGGATAATTAGCAATCAAAGTGCTTGAAAATTCACGCAATTTGCTACTGTAACTTGGTAAAATTGAAGAGAAATCATTATTTAATAATTCGGGCAGCAACTCCCTCAAACGTAATTTTCACGGGTTTAATCTTTCCGAGGGCATCAAATTCCATTTTATCTATGCATGTCACTCGGTGGTTTCCGTCCGTTTCAGTAAGCGGGCGGCGATGATACACAATATATCTTTCATCGGTTCCCGGAACTTGCAAAACGGAGTGGTGCCCCGCACCTGTTGCTACCTTCGGGTCTTGTTGCAAAATAGTTCCTATTCTTTTAAAGGGACCGAACGGAGAGTCGCCCATTGCATAAGCTACCCGATAATCAGGACCCGTCCATCCGCCTTCGGACCACATAAAATAGTACTTTCCCTTTCTAATAAACATTATGGGGCCTTCTACGTAGCCTTTAGGAGTGATGGATTTAAAAGTTGTTCCATCGCTCATGGGAATAAAGCCTGTAAAATCTTCTTTTAAGCGAGCAATATTACAATGCCCCCAACCTCCGTAAATGATGTAATACTTTCCGTCTTTATCTTTAAACACAAATTGATCAATAGGCTGAGCACCGTTTTGAATATCACCGATAAGAGGTTTACCGAGATAATCTTTAAAAGGCCCTTCAGGTTTATCGGCAACCGCTACTCCTATACCGCCTACTTCTTTTCGTGGGTCATGAATATCGTTTCCGCCGAAGAAAAGAAAATATTTGTTTCCTTTTTTTATAGCAGCCGGTGCCCACATTGCTTTTTTAAGCCATTTAACAGAGTTTGAATCGATGATTCTGCTGTGTTTTGTCCAGTTTATTAAATCTTTAGAAGAAAATGCATCAAGAAAAACTTGCTCTTCAAACGGAGCAGAATAAGTGGGATAAATCCAATATTCTTTTCCGAAGATTACTGCTTCCGGGTCAGCATACCAACCGGGGAATATAGGGTTACCCGATGTTTTTTTGCCGGTGATTTTTTGAGCAAATCCTCCTGCTGCTAAAGCAATAGTTAGAAGACTTAAGATTATTTTTTTCATCCTTGAGATGGGAATTTAAAATTTAGGTGCTTTAAGTGCTTGTAAACTCGGCTCTCTGTGTTCAATTAAGGGCCATCCTTTAACCCAGTTAATTTTGTCTAATAACATAACTCTTCCTTTATTATCACTTAAATTCTCAAACGCATGATACACCATCCAAGTATTGCCTTTTTTATCTTTAACAATATCTCCGTTATGCCCGGGCCCCACAAAACCTGCGTTTTCGTCATTTTTCTGTAGAACAAGAGTGCCTCCGTTGTCAATTAATGATTTTCCTTCCTTATCAACGTAAGGCCCTTTAAAAGAGCGTGATCTTCCTACAACAACTCTATAAGTACTCTTAGCGCCTTCGCAACAAGTGCCGGTAGAACCGAAGTAATAGTAGTAATTATTTTTCTTGTAAATGTAAGAGCCCTCGAATGCCGTTCCGGCAAGTAGAAATTTTTCGCCCTTAGTTTGTAAACCGTCGTCGCTAAGCTCAATACCGTATATTCCGTTAAAGCTTCCCCAAACTAGATATGGTATTCCCTTATCTTCAAAAAAATACGCGTCTATGGAATTTCTTACTCCTATTTCTTGGCTGAAAAAAAGCTTGCCGTAGTCTTTAAACGGTCCTTCGGGTTTATCTGCAACTGCTACTCCTATTCCCGGATTTGGATCTCCCCAAGTTGAGAACGAATAGTACATTAAATACTTGCCTTTGTAAAGTGAAACGTCAGGCGCCCAGATTCCGCCTTCTTCTTTCCAGGAGGGCTTGTTTTTCAATGCATCGCCAACATATTTCCATTCTACCAAATTTTTTGATCTGAGAATAGGAATTATAAACGGTCCGCCCAGGTTTCTCTTTGTCCAATCGGCTTGGGTTGAATAGGCATAGAAATATCCGTCAGCAGCCTTTACGAGATTAGGATCGGGGAAATCATATTCCCAAACCGGGTTCTTATACGTCGCTTTTTGTTTTGGATGTTGAGCGTGAACCTCGTTTGTAAAACAAAAAAGGGTAATTAAAAAAGCTGCAATTGCAAAAAAAGGTTTGTTAAGCATATAATTTAGCTGAAGATTTAAGTTAAAAAAAACAGTTATAGATTTTGGCCTATAACTGTTTTGATTCTAAATTATTTATCAGGCTTAAGGTTGATTGGAATCCTTAACGCGGACTTTCGCCGAAGCAGGAGCTAGTGAATTTATCCAGGCCGCAATTTTTAAAGCATCAGGTTTTGGAACTTGAGGCATTGGAGGCATTTCGGTTGGATAATCGGGCCAGTGCTGCGGTTTAGGGTTATAAATGAGACTTACAATTTCTTCATTGGTATACCCTCTTTTAGAAACATCAACATAAGCGGGGCCAACTTGGCGCTTGTTTGCGTTATGGCAAGCCAGGCAAGTGTGTTTAGTAAGTAAGCCTTTAACTTCATCATAGGTTGGTGCTTTTCCGGTTACGTTGGTTTTGGCCTCAGGAGCTTTTTTGTTAACAGCCTTAGTGCCTGTCTTAGTAACAGCGTTTAGCGCAGCTTTATTTGCAGCAGTAGCACCACCGGTATTTTTAGTGCTAACCTCGCTCATTGAAAGTTTTTCTCCTGTCGGGATACTATTTAAAGTATAGTAAGCAATCGGGTGAACAAGCGGATTTGATTTTGCCTTATCGTGAATGCCTTCTAAAGCCAAAGTATGAATGTAATATTGACGAAGGTTATCTACGATTAAACGAGCTCTTAAACCGTCATCTGAAACTTTAACACCTTTAACTTTGCATTTTTCTACGTTAATAGGCGGGCTTCCGTAAACCGGGTGGTATTTATACAAAAAGCTTTCTACTGAATAAGAGGCCAAATCTTCGGCCGTTTTCCTGTCAACGGGAGAAGTAAATTCAACTTCAAAACCGTCAGCCATAGCGCGAACTGCTTTCATTTCGAAAGGCATTTTGCTGTTATCATAAGTTAAACGCTGCAATCCCGCATTCGCCTCGCCGGCCGAACCCCAACCGCGGTTGGTTTCGCCTACGAATAGAGATCCGTCTTGAGCCCAGCTCATACGTAAAACTCCTGATTGAAACCCTTTACGAAAACTGAATGAAGCACCTTGCAATACTCCGTTAACCTTTTCGGTAAATACACGCGAAATTATACTTTGGCCTTGATCGCCAACCAGTAATTGACCTTCAAACGGTCCGAAACTCCCGGCAGGAATTTTAACTATTTCTGAATTTGAAATACCTAAAATCCCGTAAGGCAACCAAACAGCGGGAAGCTGCATTTCCGGGAATTGCTTTTTCATTTCAAAAAGAGTAGTGAACTTTTCGTTCACCCGATTTTCCGGTTTAATATATCGTCCGTTAGCATCTTTTGTTTTACGCTCGTCTATTTTGGAAAGGAAGTTCTCCATCGTAAGCTTCACCGGCGAATTTGGCAAGCCTGTCCAACGTAAACCTGCAGGGTGAGCTATAAACGCTCCTTTAGGCAC
>JAYULL010000081.1:0-51653 GCA_043763625.1 Sphingobacteriaceae bacterium | reverse complement strand
ATGAATTAAAGTCATAATTTGAGTAAGATGGCCTACATGAAGAGAATCTGCGGTGGGGTCGAAACCGATGTATCCATTAACTAATCCTTTGTTTAATTCTTCTTCAGTTCCCGGCATAATGTCTTGCAACATGCCTCTCCAACGTAATTCTTCTACAAAATTCATACTTAATATTTATTCTTCTGATCTGTCATCCCGAGACACGAGGGATCTTTTTTATCTCTTTAAATCCTGCTTTGTCGAAATGACAAAAAACGCCGGCCCGACTTCTCCACTAACAAGCACTTAATAAAGGGCCAAAGATAGATAAATTCAAAACTTGTTATTCTTGGGTATTGATCGTTAAAAAATAAGTGACCTTAAAGTTGTCAATATGCGCACGTGAGCAAAGCTCCAAGACTTTAGTACGGCTTCAGTAAGCGTGTATGCCTTTTCGCATAATCGGATAGGTTTATTAACTTTAAATTCAATTCGGGAATGAACATGAAATTAAAAATGAAACCTATACTGTTAAGCGCATTCATACTTTTAGAAGTGTTGGCATGCAAAAAATCCGACAGTAAAGGGGCGTCCGTAGTTCCCGACAATAAAATCCCGAAAGACACTGTACTCGTCAAAATAACCCGAGATAAATACACTTGGCCCTTTGCAAGTACTTCAATTTGGAACATGCCAATCGGCTCTAACGCAATATACTTACCGGCAAATCTACCCGTTGCTCAACATTTTGGGATTGACGAAGAATGGCATATAAAAGTGGCCGCCGGGGATCCGGTACGAGATATTTTTGAACCTACATCGTGGGGAAATAGATGGCCCGGAGGAAAAAAGTTAGGTGAAATGCAGGTTCCCGACCAATTGATTATTCCGGATGCGAACCCTCCTCATACACCTAATGCGTGTGCAGTTTTCTTTCTCCCCGACGGAAAACACATTAAACAGTTAGAACCCGCATGCAGGGTGGAAACCGGAAAACAAATAATCGGCTACCCCTGGCCGAAAGATATTGATTTATACGGCGAAGGAATAGGCGGTACTCATTACGGGTCCGGACTATCAGCTTTAGGAGGATCAATACGATTAGGAGAACTCACGGGAGATAAAGCAATACGACACGCATTGAAACTGAATGTATGGGGTAAGTATCTTTACTATGGTAATGATGTGAAGGGTTTTAGATGGCCTGCTGATCGCTCGGATTCTTATGCAGCCAACAACTATCATGGTCAAAATGCTAAGTTGGTTATGGGGACCTTGTTGGCGATCCGTCCGTCGGTAAAACTCGAATCGGCAGATTTGAAAACTAATGCGGCAAAGAAAATATTTAACGCCCTGAAGGATTACGGTGCTTATGTTACTGATGACTCGGGATGGGATGATTACGATTTATGTGCCGCTCGCGAAGTATTGCCGGAGATGAGCGCAGTCGGCGTTAATTTAGTGGGTAATTCCGGCGATTTTTATAAAGACATGATGAAAATAATTCCGCTTTTACATATTGTAGACAACAACAGTGCGACGGAAAAGGGTGGCGGCGGAATACCGAGGCAGCCTTTGGCCCCGTCAATCAGTAATTAAATGCATGAACTTTCTTTCACATTTTTACTTCGACCGTACCGGCAGTTCATCAGAAAAGGTGATCGGTTCAGTATTGCCGGATTTAGTAAAGAATGCGAAGAAAGAATGGAACATTCATCCGCATAGAATACGAGAAAAGCTGATTGAAGACATTTATTTAATCGATCTTTTGGAAGGCTGGAACAAGCATCTTTTGGTTGATAAGTACTTTCACAGTTCGGATTTCTTCATTTATCACACTCAAAAACTGCGACTTCAAATTGCTCCTTTCTTAGAAAAATCGCTCATTCGCCCTTCCTTTGTTGCCCATGTAGCGCTCGAACTCGTGCTGGACAGCCTGCTAATCACCGAAGAAATTGTTAAGCCCGATGATTTCTACAACCACCTGTCGGGTGGCAAACGAGAATCGCTGAACGATTTTTTAAGTTTGAATAATATTTCGGAGACCTCGCATTTCTTCAGCTTTTACGATGATTTTATTAAGGTCGCATATCTGAAAGAATACGTTGAAGCTTCGTCTATTATGTACTCAATCAACCGAATTTGTTTGCGTGTTTGGAGTAATCCGTTTACCGAAATGCAGAAAAGGGCATTGTCTGAAATATTTATGAAATATAAAGACGAATTGAAAAAAGAATTCGTGACTATTTTCGACCATATTGAAGATAAATTACGCGGGTAATAAAACGCATTAAAGCTGCGGTGGTCACCTTTTTTTCCGGCACCGGAAAACTTGGCTGATCCGCAAACTTTTGACGTTTCGATTTGGTAAAGAATCTTAAACAGCCTTCATAGACACTTCATAAAAAATTCCTACATTTAAATTAAGAATATGGCAACTGTAGATAACCTTCGAAATAGTATTATTGATAAGCTGTTGACTATTTCTAACAAGGAATATTTATCAGCTTATACAAAGTGGTTGAAAAAAGCTCGGTAGCCACAGATATTGCGAATCTGACCGAAGAGCAAATTACAATGCTTCAACTCAGTGAAAACGATATTGAAAACAATAAATTTTCTCCGCAAAACGAGTTGGATAAACGTGACTTGGCATGGCTGAAAGGATTGTAGTTTGGACTAAAACAGCCGCCACACAACGAAGAGACATTCTTGAATATTGGGTTAAAAGAAATCTGTCTTCTACCTACTCCCAATAACTTTTAAAGATTATCGGAAGCAGAATTAAGGTAATCTTAAAATCTCCGGAAGCTTATAAGAAAACTGATTTTCCTGACACCCGAATTTCCTCACTTGGGCATTTCAGCATTCTCTATAAGGTAACAGATACACATTTAATCGTTACCGGATTTTGGGATAATCGACAAGACCCTAAAAAGTTATTAGAAAAGTTAAGAACTAAATAGAATTTCCGTCTCTTCTTAGTTCTTAAGTCTTGTCGCATAATTCCGGTCTCACCTCTTTCAAATCGCCATTTCCTTCCTATCTTCGTTCATGTCGCTTTTTGATGTTAAAGAACTGATGGATGCTCTGGTAAAGGAGCTAAACGGTCACAATTACAACTACTACGTACTTGCCCGGCCTACCATTTCCGATTATGATTTTGATCTAAAGCTGAAACAGCTCGAAGAGCTTGAAAAGCAAAACCCGGAACTTCAGGACGAAAATTCGCCCACGCAAAAAGTAGGTGGTGAAATAACTAAAGAATTCAAAGCGGTAAAGCATCACCGGCCCATGCTTTCCTTGGGAAACACCTACAGCGAGCAAGATTTACGGGATTTCGACGACCGGATTCGAAAAGCAATCGGGGAGGATTTCGAGTATGTATGCGAACTGAAATTCGACGGACTTTCTATGAGTTTAGCTTACGAAAACGGCATTCTCAACCGTGCAGTTACTCGCGGCGACGGAACACAAGGAGATGATGTTACGACCAATGTGAAAACTATTAATCGTATTCCAAAAAAATTAAAAGGTTCCGGTTACCCGGATTCCTTTGAAATTCGAGGAGAAGTTTTTATGCATCGTGCCGCTTTTGAACGTTTAAATAATCAGCGGTTAGAAAACGACGAAGTGCCTTATGCAAACCCAAGAAACTTTGCTTCCGGAACGATAAAAATGCAAGATTCGGCCGAGGTTGCTAAACGGCCCTTGGATTGCTTTTTATACTTCGTTTACACGGAAAAGCCCTTATTTAAAACTCATTGGGAAAGTTTAGAAGCGGCAAAAGAATGGGGTTTTCATGTATGCGAACATTACTTGTTATGTAAAAACATCAAGGAAGCTTTAGACTTTATCCGGCAATGGGAAAACCGGCGGTACGATTTAAGTTATGATATAGACGGAATCGTGATAAAAGTAAACAGCTACGCTCAACAACATGAGTTAGGTTTTACTGCAAAATCGCCGCGGTGGGCGATATCGTATAAATACAAGGCAGAAGAAGTTGAAACGATTTTAGATAAGGTAACTTACCAAGTAGGACGGACAGGAGCAGTAACGCCGGTAGCAAACCTTAAACCGGTTTTACTTGCCGGCACTACCGTGAAGCGAGCAACGCTTCACAATGCCAACGAAATTGAGCGTTTAGGTCTGCATGAAGGAGATACGGTTTTTGTAGAGAAAGGCGGAGAAATTATACCTAAAATAAAGGGTGTAAACACAGAGAAAAGATCGGCGGAAGCCAAGAAAATAATCTACCCGGAAATTTGTCCGGAGTGCGAAAGCAATTTAATCCGACAAGAAGGCGAAGCCGTACACTACTGCCCTAACGACGAAGGTTGTCCTCCGCAAATAGTCGGAAAGATTCAGCATTTCATCAGTCGAAAAGCGATGAATATAGAAGGTTTAGGACAAGAAACCATAGAAACTTTTTACCGCAAAGGATACGTTACGCATATCAGCGATCTTTATATTCTTCACGAGAAAAGGGATGAACTGAAAAGCTTAGAACGCTTCGGCGAAAAGTCAATTACCAATATGCTCGAGGGGATCGAAAAATCTAAAGAGCAACCGTTCGAGAAAGTTCTTTTCGGATTAGGAATTCGTTTTGTAGGCGAAACCGTTGCCCGAAAAATTGCCGTTCATTTTAAGAATATCGACAGCTTGTTAAACTCAAGTTTTGAAGAGCTTATATCCGTTGATGAAATAGGCGACCGGATCGCTGAAAGCTTATTGGCTTATTTTAAGGATCACCGACATCTTGATCAAATTAATTTATTAAGAAATCACGGACTCCAATTTGAAAGCGACGCTAAGGAGGTGGTTTTGGAAAGCGATAAACTGGTCGGCAAAAGCTTTATAATCTCCGGTGTTTTCGAAAAATACAGCCGGGAAGAACTCACTCAACTAATTGAAAATAATGGTGGCAAGATCCTGAGCAGCATTTCCGGTAAATTGAACTTTGTTGTTGCCGGTGCCAATATGGGTCCGTCTAAATTAGAAAAAGCAAACAAGCTGAACATTCCGATTATTTCGGAAGAGGAATTGTTGGAGATGTTGGGTTAGATTTTTATCCAATTTTCGGTAGTTTTTAGTGGCGAAGATAGTAGCGTATGAGAGATGGCTTCGTCGTGCCTTCTCGCCATGACGAACACTAAAGCGTCTTTGCGAGGGCTGGAAAGGTACTGCACGGGCCCCGAAGCAATCTTATACTTCAAGCGAGACAGGTGTACAGGGAAAATAGCAACGTAAAGGGTCGCTCCTTTCCTTTCCCGGAAAGATGCACACCAAGAGGCATTAGATCGCTCCCTTAACTCACATACTTCCTCAGCTCCTCCTCAATCCGGCCGCACCCTAACAAAAACGGCTTATCAGTAATCGAAAAGGCAATGGTTTGTCCCACAACCGAAAAGCTTCCGGATACTTTCCCGATAGGAGTAGAAATATGGAAGTTTCCGCCGTTGGCGTCTCCGGTAAAATGCCCGCCGGCACCGGAAATAGCCGATGAAGCTTTTGCTATCAGCGGTTCGGCAGAACCGGTAAAGTCGATTGAAAAATTACAAGCCATAAAAAGGATTTTAATGATTCTGAAAGTACAAGTTTACTCGAAAAGAGTTTTACCTTTCATACACAATCCTTAAAACATCTTGGCACGTCCTTAGCTTTACAGGGATTCTATCAAATTTGCTGTACTTCATGACGAAACTTCATCAAAAAGAATTTCAAAATACATTTATCTCCACCTTTCCGGGAGAGATTTCCGGCGACTTACATCCCCGACAAACTCCCGGCAGTTTATACAGTAAGGCGGTGCCTACTCCTGTAAAAAACCCGCAGCTATTAGCTTGGTCTAATGATTTGGCAAAGCAACTCGGAATAGACGAACCCGACGATCAAGACGTTTCAATTTTGGGAGGCAACTACATCACTCCTTCAATGTATCCCTACGCTGCTTGTTATGCCGGACACCAGTTCGGCAATTGGGCGGGTCAGCTTGGCGACGGACGAGCAATTACGCTTGGCGAATGGGAATCTCCGGAAGCCAAACTACTCTGGGAACTGCAACTAAAAGGCGCAGGACCAACACCTTATTCTCGGCGAGCCGACGGACGAGCAGTTTTAAGGTCTTCTGTCCGAGAATATTTGATGAGCGAAGCGATGCATTATCTCGGTGTTCCCACAACCCGAGCGTTGAGCTTGATTACAACCGGCGACTCTGTTCTTCGCGATATGTTTTACGACGGCCGCTCGGCATACGAGCCCGGAGCAATTGTGATGCGAGTAGCGCCAAGCTTTTTGCGCTTCGGAAACTTTGAAATGTTAGCGGCAAGAAAGGAGATCGATAATCTTAAGAAGCTTGTCGACTGGACGATTGAGCGTTATTATCCCCATATTCAAGGCGAAGATAAATACCTGCAATGGTTTGGCGAAGTAGTAGAACGGACGGCAAAAATGATTGTGGAGTGGCTGCGAGTTGGGTTTGTTCACGGCGTAATGAATACCGATAACATGTCTATACTTGGGCTCACCATTGATTACGGCCCTTTCTCTTTTGTTGATAATTACGACCCGGATTTTACACCCAACACAACAGACTTACCGGGCAGGCGTTACGCATTCGGCAAACAGGCTTCTATTGCCTATTGGAATTTAGGTTGCTTAGCAAATGCGATTGCGCCTTTATTTCCTGATTCAAAACCCTTGGTAGACCAAGTCGAAACTTTTGAAAATATTTTCTGGTCTATGTTTTACGAGATGTCCGGCAATAAGCTTGGGCTGGACGATGTGGAGGAAGATGATGTTAACTTGATTAACGAATTTGATAAAGTTTTGATCTCTCTTCAGCCGGACATGACAATATTTTATCAACTCTTAATTGACTTGCCTCTTGACCCGGAAAGTAAACAAGAACTTATTAAGCATTTCGCAAAGAGTTTTTACAATGAACCGACCAGCACTGAGGTCGAAGTTTTACTTAACGTGCTTCGACAATATCAAGAGCGAATTAAAAAAAATAAGATATCACGGGAGGAATCCCAAATATTAATGCGAAAAACAAATCCGAGATTTATTCTTAGAAACTATCTGCTTCATCAAGCTATTGAGGAACTGCAAAAAGGCGAAGACCGGCTTTTTAAAAAACTGCAAGACGCTATTAAAGACCCCTATTCTAATAAGTTCGATGAGTTCTTTGAAATTAGACCGGGATGGGCAGGGCAAATGGCGGGGTGTTCGATGTTGTCGTGTAGTTCGTAGGATTATTTTTCCATATGGGTTCTCCCGTTTATTTTATTTACCGATAATATTTTTCTAAGTTCAAGTCTGGGGAGGACAGTGTTCTTACGCTCTATCACCTCGGCTTTTATCCTTACTTTTTTGTTCTGAACATTTAAATCACGCCAATTATATTGCTCAAACTGCTTGTAGTCTGAAGTGCTCGTGAAAAAAATCTTAATATCTCCGTTATCCGACCGAATTCTAATAAAAGGTTTTCTTAGAAGTTTGTGCTTCGACATGTATTGTACCAAAGTATAAAATTTTGTATCCTGTTCATTAAAACTCCTTTTGTCAACCCTCCAAATCTCTTTTTCGAATTTCGAGATTGCACTATCCGGTTCTTTAAAAAACCCGAAATCAATAAGCTTAAAATAAAGGTCTCCATCAACAACTTTTATATCCTCTTTAACAGTCTTCCTATTGGCGTTTTCACAGGAATTCAAAACAGCGATTGCAGAAACGCAAAATAGAAACTTCAGTATAAACCTTTGAAACATATCTAATAATCCGTTAAGGTTTAAAGCAATTTATACTTTCCTTGCTAAACCTCCCATTCCAAACTATACCGCTCAAATCAGTGCATGAAGATAATCTGCCGTTTCTTTCAATCCGTTATTTCTAAAAATCCCCAGCACTTGGTATTCGTCGTATGGCGGTTTCTTCTTTTTTAAAACCAAACTCCGGTAAGCTTTAACGCTTACCTCGTGATTTAAATCAATGATATCTGTAAAAAAATCATCCGCACATTTGGCAGACAAACTAAAACGGGATAGATAATCCTTGGGAAAGTCTCTTAAATTATTGGTTACAATCAGGTTAGCATTTGTTTTAATCGCCGCTGCTAATACATGCCTATCTTTTTCGTCGGGTAATTCTAAGGTCGCAATTAAAGGTTCGTAATTCTTAACCAACGCATCAGGGAAAGCGCCGTTAACTTTTTCTGTCCTTTTAAAGGCTTCGCCGGATGAAATACCTTTTCGGATCATCACATCCATCCACTCGTCAAAAATATGACTACTCCATTTCGGTGTATACAAGTCATAATAAGCAAACCACAAAAGCAAATCTCGAGTCCATAAAGGATAAAAAACGTTAGTATCCAAAACACACGTAAAGCGGATACTATGAATCATACAATCCGGCTTCCTCGTCTAAGTGCATAATTTCGCTGATAATCTGTTTTTGGTTGGCTTTAACCTGTTTTCTATAATCTACTACATCTTCATATTTTATCCTACGGTGTTTCCCAACCTTGGTATATTCAATTTTTCCTTCCTCCAGAAGTTTAACAAGGTGAGGTCGGGAACATCCGAGAAGTTCGGCAGCTGCTTGTGTAGTCATCTCTGTAGCAATAGGAACGATTGAAATAGGCCTTCCTTGACCGATTTCTTTCAAGATTTGAGTTAACAGTTTTAAGGCGCTTAACGGGATTTTTATTTTCTCTTCAGTTTCCTCGATCTCAATTTCTTGAGTAGTTGCATGTAAATGTTTTATAGTTGCCGCTAAAGCATCGTATGATTCCATCGCGACTAGCTGTTCTTCTTTTGTTGGCTTTTTTAATTCTAACGTTCCCATAATCTATCTTGTTTACAAACATAAACGAAATAAACGAAACAATGTTTAAAATAAAACTGTATTTTTCTCATCCTAAATCAATCAAACCATCCCTTCTTCCTTCTGTTTTTATATCGTAAATTGCTTTAAAAATAAACCAAAATTTCCACCCATGAATTCCGAAAACTCCTCCAACTCACAAAACGGTTCCGTTGACCACACACAAGCTGAAGTAAAAAGCTCGGGACAAGAAACATCAAACACGCTGACCACCCGGCAAGGACATCCGGTTTACGATAATACCAATCTTCGTACAATCGGCAATCGCGGACCGGCAACCATGGAGAATTATCACTTCTTGGAAAAGATGTCGCACTTCGACCGTGAGCGAGTGCCTGAACGTGTTGTTCATGCCCGCGGTGCCGGAGCACACGGAATTTTTGAAGCCTACGGAACGGTTGGCGATGAGCCGGCCTCTAAATATACACGAGCAAAGTTTTTGAATGATAAAGGAAAAACGACTCCGCTTTTTGTTCGCTTCTCGAGCGTTATTCATGGGGGGCATTCGCCGGAAACTTTGCGGGATCCTCGCGGCTTTGCCGTGAAAATGTATACTGAAGACGGAAACTGGGATTTGGTGGGAAACAATCTAAAGATTTTTTTCATTCGCGATGCCATGAAGTTCCCGGATTTAGTGCATGCTTTTAAACCCGACCCGGTTACCAACCAACAAGAAGGTAAACGCATTTTTGATTTTATCAGCAATACTCCGGAGGCGATGCATATGATCACGTTCCTGTTTTCTCCTTGGGGAATTCCGGCAAATTACCGTCAGATGCAAGGTTCAGGCGTGAATACCTATAAATGGGTAAATAAAGACGGCGATGCCGTTTTAGTAAAATACCATTGGGAGCCTTTGCAAGGAATTAAAAACCTGACGACTATGCAGGCTCAAGAAATTCAGGCCAAGAATTTCAATCATGCCACCCAAGATTTATACGAAGCTATCGAACGAAAAGAATATCCGCAATGGGAACTATTTGTTCAAATATTAAGCGATGACGATCATCCTGAATTAGACTTCGATCCTCTTGACGATACAAAACTCTGGCCCAAAGAACAATTCCCGTGGCTCCCGGTTGGAAAGATGACCTTAAACCGCAACCCGGTAAATTACTTTGCGGAAGTAGAACAGTCTGCCTTCGGAACGGGAGTTTTAGTAGACGGTTTGGATTTCTCGGACGATAAAATGTTGCAGGGAAGAACTTTTTCTTACTCGGATACGCAGCGGCATCGGGTTGGAACCAATTACCTTCAACTACCAATCAACAGACCGAGAACACACATCGCTACCAACTTACGCGACGGACAAATGGCTTATCACCAAGATATTGTTGAGGGCACGGATCCCCATGTTAACTATGAGCCTTCGAATGTTGGCGGTTTGGAAACTGCAGAGAGACCGGGCAAAGAATATACGCCGATGTATCAGGCAAGATTAGTTCGTGAGAAAATAGAACGCCAAAACAACTTCAAACAAGCAGGAGACACTTACCGAAATTTCGAAGCTTGGGAACGCGACGAATTGATCTTCAACTTAGTTGATGCAATTTCGGGTTGTACACGGCAAATACAGGATAAAATGCTGGATTTGTTCACGCAGTGCGATGAAGACTACGGTCGGAGAGTAAGAGAAGGCTTGCAAAAAGCGGCTACTGCGACCGGCAGCAACGGAGCAACTTCCGGCAGAAATGAGGCAGTGAACGAAGCCGAGGAAATTTCGAGAGAAGCGAAACAGTATTAGCAATAATTTTTGTTCGGCGTTTTGTCATCCCGAGGATACGAGGGATATTAATAATAAGATTGATAAGATCTCTCCTTCGTCGAGATGACAAAGCAACTAAAGCAGCTCTTTATATGGAAAACCATTCCAATTCTCTTTTTGATGCCTCTCGAAACGGCGATATCCCGGCTCTCAAAGATATTATTCCTCATGCAGAAAACATTGACGTTCAGGATGTTCGCGGGTACACACCGCTCACTATCGCGACTTACAACAACCAATACGAAGCAACAAAACTGCTTTTAGAAGCCGGGGCTAATGTTAATGCGCAGGATTTTGGTGGAAACACGGCTTTAATGGGTGTTTGCTTCAAAGGCTATTCCGCCATTGCTGAGTTGTTAATCAGTAACGGTGCGGATTTAAACATCCGGCACGGAAACGGTGGCACCGCCTTAATGTTCGCAGTGATGTTCGGCAGAAACGAGTTAGTAAAAATTCTGCACAGCCACGGTGCAGATATATTAATAAAAGAAAACCGCGGATTGAGTGCTGTAGACTTGGCGGTTCAACAGGGGAATGTAGAAGCTGTAGAAATTTTAGAAGAATTGCGAAAGACGGTAAATCAATAGTTGCAATTTTATTCATCCCATTATTATTAAGATGAGTTTTATCACTTTTTATTCCGAATCTTCTTTCCACTTTTGTTTCGATGAAGAAAGATATTGAAAGCAGAGAAGACGTAATACTCTTTGTAAACGAGTTCTACAATCTTGTGCAAACTGACGATGTAATCGGCCACATTTTTACGGATATCGCTCATGTTGATTGGGACAAACACCTGCCAAAAATGTATGATTTCTGGGAAACCGTTTTATTCGGTAAAGCTGCTTTTAAAGGCAACCCGATGGAGGTGCACTTCCTGTTAAACCGAAAATTCCCGTTAGAACCGGCACATTTCACTCGCTGGAAAGATATTTTTAAAAAAACCATTGACAATTTATTCACCGGCGAACAAGCTGAAGAAACCAAGAAAAAAGCGGAATCTATTGCCGGATTGATGGAGTTTAAGATTGGTAGTAAGGGCGGTATTTCTATTAAAAGCGGAACGTAATAACCGGTTCGCAATTCAACTCATCTTGAAAAGCAAATTTTTATTACTAATTTTATCTTGGTTATGCTTTCAACTTAACGCATTGAAAGCTCTATTTTTTCACCTAAACCTCCTTACTTAATGAAACCTGTATTAAATTCTCTTCTATGTCTATGCCTTGCTGCATGCCTATTTGTCTCTTGCACAAAAGACAAACCGAAAGAGCAACCGCAACCTGTAAAAAATCCTCCCGGTGTTACGGAATTTACTCTTACCGGCACCTTTAACGAGGACATAACTATTACCGGCACAAACTTCGGTACCAAAAAAGAGTTAATAGAAGTAAAATTCGGAGACGCGAAAGCAGAAGTAATTTCAAGTACATCCGAAAAAATAATAGTTAAAGTTCCGGAAAGTATCAAAAGCTCTAAAAGCAAAATAACGGTCACGGTAGAAGGCTTAACTGTGGTCTCTGCTTCAGAATTTACCTTAAAGAAGCCGGAAATAAATAAGACCCCGGAATTTGCAAAGCTCGATTCTGTCGTCACTTTTGAAGTTAAAAATTTTCATCCCCAAGCTGCTCAGAACAAGATTTTTATAGGCGGAAAAGAAATAACAAACGCAGAATTTCTCCCGGGATCAGTGAAGTTCAAAATACCGAAAGGCTCTTACCCGGATAATACTGCAACACTTAAGTTTAAAATGTTGGACTATGAAGTCGAGAAAAAAATATCGGTAAAAAGGGACATTTGGAAACTGACAGGTATTCCAATTCCTACAAGTTGGACACCGGATTATTTCACCAGACATACATTTGTTATCGACAATAAGGCGTATGTGATCGCGGGTCATGATATTCCCGATGTATGGATGCTCAATAAAGATTTACTTGCTTGGGAAAAAGTGGGAAGGCCTACCGGCGATAATGCTTTTTATTTCGGTGAAGGAGGTCTTGTGTATAATTCCACACATGCTTATCTCTTGTCTTGGGAGTGGGACCGTAAATTCGTTCGATATAACCCAAAAACGAATGAGTGGATTTTTTTGAAAGACCCCCCTGTTCCCTTTACAAATCCGGCAATGTTTATTTTTGGAAACAGCATTTTTGTGGGACTTGGTGGCGAATGGCCAATAAGACACTTTTATCGTTACGATATCGGCACTGACACTTGGGCCGCAATTTCTCCTTATCCGGGGAAAGATCTAGATGGAATTCCCTTTGCGTTTGTAATAGGTGATTTGGCATACGTTGGTGCCGGTTCGTCTCGTAAAGATCAAGATCAAGTTTTTAGCTATAATGCTGTAACAGATAAATGGAGTGAAGTTCAAAACTTTCCGATAGAGACACGGTCGGGAAACTCTTTCTCATGGGCAGGGAAAGGTTATGTTTGGGGAAGAAATCCGGGGGATGAAGGTTATCTCCGGGACGGTTATTCGCGATCCGTTTATCAATTTAACCCTACTGATAATAAGTGGGTGAAACACAGCATGCTCGAAGAAGGCTACTTACTTAGTCTTGAGAGCTTATTCACTTTCATCTTGAACGGAAAGGTTTACGTCGGAACAACGCAAAATGGAATTCATGTTGCAAACTTAGATGATTTGTAAATCAATACCTCAATATCAAGTTCTCATTTTTCTCTCTAAACCTCATGCTGAAATGAAATATATAACAACCTCCCTTCTATGTCTATGCCTTGCTGCAAGCCTATTTGTCTCTTGTAAGAAAAATGACTCGAAAGAGAAACCCGAACCGGTAAAAAACCCTCCGGGTGTAACCGACTTCACTGCTACCGGCACTTTTAATGATACTGTAACTATTACCGGCACAAATTTCAGCACTAAAATAGAATCAATTGAAGTAAAATTTGGAGAGGCCAAAGCAGAAGTAATTTCGACCACAACCGGCAAAATATTGGTCAGAGTTCCCGAGAATATTAAGAGCGCTAAAAGCAAAATAACAGTTACTGTAGAAGGCGTAGCTGTTGCTTCAAATTCAGAATTTACATTAAAGAAGCCGAAAATAATGAAAAGTCCGGAGTTTGCTAAACTCGACTCCATTATCGTGCTGGAGGTAAAAAACTTTCATCCGAATGCGGCTTTAAACAAATTATCGATTGACGGAAAAGAAATCTCAAACGCCGAATTCCTACCCGGACTGGTTAAGTTTAAAATCCCGAAAGGTTATTACCCGGAAAACATAGCTACACTTAAGTTTACCATGTTGGATTATGAAACTGAGCAAAAAATCCCGGTAAAAAGAGACATGTGGAAGTTGCTTGCGGCCTCATTCCCAATTGTCCCAAAAAATGATTTTGTTACTAAATATTCCTTTGTTATTAATAATAACGCTTACGTAATTTCCTCGGGTTTGATCAAATCGGCAACCAGGGTTTGGAAGTTTAACACGGACTTTTATGACTGGGTGAAGGTAGGAGACAGCACCTTCAACCTTTACGAAGGTGCCGGTGTCGTTAATACTTCTACTCATGCTTATTTATTTACATTAAATAAACTTATTCGATATAACCCCGCAACAAACGAGTGGACTCCTCTTAAAAATGCTCCGACTTCAATAATAAACCCGGCAATGTTTGTTGTAGGAAACAGCCTTTTTATCGGACTGGGTAACGGTGATCCTTCCGATAGCCGCAATAGTGATTTTTACCGATATGACATTAGTAGTGACAATTGGACGAAAATTTCCCCATACCCCGTTCGTAACAGCGATACACAATATCATAACCCCATTGCTTTTGTAATTAATGATTTGGCATATGTCGGTAACGGTTCCTACAAAGAAATTCAAGAGAATTTCTTTAGTTATAATGCAGTTTCGGATAAATGGAATAAAGTGCAGGATTACCCGATTACAACCACATCAGGAAATTCTTTTTCTTGGGCCGGGAAAGGTTACAGTTTAGGAGGATTTACTTATTATGACAAAGAGAAAAAAGAAAATTCAAAATTAATTTATCAATATAACCCCCTCGACAATAAATGGACTAAACACAGCATTCTTGAAGAAGATGATTTAACCCCTGTAGATAGCTTTTTTTCTTTTATTGTTGACGGAAAGGTTTATGTTGGAACACGACAAAACAAAATTTACGTTGCAAATTTGGAGGATTTGTAATTCGATAAATAGCTAAGAAATTTCATTCTTCGTCTAGACCTCATTACTTAAAATGAAAACTATAACCACTTCCCTGCTATCACTATGCCTCGCTGCAAGCTTGTTTATTTCGTGTAAGAAAGATAAAGAGAAACCAAAACCTGAACCGCAGCAAGAGCCGGTTAAAAACCTTCCCGACATTAATGACTTCACTCCTACCGGCACTTTTAAGGACACTGTAACTATTACCGGTACATACTTCAGCACTAAAATAGAATCAATTGAAGTAAAATTCGGAGATGCTAAAGCAGAAGTACTTTCAAGTACAACAAGTAAAATAATAGTTAGAGTTCCTGAAAACGTTAAAAACTCTCAAAGTGAAATAACAGTCGCAGTAGGAGGTTTAGTTGTAGCATCAAATTCACAATTTATTTTAAAGAAGCCGGAAATAACCAAGATGCCCGAGTTTGCAAAGCTTGATTCTGTCACCACATTTGCAGTAAAAAACTTTCATCCCAATTCCGGCCAAAACAAAGTTCTTGTTAACGGCAACCAAGTTGCAACCGCAGAGTTCCTACCGGGACTGGTTAAACTTAAAATACCAAAAGGTTCTTACCCTGATAATATTGCGACAATAGATTTCAAGATGTTGGATTACCGGATTGAGAAGAAGATTCCGATAAAAAGAGATATCTGGAAGTTACTGCCCTCCTTACTCCCTCTAAACAATGGTATTATTAACTCCTTCGTCATTGATAATACTGCATACTTACTTACAAGAGATTTTGAAGGAACTATTATTTACAAGTTCAATTCATCCGATTTTTCTTGGCAGAAGTTAGAAAAACCTTTTCGCCGTTCCGGAGTGGTTACCGCTACTTCGACTCATGCATATCTTTTTTACGGAAACACGCTGGTAGAATATAATCCGAACACAAACGAATGGGTATTAAAAAAAGAAGCTCCTTTTTCTATAGAAGAACCTGCGATATTTTCTGTAGGGAATAGCCTATATGTCGGACTTGGAGACGACACACATTCAGGAAGCTCAAACTACGACTTTTACCGGTACGACATTGATAAAGACACTTGGAATCAGGTATCCTCGTACCCTGCACAAGACGAAGAATTTAAAAGGATGCATCCTACTGCTTTTGTAATAAACGATATTGCATATGTGGCGAAGGAGGCGGACTATCGAACTCGAAAGGATTTCTTCACTTATAATTATCTTACAGATACGTGGATAGGAATTCAAGATTCCCCAACTGCTTTCCAAGCAGCTGACTCTTTTACTTGGAATGGGAAAGGCTACGTCGCAGGAGCGGATAATAATGCCAGTCCAGACTTCCCCAACTATATTTATCAGTATAGTCCTGCTGCCGATAAATGGATTGAGCATAGCAGTCCCGGAGGACCTTATATATATATTGAGTTTTTGTTTGTCGTTGATGGGAAGGCTTTTGCGGGACTCTATAACGGAAATGACGATCAATTTAAACTATATGCTGCCGATTTGAATGACTTCTAAAATTCCTCTTCACTATATTCTCTATTTTTAAAAGTAGATATCAAAAGAAAAGCCCACGATTTTCGCGGGCCTTTTGCGAAAAATATATTTAAGAACCTATAAAAACCTTCCTACCAAACCACTGCCAAACCGATAACCCATCGTAACTTCATGGGTTCCTCTTCCGGCGATGCTTACCGTATTTGAACCAACGCCGATTTGGTAGCTGTAGCCGAAGCTTAAATTATTATTAAACAGGTAGGATAATATTCCGCCTACCTCGCCGCTATTGGCATAGTTTGCACCTAAACCCAGCGATTTATCCAGATACATCATTGTAGAAAAACTAAATTGTGAAGGAATATTCCTAGCATACGCAATCATAGCCGCCGGTTTAAGTTTGAAATAATCGCCGAAATCAAACAAGTAGGCCGCGTTGAAATAATACGCACTGCTTTGGTGCCTGTTCTCTTCAACAGAAGCTTTCCCTAAATTTCGAATATCTAGTCGAGGTAGTGAGGCGCCCAAATAAAACTTATCCGGATTGTAATACATCACACTTAAACCCAAAGTTCCGGTATTGTTGATTATGTTATCCTGAAATTTCACGTCGCTCGGGTCGAGTTGGGAATAGTTGGCTTTGTAACTTCTTATTCCGGCACTGAAAGAGGCTGAAAGAAAACTCTCGTCGCTCAACTGCACTGCCTTCGCAATGAACACACTGCTTTCCGTTAAATTTTCAACTGCAAACTTGTCGTGAATTACTATTAACCCTGCAGCCGCTTTAATGCTCGATAAGGGCAGGTAAGCAGTTGCGTTTAAAGCGCTCGGTGCTCCCTCAATCCCAACCCATTGCTTTCTGCCCAAAACATCTACAGATCCCCCCTCGCTAATCAAAGAATAGTTTGAATTGAAAGGCGTAATGTTCGTCGAAAATTGCGTATAGGTTTGTTGTGCAGAAGCCGTTAAGCTTCCGCACACTAAAACCGGGCCCGCAAGAAATTTCAATAATCGCATACACTTATCTTAATACTTCAACACAAAATAACCTGTTTTAACTTCGCGCTTCCCTTTAAGAGTATACTCTATCATGTAGAAGTACGTACCCTGAGGTAAGCTTTCACCGTTGTTATTTTTACCAATGAACACACGGTCCTTGTTATCGTAATTTTTCGTTTTGAAGACTTCTTTACCGGTAGGATTGAAGAGCGTGACCGTATTTTCAGGATAATCTTCAAGTCCCTCGATATTAAAAAAGTCGTTAACCCCGTCGCCGTCGGGAGACAATGCCTGATGAACTTTAACTAAAGTAACTACGCTACTCTTAACTACCGTAAAGCCGGCATACACAACTTTTGCAGCCAAGTAATTTTCGTTTCCTTGCTGTTTGGCTGCTATTTGCACGTCGCCTATTTTCAAAGGAGTGAGCAAGTTGCCGGATAAGTTTACAAGCGAGCTTCCTTTCGAAACTTCTAACGTTACCGGTAAACCTGAGCTTGAAGAAACTTCAATAGTATAAGGATCGGAACCGGCAACTAAATCGGGAATTTTGGCAAGACTGATAGTTTGCGGCGCTTTGTTAACCTTCAAGGTACAACTTACTTTAGTCTTACCGGTGTAATTTGAATCCCTAAAAGCTATAGCTTTTATCCTTTCCGTATTTTCCGGCACCGAAGCTGTTATAACTGTTGTACCTACACCGGTGATGTGTATTTTACCGTCCGTTATGGTGGCAACTTTTTCATTCTCACTACGCAAGGTTACCTCCTCATCGGTGTTAAGGGTAATCACAGGTGCAAAATCCGGATCCCCGTAAACTTTCGGTTCTATAGGAGTGATTGCGAAAATCCGCGGGATGCGTTTTATAACGAGAGCACCCGCAAGGTATTTAAAATTGTAGTTATTCGACTCCGCTCCGGTCACTTCTATCACGTATGTTCCTACCGGTGATTCCGGCTTAGCCGCGGTAGCAATTTCGGGCAACTTGATTAGAGATTCTTGAGTATTTCCGTTAACGAAACCGGTGAACTTTATCGTAAACGTCGGGTTTCTTTTACCATAATCGCGACTCTTGTTTTCAGCTTTAACCGTTAGCATGGCCTTGTTTATAAGCAAATCTCTCGCAACATCAAGAGCGGCGTTATAAGTTCCGTTTCCGCTTTGCGAAGCAGTAATGGTTACGGTTCCGGCCTGTAAAATATGCACTTTGTTTCCGCTTACAATTGTTGCTATTGACGTATTGCTTGATGTGTAACTTACCGGCAAACCGGACGAAGCTACAGCACCTAGGGTAAAGTCGGCATTTCCGTAAGTTTTAGGCGGCGGAACAGCAAAGGTGATAGTTTGCGATGTCGCTGATTTTTGAACCGTTAAAGTACCGGCAACATAAGTCATTACATAATTTTCGGCATTTGCACCGCTAACTGTTATCGAATATGTTCCTACGGCCGAACCGACAGTTGCAGTGGTGGCCAACACAGGTTGAGTTGTTAGAACGGCCGGTGTTTCGCTGTTTACAAAGCCCGAATAACTTGCGGTTAATACCGGATTTGCTGCTCCCACAACCCTAAATTTATCATCGGCAGTAATGGTGAGCGCAGCTTGGCTAATTACCAGCGTTTGACTTACGTCCGGTGCCGAATTGTAATCGGCATTCCCGTTTTGCGATGCGGTTATCGTTACTGTTCCGGATTTCAAAATATTAACTTGACTGCCTTTCACGATTTCTGCAATTGCGGGATTGCTAGATGAATAGGTTACACCCAAACCTGATGAGGCAGAAGCCGTTAAATCAAATCCGCCGTCGCCGTAAGTTTTGTCGGCTAAAGCAGTAAAGCTAATAGTTTGGTCTTGCTCCGTCGGCTGTTCCAAAACATCGTTTACGGTAATTGTAAATGCTTGTTCAATCGCCGGACTACCGGCTTTTTCTGCCTTTATTCGAACACTGTAGCTGCTCTTATTTTCAAAATCAAACGCGGCAAGCGTCTTTAACTCACTTCCTTCAATCTTGAAGAACACATTGTCAGCCGAGCCTTGTCCGGCAACCAAGCTGTAGGCATATCCTGTAGAACCGCCGATACTTAAACTTCCGATTAAAGTATTCGTAGGCAAGTTTTCGTCTATCGAAGAATTGCTTAATGCCATAGTTCCCGGAACCACTGCTTTAACAAATACATCCACAGCATCGGTACTGAATAAATCCCCGTCGTTAACAATCAGTAAGAACGGATAGGTTTTATCTTCAGCAATGTTTGATATCGTGAACGACGGTTTGCTCGCCAGCGAATCGCTCAACTCTACTCCTTCCGGTGCCACCCAACGATAAGTAAGGTTATCGCCGTCAGGATCGGAAGATTTGGTTCCGTCGAGCTCAAATGTGCCCGGAGTAGCAATGGCTATATCAGTTCCGGCTTTAGCTAAAGGCGCTTGATTTGTGGATAATAAGTTCCAAGTCACCGCTTCGAATCCGGAACCCGGTTTACCGCTGTTGTATTTTGCCAACTTCGATAAGTTAAGACGCAACTCGTAAGTACCCGGCAGATCATTAACCTTACTTAGGCCTGTTAATTCATACTCGGTTTCGCTGATCGCTTTAACAGCTAAGTTGTCTTTAGCCAATTCGATTCCGTTTTTGCGGAACTGGAGTGCGTTCAAGAATTCTAATCCTGAAAGTAATTTCTCGGAAAACACAAAGTGCATCGTATCAGGTTGGATAATTAAATTTTGGTTGACGAACTGCCAGCTTCCGGTTAAGGCCAAGCGATCAATAAACAACTCGGTTTCTACAGCGCTTTCGCCACCGTTAACGCCCAAAGCCGTTACCCGAATTTTGGTTTTACCTCCGGTTTGTAAATTAACCGGGATGCTTACCTTACCTACAGCTGCGTCGGCAATTGTTTCCAATACTACCTCATCGCTTAAATCAACTTGCGAAACGGTTATCTGCTTTGCACCTTCGCTGATACTAAATCCTACCGTTAATGATTCGGCTGAAGTAATTCCGTCCGAATTCGAGTAACCTAAATCCGGGATGACTTTAAGGTTAGTAACCGCAATTTGAGCAGAACGATTTACAGTCCAAGAGATTTGAACGGTGTCTTTACCGAAATTGCCGCGATAATCTTTAATTCCGCTTAATGCAACCTTAAACACATACTCTCCTTCGGGATAAGTAAGCATACCGAAAGCGCCTGCTTTCCATGTTTTTAGGTCGGTGTTGCTTAGTTGAGTAATGCGCAGCGGAATAAGTTCGCCGTTACGTGTCAGTTTCAGGGAAGCAATATTGAATCCGGCAACTTCTTCGTTGAACACAATGTCGATTAAATTAACGTGCTGCGGATCCAACCTTCCTTCGTCAGAAGCCTGTAATTTCACCGTAACCGGTCCGGAATTGTCCAGCGCAAAAAATGCAGACTGTGTTTGCTGACCGAATTTGCCTTGCTCCGATTGAATTTTAGGCAAATCAACACGGAATTCATACTCACCGTCGGTAGTAACAATATTTCGTAATCCCGATAGGTAGTACAATTTTTTATCGGCATGTACAGAATCTATTACCACACTTCCGGCTTGCAGAACGCTGTCTTTATAAACCAAGAAGCGTTCCGGCACTACAGTCTCATTATCAACCGCGAGGTTAAATCGAACTCGAATTGTATCGTAAGCCGAAGCAACTTTATCTTCCGGAAGACCTTCGAAAGCCTGAACAGTAGGAATATCCAAGAATTGGCTCCATGTTACTTTTGTACCAACCTCACCGGTTGCACCGTAGATATCGCTAATTCCGGCAGCTTGAAGGGTGAACGCATAAAAACCGTTTCCTAAAGTGTGTTTAGAAAGATCAATATCGTACGAAACAGAATCAAATTTTGTAATGGTAATCTGATTATCGCTGATATCCGGACCGCCTTGTAAATTAAGGTCTAAATCATCAAATGTAAAGGTAGACGCGTCGATCTCCTTATTAAATACAGCCCTTAGCTTTTGTACTTGCGTACCTGTTACGCCTTCCGGAACTCCTTCAATGCGTACAATATTCAACGGCTTGAGGTCTCTCGGTTTCCACGTTACGGTATAAGTTATCATCCCTACAAACGGAATACTGTCGACAAAATGGAATTTGTTTTCGTAGACAGGCGGACTGCTTACCGGCAAGGTTACAAAAGTAAGCCAAGCATTATTAAGCGGAATCACACGACCGTCGCTGCGTACTACACCTGCAATGTCGTATTGTGCATTACCCGGATCGTTTAATTTGATAAAGTTCCAACCGGTACTGTCGGCCGTTACTGAAAGTGTGTTTGTGAAGCCGGGAGCAGAAATCGGGGTTAAGAAACTGCCCGATTTGGCTTTATAAACTTTTTCGGTACGGTTTCCTTGAGAAAAATAAATAATATCCGGCGCATCTGCCACGTCGAAGATATCGTTTACCAAGAAATCGTTCAGATCATCTTCTCCTTTCGCGTAGGCTTTAATGCTCTTGGTAAGCTCGTGTAAATTAACACTCTTTACTAAGCTCAGTTCCGGATTTCCGAAGCTGTTGTTATGCACAACTTTTGCTTCGTAACTTACAAATTTACCCAACAACGAACTGGTTAAATACCATTGTCCGATACGTGTTTCACGGCCCGGAACAGTACCGAAATTAATATTAGTTACTCCCAAATTTTTAGGCTGACCTTGAAAGTTTGATCCAATCAGTTTAAACTCGATGGCAAGGCCTTTTTCATTTTCTATAATCTTGGGCTGCGCAGAAGAAATTGTCATGTTAACAGCGGGGCCATACCCTTGATTTTCTACCATAACTGCAAGTTCTGCCGGAACAGTAGGTTCTACTTTTTCCTTGGTAAGCGGATCATCGCTTAAAATATTTCGCTCCATAAAGTAATGCAGGGCCAAGTTGGGACTCGGGTTTACCGTAAGTGGAACGCCGGCTAAGGGCAAGGTTACCATAGCTTGAGCGTAGGGATCGAAATAGCGAACAGAACCGCCGAATCTGTATTCTTTAGGTTCAGTAGGCGCCGCGGTTAGTTCAGGGATGAAAATGAACTTGGCAATTCCGTGCTCTTGAGCATTTATAATTCCGGTACCGGTGATATTGGCAATATTGGTAAGCTGTTTAGTTTGAATCTCGAAATGCCCGTTGGCGGGAACACCGTTTTCATCAGTTATTAAAAGATTAACTGAAAGCGAATCCATCGCATCTGTTGGGTGACCGTTAAAAATATCCAATGTTCCTTCGAAGGCTTCGCGAGTCATGGTTAAACGCTGGCTAATCTGAATTTTAACAGAGGCACAAACTGCTTCTTTTTGGGCATCAAGAATTACATTCATGTCAGAAAACGTCTGATCATACAAATTATCTATGGATGTAAACCCTTTGGTCTTGGCTAATGCCGTAGCATCTGAAATAGAATCGGTAAAGCTTTTTACATTATTCCAGTTAATAATTGCCGGATATTGAGGGTTAGGTTCTAAAACTCCCTCTTGCCTTGCTTTTATAGAAGTGTTCCAACGGGTAAAGAAATTCTTGATAGTATTTTGCTGAATTTCATAACCCGCCATTTTACTTAATATAACTGTTTGATTTGCCGGAAGTATGGAATCTAAGCCGGAAACATAAGTTTTAACAAGGGAATCTAAAGTTGCAAAGGCGTCGCTCGCGGTCATGCTGCCGAAGTATTCGGTGTTGCGATTTTCTTCAGCTTCATAAGCCTTAGCGGCAAGCATAAAGTTGTTTCCCAGTTCTTTAAATACAGCTCCTTGGCCGGAGGACGAGGTGGTGAACTTATTATTCAACCCTTTTATTCCCGGCAATTGATTGGCTATATTAACTGTTTTTGAACTTGCAAAACCTGCTACGTCGGTTCCGGCACAAGTTAGGGCCGCTTTACCAACTGCTTTAGCACAACCGAAACCTCTTTTCACTAAACATTTTGCGCCGGCTTTAATCATGTCCTTAATACATTCTACGCAGCTTTTCTTTTCAATTTGGAATTCGGGAACGTTGCTTGTGCCGGTGCCGGGTCCAATATAAGGGCAAATAGCGCAGTAAGGGTAACCGTCACCGCCACCGCCCGGACCGTAACCCCAATTCCATCCGTCAACAATTCTATCGCCCGGAGGGGAAGAGCAGATTCTTCCCGAATAAGAAAACAAGGTTCCGCCTTTTTGCCATAATCCGGTTGAAATGCTACACTTATACCAGTACACTACGCCGGCAAAATCAGTACAATTGCTCCCCGCAGACTTATTGGAAAATGCCGGACTGTTTATCCCCAAAAATCTAGAAACAGCTTCTGTAGACACTCCACCAGTAGACTCTTTGTTTGAAGCAAATGCTATCAAGGTTTCGCCGCGTCTGCGCATAATGATCGGAATCTGAATGCTTTGTTGCGCCAACAGATCCGCCGGTACGTAATTAGTCACAAACTCATATTCCGGATCGTTTTGCGGAAGGTTAAGTGCCACATCCTTAGCGGTTACCAACCCGTGATTGGTAAGCGTGGCATTAAAAGCATAGGTTTCGTCTCCGGAAAGTTGAGGCATTGTTTTGGGCATGTCGATAGTAACTACCGGCATAGGCACATGTGTTTCGAACTGTGCCTTTAGTGTAATATCATACTCGTCTTGTACCGCGGTAGGCACTACCGACCAGTTGAAGGTAATAGCTTGATAATTTAAGAAAACAGACGATTCTACCTCTTCGCCCGGTTTTACCGTTACGGTACCGTTAAAAGGTAAATGCTTTTCCTTCTCAACAACTACACGGTGCTTTCCTTCCGGAATGCTTGCTGCAATAAATTCACCTTCGGCATTGGTAGTACCTTCGGCATAAACCTCACCGGAGAAGTAATTTTTAATTTGAACTTTAGCACCGCTTACTTTTGGCTGATCATCAGTGAAATAAGTAAACTGATTGGTTACAACCACTTTTACGGTTCCGGTAGTTTCGGATACTTTTTTGAATGTAAACGGTATGCTGAACGAGTTACCGTTTACTGCCGATATTGCAATACTGCCCGAAACCGGATAATTAAACGGAATTTCTTCGGCTGCAAGAAACTTTAAGGCAACAACTACAGAATCGCCGGGAGACAATGAAGGCATGGATACAGGCGTGCTGCTTACAAGCCAGTTCACGCCGGGCAGGCCTATGTTAATTGTACCGGTGTTGCCCATACCCTTATTTGTCAGGGTAAATTGAACGGTTTGCTCGCCTTTACTTTTAGAAGCTGAAGTGTTGATTTTTGTAATATCGGCTACTAAAAAAGCATTAGGAGCTTGGCAGAAATACAACACATCGGCTTGCTGAATCATGCCTTCGTCGGCAATAGCCTGAACCGTTACAACTTCAAACTTGGTACCTGCGCTTAATGCGGATCCTTTTATCGAATATTCCAAATTAACGGAAGCATTTCCTTGAAGAGTTGCCAACGTATCGAAACTGATGCTTGATCCGTTCGGAAGATTTATAGGCGCCAAAGTAAACTTGGTAAGACTCTTATTGCTTAAATTTTGTACCGGTAAGGTGCCTTTAAGTTCTTGATTTACTACTACTTTAAATTGAGGGATAGCGCCGTTATTTATGCTTAAGCCGAGGATATCAAAGCTGTCTTGCTCTTCAGTTGCATTCATTTTAGGGAAACTTGCCCCTACAATATAATGTCCGGATTCTTTTGCAAGCGGTACAAATTGTGCGGTATAATTTCCGGCGGCGTTTGTAGTTGCGTTAATAGTACGGCGCAATCCTTGAGTTATTAAATAAACCTCTACGTTTTCGTTAGGTGCAGGCTGGCCGTTGCTTTTAATTGCATCACCGGTAATTTGAACCGATGCTCCTTTCAAAAAGTACGCCGGCTGAACAACCGCTGTGGCAGTATAGTCAGGCTTAATAGTGAGATTGACGCTTTTAGAGACGTTGTTGCTAAGCAATAATTCTGTAGTGGATGATTCCGGATTTACTTGGAAAAGCAATTTGTATTCTCCCGGAAGGTTAGGTGCTTTTACTGCATTTAAAAGTTGGAAAGATTCTCCGGCAGGTATCGCGGCCGGAACTATATCTACAGTGAGTAAAGAATCACTTTCGTCGATAACCTCATCTTTTGATAAATATCCGTGCAACAAAACACCCTGCGGTGCTGTAGCAAAACCGGTATTCTTCACTGCAACTTGGTAGTCTAATAAGCTCATTGCTTGTACACTGTTAACCGGTAAAATTGCGGCAACTTGCAAATCCGGCTTGTTCTGATCGCTTACTACAACCCAAAGTGATCCGGTAGCGAAACCGCTAGAGGTGGCTTGGAAGTACACTTGCTGACCGCCGTCTTTTTCGCCATCGTTTATAGTAGTAACCGGAACTTCAACAAAAGTTTGTCCGGCAGGGATGTTTACCGTTTGCGGAACGGTTGCTTCGCCTATATCCGACGAGGTAAGCTGTACACTAAGTGCTTGGCCGGTATTTGTATTGCGTGTTACGCGAATTTTCCCGGCTTCGGTAAGGCCTTCGGGTAAGGTTAGCTGAGCTGCAGTTATTTGCAAGGTCGGGCCGTCGTTATCGCTTATGCTTAAGGGAACAGATACTGAACCGGATGACTCCGGAGGCGCACTGCAACCGCATGAAGCCACGTAAATAGAAGCAGTGATGTTTACTTTCCGCTCTCCTTCGGCTAAAGTATTATCAACCACACCGATAGTGAATGTTTTTTCGATTTCGCCGGCTTCTAAAGGAATGCTTGCGGGCAAAATAAGATTGTTAGCCACATCGGCTGATAGGTTTGCCGTGAAAGCAACCGTACTGCTTTTTGCCGTGCGACGTAAAGTAGCTTTAGTAGCGTAAAAACCGGCATCTTCGGCAACTAAATCAGTTTCAATAACCAATTCCAATCCCGGAAGGTCATCGTCTTTGATTGTTATCGAAGCGTTTGCCGGATCGTGATTTGCCGCACCCGCAGTTATAGCTACATCCAAGTCTATTTCAGGAATTACATCTTGAGCAAGGTTTACCGGAACATCCGCAGAAAAGTTGCCTGCCGGAATTATTACTGATGCCGGAAGCGGGAAGCGACCTTGGTTAGAGGAAGTAAAGAATACCTCCAAAGGCTTTGAAGGAGCCAAATCGGTATTTACTTTAAAGGTAACCGTGCTGCCTTCGTTTCCTTCCGGAGGAAGTTGAGTAAATGTTAAAGCGGGTTTATCGTTGTCGTTAACAGAAATAGATTTTCCTGCGGAAGCGAACCCTGTTGCAGCTACAATAATCGAGTCTTTTATTACTCCTTCTACTGCATTGTTATCATTTGCTTTGATTGTGAAAGAAGCTCCGGCCTGACCGGCAGAAATAATAACCGATACCGGGACAGTAAATCGAGCCGGTTGAGTTAATGAAATATTAACGGTTAGCGCATTGGTGATGGAACCGGTACGTTTTACCGTTGCCGTAATGCTTTCTGCCGAGCCCTCGGTAATTTGGGAAGCTGAAAGGTCAAGCGATAAATTTTTAGGTACAGACCAAGCATTTTGCTGGATTCCGGTATTGTTTGCAGTCCCGTTAGGTACTTCTTTTATCGAAGCACTCGGAATTAATTCTACAACAAAAACACCGGAATCGCCCACGTTAAGTGCCGGGACTGTAATGCTTTCAGTACGAGAAAGCGACTGCCCTCCGTTTAATGTGTTCGCGTTAGCAAAATCAAGTTGTTTAATTAAAGAACGATTCTGCCCGTTTTCCGACTGAAGATAAATACGTTCTGTCCAATTAACGACTGACGAATTGGTACTGATATTAGCAACATTCCAAGTCACATTAACGAGATCACCGGAATTGATTATTATTTTATTTGCCGATACGTTTTGCACAGCAAGATCAACAGTGGGTATCAGCGGTTCTTCAACCGTTAGGGTTCCTGTTAAATAACTGAAGTTATATAAATCGTCGGCCCCGCCGGAAGGAGTTATAGAATAAAGGCCTGCCGGAGAATTTTGAGCTGCCGAAGTACCTACAATAGGTGCACTATTTAAATCGTTAATGTCATCTCCGTTTACAAAACCGGTAATGGTTAGTGTTAACGGAGGATTTGCTTCGCCCGACTTCTTAATTTTATTGTCAGCTTTTACGGTAAGCTGAGCTTTAGCTACGGTTAAGTTCTGCGAAAGCGTGGTCGTACCGTCGGTAGCACTAATTATCGTATTCCCGATTCCTACAATTCTTATTTTGTTTTGCTGAATAACTGCTACCGCCGTATTGCTGCTGCTGTAAGAGACAGTTCCGGCATCCGAGGTTGCTCCCGGATCAAAATCACCATTACCGTAATTTCTGGACGACAAGGGATTAAATACTAATAAACTTGATTCTGAAGTTATGGTAAGCGTACCATTTTGGAACGTAAAGTTGTAGTTGGACGATAAGCCGCCTGAAGGAACAATCGGATACGTTCCGGGCAACGAGCTTGTAGTTGCTTCGGTAGTAACAATCGGAGCAATTTGAAGATCGCCCGCATCATCACCGTTTACAAAACCCAAGTATTGAATAGTAAGCTGAGGATTTGCTTGTCCGTTTGCCTTAACCTTATTTTCGGCCCTTACGGTAAGAACTGCTTTGTTTATAACCAATTCTTGGCTTTGAGAAACTGCCTCATTGTAATTCACATTTCCCGGTTGTTCAGCGGTTATCGTTACCGTTCCGGTTTTAAGTATCCGAACTTGTCCGTTCAAAATATCGGCGACTGCCGGATTGCTTGAGCTGTAAGCGATCTGCAAGCCGGATGTTGCTGTTGCACTCGGATTAAACGCTGTATTGCCGTAAGTCCTGTCCGCCAAAGGGGCAAAACTTATGGTCTGATCAGCCTTAGCAACCTCAAAACTTTGTTGAGCATTTGCACCTTCAAACTCCTCGTTTCCGGCATCGTTAGCAAAAACCGTAACGGTTCCGGCACCGTTGATGGTCAAAGTACTACCGTTTATGGAGGCGGGACCGGACGTACTGAAGGTAATCGGCAAACCGGATGTAGAAGTAGCCGAAAGCGTTATCGGGGCATCGCCGAATGTTTTATCTGCTAAAGGCGAAAACGCAACAATATTTTCTTTCAGCAGACTAACGCCAATTAAATCCGAGAGCGGGCCTTCTGTACATTGACTGTAAAATCTTACTGCGTATGTTCCGGCTTCGGTTACATTGAATTGGCTGTCGTTATCGTTAAGAATTTCCGATCCGTTTTTGAACCATTTATATCCTACAATACCCAAACCTCCCGGCGCCGCCGACGCAAATAATACATCACCCGATTTATTAATAGTCGGTTTTTGGGCTATTACCGCAGGATATACTGTTATTTGCAAAGTAGCTGTATAAGTACCGCACTCGTTGTTAGCCGTGTTTGTTAAGGTAAAAGTTCCTGCTGTAGTCCAATTTACTTTAGCAGTATCATTAGTTACGGTTAGAGTACCGCCACCGCTTAAATTCCATTCGTAGGTTACACCGGCTTCTTTAGATGCTAAGAAATAGGATTGCAACCCGAGACATACTGTATTATTGCCTGAAATTCCGATTGGTTGAGGACTTCTGTTTATTCTGAAAGCAGAACTTACTACTGATGTATCTGAAGGTGAAGAAGAAATCAAGCGAACCCGATATCCGGCACCGGCTC
Organism: Sphingobacteriaceae bacterium; assembly: GCA_043763625.1. Taxonomy (GTDB): domain Bacteria; phylum Bacteroidota; class Bacteroidia; order Sphingobacteriales; family Sphingobacteriaceae; genus Rubrolithibacter. The sequence goes on along the minus strand of JAYULL010000081.1, from coordinate 22,703 downwards.
CTACAAACGAAGGGATTACGGCATCTACACTGTCGCTTTGAGTTCCGGTTTTGGTACCGATATTTATAGGATTATTGAAGCTTCCGACACTGTTTGAAAGTTGCGCCGTGAAAGTATTTGTATTTCCAAATTGGTTAATAACCGTGTAAGGAATTTTAAAATTTGCGCCCGCACAAGCTAAAGAATCAAGATTGCCGATGCTGGCAATAGGATCTGAAGAAAAATTAACCTTGAAATTATTTACTCCGGCTATGCTCCATTTACCATTGCTGCTTCTTGCCCGAACCACCAAACTATGATCCCCGGGACTAATAGAGCCTAAAGCTACGGCGAACGTAAGATTGGTTATATTTTTTGATGCAGTTATGGGCACATTCGTAGCCAAGCCGTAACCGGGATCGCTGTCAATAAAATATTCAATTTTTACAACATCAGGGGTTAATTGTCCCGGTGTAATAGTTTCTTTATAAAAACGACGAATTGCTGAGCTGCTCCATTTACCGTTAGCATCTTGAAAACGAAAATGCAGGTTATGAAATCCGGTACTTAATGAAGTTAAGTTTATTGATAAAGGAAGATTTGTAAGGTTTGCACCCGGAGTAAAGTTTATCGCGGTAGCACTACCGAAGCCGGGATCGTTATCAATGTAATATTCTCCCTTTACAATATTCGGCAAGGTTTGGTTACTAATAACCAAGTTCTCTTTATAAAAAGATCGGACTGAGCTTACACTCCATTTGCCGTTGGCATCTCTGAATCTCACATAAAGATTATGGAAACCGACGGCCAGTGCAGTTGGATTAAATGAGAAAACGACATTAGCAAGATTTGTTCCCGCTGCCACCGGAATATTAGTTCCGTTATTAAAACCCGGGTCAGTATCAATAAAATACTCACCTTTTACAATGTTGGCAATTGCATTACCGGATAAAGTTTCTTTGTAAATTACCCTTTGGGAGGTGAGTGACCAACCCCCCTTTGTAACGGTTTTGCCTTCTTCAGTAACTTGATAAGGTTGTACATATGCTCTTATATGGAGATTATGGAAACCTGTTGTAATACTTGATACGTTTAATTGAAAAGTAGGAGACACAGCCTGTTGAGCAGGTACCGGAATGTTAATTCCTAACCCGAAACCGGGATCGTTGTCTAAAAAATATTCTACGCGTGAAATATCTTGGGCCTTTGTACTCACCGAAAATATGAGCAAAAAACCGAGCGTAAACGCATACTTAAAGAAGGCTGTTAGAACTCGCATAACTAAGCAAATAAGACGTGGAAATTTCAGTGATTAATTCAGGTAAATCCCCGTTAAGGATTAGATTTTACCTTTATCGTTACCGAAAGCGGATCTGCATTGCTCCCTATGGGTTCGTTTTCGAATGAATAAATTACAGGTGCTGCCGGTTGTCCTGAAAGAACATACGGGGTTGTACCGCCAAATATTCCGGCATCAACAGGATTTTGAGCAGTACTGCCGTAGCCCGCACGGATTGCCGGTGAGCTTCCTGCTAATTTCCATTGCCCGTCGCGAGAAACACCTTCTCCTGCGCCGACAAACACATCTGTCATGTTAATATTAGCCTTGTTATTGTTGGCTGTACCGAATTGGCTTTCGTTTGCAAGATTATTACTCGTTAGGTTTCCGGTTCCTTCAAAAAACCCTTTAACTAAAATGTTATTAGTAAAATTGGTGTTATAAGCAAGTAACTTCCCTTTATTGAAGATATTATTTTTAACAATTGCTACCGTATTAGCACTTAGGTTAAGACACTCAGCCGCTGTATTGTCTGCTTCATAACCGGGACGGGTTATGAAATTATTTAGAATTAGAATTCCGTTAGAACTATAATTAACAGTTATAATCAACCCGTAATTCTGAGTAATTAAAATGTTTGAAGCCCCAAATGCGCCATTTCCGTTTATATAGTAAACATTTACCGATCCCGAATAGTAGTCAGGATTAGATGGTCCGGCATCATGCGAAAACCGATTCCTCTTAACGATAATATCATTAGCGAATATATTTATCGCACTACTCTGCAATTCTACACCGCCAATTTCAGAACCGTTTGATCCGGTATTAAAGGTAATTCCACCTACTTTTGCCGTCTGTTTCAAATAATGTGTCTCCGGATTCTGATCTAAAAAGTACCCCGGGCCGATGATTATAATTTTTTTTGTCGCATTTAACCCGCCATAGCTTGTTGGCGAGCTCTCCAGATGTAGTGTATCGCCTGAAGCTGCGCCATCATGGGCAGCCTGTAGTTCAGTAAAATCAGCCGAAACTCCTTGGTTGTTGTTTACACGCCAAATTTTTGCAAAAGCAGTTGAAGAATATAATGATAGAGCAATTACAGCAAGAGAAAGTAGTTTTTTTTTCATGACGATAAGTTCAGATTTAAAGTGTTTTTAAACAGTTCAGAGATAGACAAACAGAGTGTTAAAGTTAAATTTGCCTGTCCGTTAAAAAAATAACCGGTTCCGGGTATTTTTTTAATAAAGTATTTTTCTTTGCCGGCTCAGCGCAGAAAATTTGGATCCCTTTATAAAAATTTATACCACCGCCGGCGTTTTCCAAACTATTGCCTTTCAGGCTACTTTAAAAGAGTTTTAGCAGTTTTTTAAAGCGTTACACCGGATTAAAAAATACCCGGTTCCGGGTATATTCCTTTTACAGACTTTCGTTAAACGTAAAAGAGGTATCTTTATTTAATTTATCAAAGCATCTGCCTATGAAGCTTACATTTACCCGTGTTGAGCAAACGGACAAAAAAATAAAGCTCATTGCAGCGATTGCCGATGAGTTGCCGGGAATAGTAGCCATTCATCGTTTAAGCGACTTTAAGCTTGAATATATTTCAAAACGCGGCCTGCAACAACTTAACGTTTCCCTTGAAGAATTAAGTTCATTATCTTTCGAAGAATATCATCGAATATATTTCAACCCCATTGATGCTGCCGATTATATACCGAAGATCAAAGCCCTGATTGCACGTAACGCTGACGACCCGGTTACATTTTTTCAACAAGTAAGAATGAGCGAAAAAAGTGAATATAAATGGCATATCAGCACTTTAAGGATTTTGTCGCGGGACGAAAACGACCGCCCCACACATATATTGACTATTTCTTGTGCTATTGATCCCGTGCATCACCTTACAAACAAAGTAGATCGTTTACTTAACGAGAACAACTTTTTACGGCAGCAGCACACCACTTTTGCAGCACTAACCAAACGAGAGTGTAATGTTCTGAAACTGATTGTTCTCGGGAAAAGCAACCACAGAATAGCCCAAGAACTTTTTATTGCAGAAGCAACGGTAGAATCGCACCGAAAAAGTATAAAAAGGAAGCTGCACGCCCCTTCGTATTACGAATTGTCGCGGTATGCGCACGCATTTGATTTAGTTTAGCGCCCGACAATTACTCTTTTTAATCGATTTTTTTGCTGATATTCATCTAACCGATGATAAAACTCTGCCTTTGCCTTTTTTTGCTTTTTCCGTTGATCGTTTGCGGGCAGAATCTCGAAGGCGCATGGTATGGCAAGGTCACCCAAATTCCGGGAGGTTATACAAACTCCTACAATTTTGATCTTTATCTTAAAAAGAACAAAGGAATTAAAGGGGTAAGTGTAGCCACCATTCCGGGAGCTTTAAATGCGAGAGTCGGCATTAAATTAGTTTCTGTAGGCGATACTATTCGCTTTCCAGAATTAAGAAGCGAAGTTTTTGAAAATGTAATGCCGGATACTTGGGAACTTTGTATCAAAAAATTAAATCTGGTGTACATCAAAAACGGCAGTAAAGAATTCTTGGTAGGCAAATGGACCGGTAAAAGTTATGAAGACGGCTCTGATTGTCCCCCCGGTGAAGTAATTCTCTCCAGAAACAAAAACGACCTCAGCAATTATATCTATGCCCTGTCTTCGGGGTCTGCAACCTCGCATACAGCAACAGTTCAATCTGCACCGACAAAAATAATCGCTCCACCTTTAGAAATTACTCCCATATTCAAAAATACTTCTGTTCTAAAAGTCGTAGAAATTAAAGCAAGATTAACTTCTTTAACGCTTAGTCTCCGAGACTACGAAAAAGAAGATAACGATACCGTTTCTATTTACCTGAACCGACAAATCCTGGCGTCGAAGGTTAAAATCGGGCGAAAGCCTATAAAAATAGAATTTGAACTCAATCCTCAGTATCCGCTAAATGAGATTCTTTTATTTGCCGAAAACCTAGGCGGGATTCCGCCTAATACATCAGAAGTTGAAATACACGACGGGAAAGAAATACATCGGGTATTTATCGAATCAGATATGCAAAAAACTGCAGCTATTTATATAAAATATACCCCGTGAGGTTAAAACAGGCACTAACATTTATCCTTGGATTTTTTATTTCGCTTTCTTACGGGCAAGTAAGTTACAAGGGCTTGTGGGACGGGCATATCGAAACCGACTTCATGCCGGTAAAATCAAAATACACCATTCATGTAAAAGAAGACGAAAATAACATCATCAAAGGGCGAGCTTATTTATTTAGGGATATCGCTCCATATACTTTCTTGGGCGTTTTAGATTTTATCGCAACTACTTATGCCGGAAAAGTGAGAATAACCGAATTGCTCATTGTACAATCGCAAATGGCGAGTTACGATTTGGAGAATTACTTTTTGTGTATCAAACATCTTAACCTTACTTATTCAAGAAAAGACAGCGCCGATTACCTGACCGGGATTTGGCGAGGCTATAACGACAAGGGCTATTGCGGCCCCGGAAAAGCAGTTTTGAGAAGATTTGATGAAAACAATCCCGGAAAAAGCGAAATCCCCGAACTTGTTTTAGAAAAAATCAAAGAAGATAAATCAACCCTGTTTACTTTCAAAGAAACTGAACTAGCCAAGCCCGCTGTCATTAACGTTGCAAGCACATGGGTAACCTTAGAAATAAGAGATTATGAAAAAGATGATAACGACACAATTTCAGTTTTTTATAACCGGAAATTGGTTATTGATCAGATGAGAATCTTTCGTAAGGTACAGAAAAAAACAATCCGCCTCGATCCGCTGGCCGGTTTGAATGAAATAGTTCTTTATGCCCACAACCTGGGAATGATTCCGCCCAATACGTGTTTGTTGACAGTGAATGACGGAAAAACTAAGCAGAGAGTGATTATAGAATCGACGAAGCAAAAAAGCGCAGTAATATATCTCAATTACCGACCATAAAATCGGAAGACCGTTGTTAATCTTCAACCGCCCTTTTTACTTTCTACTTTTAACTTTTTACTTACCACTTTTAACTTACCCCTCTCTAAACATCAATCCTCGCATACTTAGCGTTCCGCTCTATAAAATCTCGTCGCGGTGCAACCTCGTCTCCCATCAGCATCGAAAAAATATGATCGCACTCTGCTGCATTTTCTATAGTTACTTTGCGTAAAGTCCGAGTGTCAGGGTTCATGGTCGTATCCCATAATTGCTCCGCATTCATCTCTCCCAAACCTTTATAGCGTTGGATATGTACACTGTCTTCCTTTCCTGAGCCTTTTAAGCGCTGCACAGCAGTATCTCGTTGCTCATCGTTCCACGCATATTGAAACTCTTTGCCTTTTTTTACCAAATATAACGGCGGTGCTGCAATGTAAATATATCCGAACTCAATGAGCTCTTTCATATAACGGAAGAAGAACGTAAGAATCAAGGTGGTAATGTGCGAGCCGTCAACGTCCGCATCCGTCATCACGATTACACGATGGTAGCGAAGCTTGTCGATATTAAGTGCTTTAACGTCTTCGGCGGTACCGATACTCACGCCTAAGGCGGTGAACATGTTCTTTATTTCCTCGTTTTCGTAAATTTTATGTTCCATAGCTTTTTCTACATTAAGAATTTTACCTCTTAACGGAAGTATGGCTTGAAAATTCCGATCCCTGCCTTGTTTTGCAGTTCCGCCTGCAGAATCTCCCTCAACTAGATACAACTCGCATTTTGCCGGATCACTGTTAGAACAATCGGCTAATTTTCCCGGTAGGCCCGAACCGCCCATTACACTTTTACGCTGAACCATTTCGCGAGCCTTACGAGCAGCGGCACGAGCAGTAGCAGCCAAGATAACTTTGTTAACAATCATCTTAGCTTCGCGAGGATTTTCCTCTAAATAATTTCCTAAGATTTCTCCAATAGCAACATCAACAGCGCCCATTACCTCGTTGTTGCCTAATTTTGTTTTTGTTTGCCCTTCAAACTGCGGCTCTTGAACTTTAACCGATATAACTGCCGTTAATCCTTCTCTAAAGTCGTCGCCTGATATTTCAATTTTTACGTTTTTAAGTAAGCCCGATTTTTCGGCATAACCTTTTAATGTTCGGGTTAACCCTCTTCTAAAGCCGGCAACATGAGTTCCTCCTTCGTGTGTGTTAATGTTGTTTACATACGAGTGTACATTCTCGGTATAGCTTTCGTTGTATTGGAAAGAAAGTTCTACGGGGATTCCTTGCTTAATTCCTTCGATGTATATCGGTTCAGGAATTAAAGGTGTACGCGTTCCGTCTAAATATTTTACAAATTCTCGTAATCCTCCTTCAGAGAAAAAATCTTCTTTTAAATATCCGCCGCTTTCTAAAACTTCGCGTTCATCCGTTAAAGACAGTCGTATCCCTTTATTTAAATAGGCAAGCTCTCGCAAGCGAGCGGCAAGAGTATCGAATTTATATTCGGTAGTAAGTGTAAATATGTCATGGTCGGGATGAAACCTTACGATAGTTCCGGTGCGTTGGGTTTCGCCGATAACTTTTACGTCGTACATCGGTTTACCGCATTGGTATTCTTGACGGAAAATCTTCCCTTCGCGATGCACCGTTGCAATTAAGAGCGTAGACAAGGCATTAACACAAGAAACTCCCACTCCGTGCAATCCCCCTGAAACTTTATAGGTGTCTTTATCAAATTTTCCTCCGGCATGCAGCACTGTCATTACAACCTCTAAAGCAGACCTCTGTTCTTTAGTGTGCATCGCGGTCGGGATGCCGCGGCCGTTATCCTCGACAGAAATAGAATTATCGGTGTGGATGGTTACCAAAATATCGGTACAGTATCCGGCAAGAGCTTCATCAATGGAGTTGTCCACAACTTCATAAACCAAATGATGCAGCCCTTTAAAACCTGTATCGCCGATATACATTGAAGGACGCTTACGCACCGCTTCCAGGCCTTCTAAAACCTGTATATTATCTGCCGAATAATTTGATCTGTCTTCCTTTTCTTCGCTCATAAATTTTTAAACAACAAGTATCAAAAATAAGGTTTTTTACCCGACAAATAGCCTTTTGTGGATAAAATAGAAGGTTGTAGATAACAATTTACCATCCTCCGGTAAAAGCTTAGAATACTTAGAATGAAAGCATATATTTGCGTAATTTTTCTTTAAAAAATATGAACAAAACTTCAGTAAGAAACACTGCAATAACTTTGGGTTTGGTAATAGCAACCGCTGCAATTTCGTGCAATAACAATAAACCCGGAACTAAGTCTGCCCCGGCTGCCGGCACAACTGCACAAGTGCCTGAAAAAAATTTACTTGTCTATGTAAATTCAGACTCACTCTCTAAAAACTATACTTACTTCAAAGAAATGCGGGACAAGTTTCAGGAGAAATCCAGAAAGGCGCAGATGGAGCTTAATTCTAAAGGAACTGCTTTCCAACGCGAAGTTTCAGAATATCAAAAAAGCGCCCAAGGCTTAAGCGCCGACCAACGTGCCGCAACAGAGGAACGTTTGGCCCGGAAACAACAAGAACTGGCCACTTATAACCAAAACGCTAGCTCAGCTTTAGCTAATGAAGAAGCAGCAGAAACAGGAAAGCTTTATGACAAGCTGACTGCTTATTTAAAAACCTATGCAAAACAAAAGAGTTATAAAATGGTGCTTTCTTACTCAAAAGCAAACCCGACTGTTCTTTTTGCCGACGAAAGTTTAGACATAACTAACGAAGTAATTAAAGGATTAAACGAAGCCTATACCAAGGAAAAGAAGTAAAAATATTCGAAGTTTATTATTTCAGAAAGCCTTGATTTTGTCAAGGCTTTCCTGTTTTTACATATCTCATTTATTTTCTTGATCTCCCTCTTTCTCGAAAAAGTCGTCTTTCAGGTCGTCAATTTCCCGCCGATCTTTTTTTGTAGGCCGGCCTGCTCCCCGATCGCGGCGTAAAAGAGGAGCATGAAACATAGATTTGAAGCCGTGCGTTTCCTCCAAAGGGGTTTGGTCTTCATAATAATTTATTGCTGTTTTCGCATCAACCCGATTGGTTAGTAACCCTGTTACTTTCACCACTTTGCGTTCAATTCCTTTAGATACAGAGTAAACTTCGTCCACTTTCACTTCGTGCGAAGGTTTTATATTTTGACCGTTCAGCTTTACTCTTCCGGCTCTGCAAGCTTCTATTGCTAAGGTTCTGGTTTTGAAAAGACGTATTGCCCACAGGTATTTATCTATTCGCAGTTTCTCTTTTTCGGCCATAATCAGAAGAACAAAAATGCAAATTACTTGCTTTCCGTTTCTGCATAAATGCCGAGTTTATTTGCTTTAGCGTATTTTTCGGCTGCATAAATTTGCTTTAAATAGGTTCTGAAGTTCTTGTTACTGATTAAAAACTTAAATCTTTGACTTCCCTCAGAAACAAAATTCTCACTCCATTCTAAGCCGTTACTTACCGGGACGTCTTCCATAAAATATCCTCCAAAGAACTTTTGCCTCTCCATAAATAAGGCAGGTAAGGCTCCTTTTTTCACGAGGTAATTATTGAGCGTATCTTTCCCGGCTATAACCCTGCAATAGGTATATCCACGAACTACTAAATTATTAGAATACATGGATGAAGTCGTTATAGGATAAACTTTTGCGCCGGGATGTTCCGAATTCCAAATTCGAATAAGTCCCTCCGCATTATTAGCTTCGAAGCCTTTCCAGAAGCTGTTTTGATTATAAAGGGAGTAGTAATGCCCGTCATCTCCTCTAACAGACAATTTATCAAATTTTACTCCTTCTATCGGTTTATATACATCTACCGAAGAGCCTTGAAGGGCAAGGAGTTCTTTGCTGTAGCGCCTGCCGTTTATTAGTACACCCGCCGGAAACATTTTAGTGATCCGGTTTATTTCTTTCTCGGATACCCTTCCCGTAAGTTTAAGCGATCCGATAGTGAGTTCTTTCATCCTGTCCGGGATTTTAATACTGTCTATAAAATCGATAGCAAAACGATTAAGACTTTCTATTTTCAATATCGCCTCCGGCACTTCTGTAACCCTTATTCTGATATCGTCTCCTAACTGGCCCCCGGCATCATTAAGGCGACTTGCTATTACTGCATTATCATTGTCGCGTTTCCTTACCATCCAACCCATTTCCGGCCTTAATGCAAACGTCTCAGGGTCTTGGCTTAATCCTGTAAATCCCGCCCATACTTCAAGCGGGGTCTCTTTGTCTCCGTTAGGTGTTACTTCAAAGTGCTTTACATCTACTCTCACCATTTCTGCCGACAGATTTTTGCCACCTAATGCTAGTTGTTTTAGTTGTAATCGTTTACCGTCCCTGTCATAAGGGAAGAACTTGACAGCCCAGCCGTCAACTAAAGTGGGAGCACCACAGGTCCCTTTTTCATGTTCTTTAAACATACTCCGCCAAAATTCTATATCGGGTTTATGTTGAGATGTTCTTACAAACTCTTTAAGTATTGGTTCCAGCTCGCCAATCCACCATTCGAGTTTATACCGTTTAAGGGCTTGAGCTTTTGCTAATACTTTTTGCCAGTCTTGCGGCGTGCCTTCCAGTGTTATTTGCGGAATACCACACCCTTGGTAAAAAACTAAAAATTCGAAGTAAGACTTCATTGATTCCATTATTGTGACCTGAGAAACGGCTTTTGAGATGGGCGTTGTAGTGGTGAAATCGGCGGCAAGGGTTTTAACAAGATTGCCTTTTGCATTTGAAGCAATCTCAGTATTCCAGTGGGAAAACACTTCCTCCCATTCCCCGTCCGGATTTTTTAAGTCCAGGTCTTTCTCTTCCACTATTAAAGATGCCTTTCCGTCAAAATCAACAAATTCTTTTCGCAGCTCTTCCGGGTTGCTATTTACATGGCGGGCAAATCCTTGGGTGATAAGCAGCCAGATCATGTCGGGACTTAGAACAAAAGGGCGATGGTCTGCATAAGCTCGATGTAATCCGTTGAAGAATGGATTATTACCAAAATCTACAAGCTTACTTTTCTGTTTCGATTTCGCTATGATATTGTACTCAAAGTTCGCCTTTTGCTTTTCACGATTGTGATCGTTTATAAACGCCGCATCCAGAATTCGTTCTTTTAAGATATCTTCATAATGTCGTTCATCTAAAAGATTTTTAGGCTTCGACAATTCTTCAACTTTAAATGTTATTCCTGTTTGGGAAGTAGAAATTGCCGGAAAAAGCAGGAGATATAAAAATACTTTTTTCATTGACTTTCTAATTTTTAGAAGTATCGCTATTCCTGTAAATCCCTAACTTATTTGCTCTAGCGTATTGCTCGGCGGCGTAAATTTGTTTAATGTATTTTCGATAGGATTTGTCGTTCATTAATACCTTGTATTCTTCTGTGTAACCGTCACCTCGGCCTAAGTACAACTTTTTCTCATCGTTAGAACGGTCGTTCCAAGCTATCGGTCGTTCCAAGTATTTGGCCGGTAAAACGCCGGTTTTTACCAAATATTCATTTAGAGTTTGGTTGCCGTCTTTCACCAAGCAAAACGTACTTCGGCCTTCAATTACTTCATTTTTCTTATCCGTAGTTGCAGTAATTGGAAACACTTCTGCATCGGGATGCAGTAAATTCCATTGTTCTAAAGTCTTTACTAAATCATCGTTGGAAAAACGTTCGAATGGGATAAATCCGTTGCAAATACTGTAGTAGCTACCGTCAGTCCCGTCAATCCAAACATTGTTAAATTTAACTCCTGATATCGGTTTATACTCGTCAATACCGGGTGAAGCGCGCAATAATTGCAATTGATTGTTATAATCAGAGCCGTTAATATTGATTGTTTTATCCGGGAAAATATCAATAAGGTACTTTATCTCTTTCTCGGAAATTTTTCCGGTAAGATTAAGCCTATCGATTTCTACTTCTTTTATTCGCCCGGGAATTTTAATACTGTCAATAAAACTTAAATGCAACTCAGGAATTCTCCCAAGTTTAAATATCGCTTCCGGAATCTCTCTTATCCTTAACTTAATAATATCACGCCCAAGTGCACTGCTAATTTCGCGTGCTAAAGTCTCGGCTTCATCGTCTCGTTTCCGTATCATCCAACCTACTTCAGGCTTTAAAGCAAAAGTTTTCGGATTTTGACTCAGGCCTGTAAAACCTGCAAAAACTTCAAGAGGTGTTTCTTTTGAACCTGCCGGCGAGACTTCAACATGTTTAAAATCTACACGTACCATTTCTGACGGAAGATTAATTTTTTTCAAGTACACCTCTTTTAATTGCAAACGTTTCCCGTCTCTATCATACGGAAAAAACTTAACTGCCCATCCGTTTGCTACAAGCGGAGGCCCGCATCCTCCCTTGCCTCGTTCTTTAAAAATATCTTTCCAAAAGGCTGTATTAGGTTTACCTTTCGAGGTTTTTACAAATTCTTGCAGTACCGGTTCGAGCTCGTTTATCCACCATTCAAGCTTGTACTTTTTCAACTTTTGCGCCTTAGCTAGTATTTTTTCCCAGTCTTCCGGCGTGCCTTCTAATGTTATTTCCGGAATTCCGCAAACAACCCGAATAACTGCAAACTCAAAATACGACTTTACTGTCTCCATTATGGTTACTTGCGACACTGCTTTTGAAACCGGAGTGGTGGTGGAGAAGTCAGCAGTAAGCGTTTTAACTACATTGTTTTTTGTATTTCCGGCAATCTCTGCATTCCACCCACTAAATACCTGCTGCCAATTCGCATTAGGATCGCTTAGTCTAATATTACCTTCAACCACCAAATCGAGTTTGCCGTCGAAATCAACAAAATCTTTTCGCAGTTCTTCTGCATTCTGATTTACATGGCGAGCAAAGCCTTGCGTAATCAGCAGCCAGATCATATCCGGGCTTAAAACAAAAGGGCGGTGGTCGGCATAGGCGCGGTACAAACCTGAAAAGAAAGGGTTGCTACCAAGATTGACAAGTTTTCCGGCAAAAGGCGATTTGGCAATCAACTCGGTGTTTGTACCTTTCGAGTTTAAAATACCATCGTAAACCTGTTCTTCAATCCGGCTTTTCGGCTTCGTAAGCTCCTCAACTTTAAACGTTATTCCGGTTTGGGCGCTTAGTACTGCCGGAAAAAGCATTAATACAAAAAGAAACTTCGCTCTCATTAGGTTTTGGTTTATGGAGGGTTTGAATCGGTTCGACTAAAGTTAAAGAAAATTCATTTCCAATACTGCCCGATGCTACCCCGATTTAAGAAATACTTAAAAAACCTTTACTTTGCTAAAATTTTTAAAATAGAAATGGCGACAGAATTACGCAAACTTATAGAAGAAGCATGGGAGGACCGAAATCTTCTGAATTTTAAAGAATACCGGGATGCAATAGAAACTATTATAGAGCTTTTAGACAAAGGTGAGCTTAGAGTAGCTGATCCGATCGGAACAATATGGCACGTAAACGAATGGATAAAAAAAGCTGTGATACTTTATTTTCCTATTCGTGAGATGAGTGAAATAGAGGTAGGCCCTTTTGTGTTTCATGATAAAATGAAGCTCAAAACAAACTACAAAGCTTTAGGCGTGCGGGTAGTTCCGCAAGCAACCGCCCGTTATGGTGCATATTTAGCACAAGGTGTGATTATGATGCCTTCCTATGTAAACATTGGAGCTTACGTAGATCAAGGGACCATGGTGGACACCTGGGCCACAGTAGGTTCTTGCGCTCAAATAGGAAAAAACGTGCATTTAAGCGGCGGTGTAGGTATCGGCGGAGTTTTGGAGCCTGTACAGGCGGCTCCGGTTATAATAGAAGACAACTGCTTTTTAGGTTCGCGAGCTATTGTAGTTGAAGGCGTTCGCATTGAGCAAGAAGCCGTATTGGGTGCAAACGTAGTTTTGACTGCTTCGACTAAAATTATTGACGTTACAGGTTCTGAACCCGTTGAATATAAAAGTTTAGTTCCGGCACGTTCGGTAGTAATCCCGGGGTCTTATACAAAAAAGTTCCCTGCGGGAGATTACCAAGTACCTTGTGCGCTTATCATTGGAAAAAGGAAAGAATCTACGGATAAGAAAACGTCGTTGAATAATGCGTTGAGGGAGAATAATGTGGCGGTTTAAAATCAACTAAAAATAAATTTGAGATTAAAACTTAGGTTAAAATAAATTCGTATTTTGATCAGACATTAATCCCGATTCATTAGCACGTTAATCGGCGATTAGAAAAGAAAAATCTAAATTGGCAAAAGCGAGCCTGATTATTTCGGCATATAAAAACGTAAAAGATCTTGAGGTTATCCTAAACGAATTGGTTTACCAATCGGAACAGGACTTCGAGATTATTATTTCGGAAGACGGGGATTCTGAAGAAATGGAAAATTTTATAAGTAATTATATATCGCCTTATAAAATTTCTCACCTTACACATGCCGATTGCGGTTGGAGAAAAAACAAGGCTCTAAATAAAGCGGTTAAGGCTGCTAAATCTCGCTACCTTATCTTTGTTGACGGGGATTGCGTACTTCACCCGCGTTTTATTGAAAATCATCTACGCTTTGCGGCTCCTGACTCAATTTTAGGTGGTAAGCGAATTAAATTAGGAGAAGCTTTCAGTAAAAAATTGCGCCAAGGCCACCTTAGGCACTTTACGAAAAACTTCTTGCTTAATACCGCGGCGTTGTTTAGAGATAAAGTTAAATTTTTTGAAGAGGGATTCTATATTAATCCCGACGGGTTATTAAGCATTATAGCAAATCGACGCAAAATCCGGCATTTGAAAGGCTGTAACTTTTCGTGTTATAAAGATGCGATTATCCATATCAACGGCTTTGATGAAGACTACGTTAAGCCTGCCATTGGTGAAGATATAGATCTTAGCTGGCGATTTAAAGGCTTAGGGTATAAGCTGGTTTCGGTGCGCAACTATGCAGTTCAGTACCACCTTTATCACCGCGAAAATTGGACTTCGCAGGAAGAAAACTTAAAGCTTATGCTTGATAAGCAGGCCAACAAACTCTTTCGATGTAAAAACGGATTAGAAAAGGAACAACCGATTTTAACGCAATCTTCCAAGATTACGAAGCCTGTATCAGTTTAATCAATTTGTGGAATCTGTATTTAAACAGACTCACTCTGTAGGTTTTATCATTTTTACTAACCATGTAAAACCACGGATTTCCCCGACGAACATCACCCGGCAAATACCTGAATTTCAAGTTCTGTTCCCATGCTACATAGTTAAAACTTAGTTGATCTCGCTTACTGAAATTTTTAATAAAGTACCACCAACGCTCCATTGCTTTTATAACATCCGGCTCATTATGTCTTCGTATCAACACACCTCCCTTAATTAATCCGTAGTTTGGGGGGTATCCCGCCTTACGGATAAAATCTATTTGGGATTGCATAATACCCATGTTATCCTTCAAAATTCCCTTTTTTTCAAACAGATCAACCATTGCTTCATGCTCTTGATAAATGCAGTTTCTAGCATCTTTTAAAGTTTCGCTATGGTCAAACACCAACATATTACAAACCTGCAGCCTTTGATAGATTTCCGCTAAAGGAGAGGAAAGGACTAAGAAATTACTGTCGATATAAATACTTAAATCGTATCCCTGTAAAAATAAATGAGGGTTTATTTTATAATAACGGTTGTTTCTTACCGAATCATTTTTAAAAATCTCATCAACTTTCACTACTTTCCATCCGGCTACCTTATGTTCCCTGTCGCTGAAACATATAAAATCCACTCCTTTAAGGTTGGGTTGGGGATAAACTTTTACATCACTTCCAAAAGCTGCAGTATAAATAACTACCGGATTCATAATTCGAAGATATAGTATTTCGTATACAGCTTTATAAACCCACGTGCATTGAAAATTTCAACTATTTTTACCAATGCATGATTGCCCGCATTTACTGTATAGCTATCGAATACATTAAGCGAATAAAAGGAACATCTCCGTTTATAGTTTCATTGCTTTTAACAGCAGCACTTCTTCCATTATCAATCAAAGCTGCTTCTTTTTGCGTTGCGTTAAATCTTTTATCCTGGTTTTTTTATAAAGAGAAAAATTTCGGGAACATTAAACCGGCGCTTTTTTTTGCCGCGCTTTTCTTTATAAACCTTGTAGGCTTATTATACACCGAAACGCAGAATATGAAGTTCGGGGTGTTGAAAACAGAATCGAAGCTTAGTCTTTTAATTTTTCCTTTAATTATTCTGAACTCACGCATTCCCCCGAGGTACATTGCGGAAATTATCAGAACATTTTCTATCGCGGTAGTAGCTTCGTGTGTAATTACTATTTTGAAAGTATTTTTATTTACGCCTTTTAACGAGCTTTCAATAGCTAACTTCACTTACGGAGAATTATATATAGTCTCGGGGATTCACCCGACTTATATGGGCGCTTACATATTTATCGCTATAACTTATTTTTTAAACGCCCCACCCACCGAAAACGACAAACAAAAGACATTAAAACTTGCCGGTTTAATTTTTCTACTGCTTTATTGCATACTCTTATCATCCAGAGCCATTCTACTTTCAATAATCATCTTTCTTATTGTTTCCCTTTTTATAAGGAAAGAGGAAAAGAAATCGGTTTTATACTTGAGTTTAGCGCTGATTGCCGGAATCATTTCAGCTATAACTTTCGTTCCTGAACTTCGCGACAGATTTGTACATGCTGTTGCTGACATAGTGCACTTTAGAAATAAAGCCGACGACAAAAGTAGCTCGGCAGGACTTCACGCCCAAATTTGGTACTGCTCGCTACAGCAAATCGATTGGCTTCATTTAATACAAGGATACGGTACAGGAGATGAGAAATCTTTATTATCTCGATGTTATTTGAGCAATAATTGGCTATTTCTTTACAAAGAAAATTTAGACTCCCATAACGAATATTTAAGCCAACTGATCCGCCACGGGCTGATCGGACTTGGCTTTTTCGTAGCGAATGTGGTACTGCCGCTTAGGAAAGCCTTTAAACAAAAAGACATGATGTATTGCGGATTTCTAATAACTATAATTGTGATGGGCTTATTCGGATCATTAAATCATCTAAACGGAATTATTTTTTACGCCTTCTTCAATTCCCTTTTATTTTTGACACTTCAAAACAAAGAAAATTCAGTCTTTATAAAATAATTGCAATGTACTTTCCACCATTTTTTGCGGAGAGAACTTTGAGAGCACATACTCGCTACGTGAAGCATCTTTTGCATATTGTCCGTTTCTGACTATTTGTTCAACAACTTCCTTCATCTCTTCAACTCCGGTTACTATTTTACCTAAAAAGCTTTCGGTAATTATCTCTGCCGCACCGGTCGCAGCAGCTGAAACCACAATAGTATTTTGACACAAAGCTTCTAAAATAACGTTGGGAAGGCCTTCTCGCTTTCCTCCGAAAAAGAGAAAAATATCAAGTTCCGAATAAAAAGAAGTTTGAGACAACCTCTCCACATTTCCGATAAAAATTACTTGTCTTTCCAGGCTAAGCTCTTTTGCGAACTTTTCTAAGTTTTCTTGTTCATTGCCTGTACCTGCAATAAAAAGAAAAGCATTATTAGAACCTGTACTTTGCAAGGATTTGATGATCTCTATACCCGAATGAAGATTTTTAGAAGGAACCAAACGGCCCGCGGTTCCTAAAACTACCGCTTCTCGGGGAATATTATATTCTTCTCGAAGATTAAGGGTTCGAATTCCCGAAGCCGGAACAGCTTCAACAGAATTATATATAACTCTGATTTTAGTCGGATTAAACGGAAACGATCTTTTTTTAAATATTGCGGCCAACTCCTTACTGTTTACAATCAGCAGGTCTAATAAATACCGAAATACAATAAAACTTTTAACCCTGTTTTTAAAAGAGTAATCGAAGCCCCAATAGCCTATTATTTTTTCTAACCCTGCTGCCTTTGCCGGAATACCGCCCCGCCAATAATCCCGTTTCGTGCTTAAAAAAATCACTTTTGCTTTCCTTTTCCGTAAAAAAAAGTAAAAGCGAAACAAGAAAAAGATGTCATAATCGCCAAAACACGTGAAAAAATAAAGGTTTTTTATTTCTTGCTCTTCTGCAATTGTATAAATTGCCCTGTCTGCTACTATCACATCTACTTCTTTTCCTTCCCGTTGCAGCAATTTCGCCCTCAAAAAAAAGTTCTTTTCAACCCCGCCATATTCCTTGCTTGTATTTAAAAAAACTACAGCGCTCACAAAAACACTTTTAAATAATTTTCTTGCTGGGCCTTAAAATCAAAAAACGGAGTTGACCGAGCTGTCTCTCCTTTTTGAGGTTTAACCAAGTTAAACAGAACACAGGATAGATTATAATCAGAATAGCCTATGGATTGGTAGTCTGACACAACGTTATTTATATAAAATTGATGAACTATCAAAGGCTTATTGAAAGCATAAGCCCAGTTAAAACTGGCCGATATCTGACTAGCGTGATAAGTAGGCAACTGTTGAATTTTTTTGTTTAGCAAGGGCATAACATAGTCTGCGTTAGATAAACACGAGAAGAAATGATTATAACTTACAAAACCCTCTGTATAAGAGAAGAGGCTTTCAAGTTTTGCCGATTTGATTAAAGAAACAATCTCCGGGCCATTTGCAGAGGCAGCATTTCCCAACAGGAAAAATTTAAATTTAGACGCATCTTCCTTGTTGGTTGCGAGGATTTCAATAAGAGTTTTATAATCTCGTTTAGTTTGATCAAGTTGTCCCGGAATAGCAATATTTATAATTTCCGGCCCCGATAGTTTATTAGAACCATTAGGATTTATATTATAAGGAAAAAATACAGGATAAAAAAAAGAGACAGGTTTGCCTGGATTATAATTTTTAGTTAAATATCTTAACGTGTATTGCGAGAGGGTTAAAACGCCCGAAACTCTCTTGAAATTGTCGTAATAAAGCGGCTTATATTTTAATTTTTGCAGCTGATGAATAATTCCAATGGTCTGCACATCATTGATAATCCGAAGCAAAAAATTATTAAAGTTAGAATCAAGGGTATTTAAAATTAATCGCGATATTTTATTTTGCTTTATATACAGTTTAACTTTAAAAAGCAATCTTACTTTGTTGATAAATCCTTTAGTATGCGGCAGCAAGGTTAGATAAATTTGATCCTTCAGGCCGTTAAATAAATCCCGGTCATACAAATGCTCCGCTAAAAAAAGGTGAACCTCATAGCCTTTACCCAACAAAAAGAAAATTTGAGCCGGAATTATTTCCTGATGAAACTTTAATTCAATTATCAGCGCTTTCTTTTGTAATTCCATTTAAAGTTCTAGTCTTACAGTGCCTTCGGGTTTCTTCTCGTATCTTCAAGTTCTTTTGAATAGACTCAGGTGTTTTATAACCCCGTTCGTGGTCTAAATGAATACATACAGCACTGTATCGTATTTGCTTCGATTTGATTCCGGCATTTATTAAACGTTCGCCAAGTTCTCGGTCTTGTCCCCCATATTGCATATCCTCGTTGAAACCGTTAGCAGCTACTAAATCAAGTTTCCAACCCGAAGAATTATGCCCGTTCCAACTTGCCTTTGTAGGTGTTATTAGGTTTAAAAGCTTTGCTTGGAAACCTTTTGCCGTTAACTTTAACGATTTAAATGTTCTTACCAAGCCATGGTTCTGCAACCAAGTAACATCAAAGGCATTTTCGTTTTCAATGTCGTCTTTTGTTATCTGCTTGCTTGTAGATATCGGCAGCATAAAATAACCGCCTGATAAAAAGTACCCGGCAGCAGCATTTTTTTGGTGAACTTCAACAAAGTCCTTTCTCGGTATGCAATCTCCGTCTGAAAAAATGAGATAATCTCCTTCAGCTGCTTTAATTGCTTGGTTCAATATTTTTGATTTCTGAAAGCCTGTGTCTTCATGCCAAACATGAGTAATTTTTAAAGAAGACTTTTCTTTATAATAATTTATTAAATCAGTTGTTTCCTCGCCGGAACCGTCGTCGGCAATTACAAGTTCAAAGTCGCTTTCATGCTGAAATTCATACCCCCAAAAAACCTTTTCTAACCAAACAGGTGAATTATACGTACTTATTATCACCGATATTTTCATAAGTATGCAAAGATAATATTAAAAATTACAGTGTATTTTTGTTCCCGATTAATAGTACAATATCAAAATTGACAAGCACTAGACGTAAGATTATTTTTCATGCCGGTTATGCACAAGGTTGAAGTAAAAAAATCACTTGAAGTTTTACAAGCCGGAGGAATTATTCTTTATCCTACCGATACTGTTTGGGGAATTGGTTGCGATGCTACCAATCAGGAAGCCGTCGAAAAAGTATTTAATCTGAAAGGGCGAGATTCAGCTAAAAGTCTTATCGTTTTATTAGACACGGAGAATAAGCTTCAAGCATACGTTAAAGAAGTTCCTGAAATAGCATATGAGTTAATTGAATATGCTGAGAATCCGCTCACTCTTATCTATTCGGGTGCAAAAAACTTCGCTTCTAACGTTATTGCCGAAGATGGCAGCATAGGGATACGGATTGTTAAACACCCCTTTTGCAAGCAGTTAATTCAACAGTTTAAGAAACCTATAGTATCTACCTCGGCTAATTTAAGCGGTTGCCCTACTCCCGCAAATTTTCAAGAAATCGATATCGAAATAGTTAAAGGTGTAGATTATGTTGTTAATCTCGAGCAGGACGATCTTACTAAGAAAAAATCCTCTGCAATAATGAAATTAGAACCCGGCGGACGTTTTGCCTTTATCAGACGATAAGTTTGGTTATTTTTGCAGAAAAGGCAGAATAAAGATTCATGAAAGAGCACCTCAAACATTCTGTTTTTACTAAACTCTCTGAACTTGCCGATAACACCCAAACCGAAGTTTATGTAATCGGAGGCTTTGTTAGAGACATTTTTTTAAATCGCCCGTCAAAAGATATCGATTTTTTGGTAATAGGAAACGGAATCGAGTTTGCAAAAAAAGCTGCTGCTGCCTTAAATTCTAAGCTTTCTGTTTTTAAAAATTTCGGAACCGCCATGCTTCGTTTTCAAGACTTGGAAATTGAATTTGTGGGAGCAAGAAAAGAATCTTACCGATCGGAATCACGTAAACCCCTCGTTGAAAACGGAACACTGGAGGACGATCAAAAACGGCGAGACTTTACAATTAATGCCATGGCTCTGCGCATAAACCGCTCACACTTGGGTGAATTAGTTGATCCGTTTAACGGCATAAAGGATTTAGATAATAGATTAATACGAACGCCGCTGGATCCGGCTGAAACCTTTTCCGACGACCCTTTACGCATGCTGCGAGCAATACGTTTTGCCGGTCAGCTTAATTTTGCTATTGACCCAAATGCTGTCGAAGCTATAAAAGCTAATAAAGAACGTATCGCAATTGTATCAAAAGAACGTATCACAGACGAGTTGAATAAAATTATACTTTCTAATACGCCTTCTGTAGGTTTTAACTATCTATTTAATACAGGTCTTCTTCATCTGATTTTTCCGCAAATGGCAGAGCTTTACGGGGTCGATATTATTGAAGGAAAAGGTCATAAAGATAACTTTTACCATACCTTACAAGTGTTGGATAATATCGCTCAAAATACCGAGGATTTATGGTTGCGGTGGTCCGCCATTCTTCATGATATTGCAAAACCGGCAACAAAAAGATTTGAAAAAAATGTAGGGTGGACGTTTCACGGACATGAAGATCGAGGTGCACGAATGGTACCCAAAATTTTCAATCAGCTTAAGCTTCCGCTCAACGAAAAAATGAAATTTGTTCAAAAGCTGGTACAATTACACTTGCGGCCCATTGTTTTAGCTCAAGCCGTTGTTACAGATTCTGCGGTAAGACGCCTATTGTTTGATGCGGGAGATGATTTAGAAAGTTTAATGTTACTTTGCTATGCTGACGTAACTACAAAGAACGAGTATAAAATCAAAAAATACCGGAACAATTTTGAGCTGGTACAACAAAAACTAAAAGATGTTGAAGAACGGGACAAAGTGCGCAACTGGCAACCGCCGGTTACAGGCGAGGATATTATGTATGTTTTTAAATTAGAGCCGGGAAAAGAAGTGGGGATAATAAAAAACCTAATAAGAGAAGCTATACTTGAGGGCGAAATTAAGAACACCCGACAGGAAGCCCTACAATTTATGCTTAAAAAAGGCGAAGAATTAAGCCTTAACCCGGTGAATGAACCATTCTAAAATAAATTAAACTTTATAAAAAAACTTACGTTATTGTTACGCCCAATTATATATTCAGCAAAGTAAAAAATAGAAAAATGGCAATTTATAAATTCAGAGTATCGTTTGAAGACTATGACGATGTAATCAGAGAAATTGATATCAGGTCTACTCAAACTTTTCTCGATTTACACAAGACTATTCATACCACTACCGGCTACGACCCTGAAAAGTCTTCTTCCTTCTATGTAAGTAATGATCAATGGATCAAAAATGAGGAAATTGCATTTCATCCTACTCAACGTAAAATAGAACGGGGAGTGGCTTTAATTGAAAATACAAAACTTAATAAGTTCATTGACGATCCTCATCAAAAGTTTTACTACACATATAATTTCGAAAGGCCCTACGACTTCCATATAGAACTGATGAAAATACTGGACGAAGAAAAAGGGAAAGATTATCCTTTTGTAGCTAAAATTACCGGCGACGCTCCTAAACCCATAGGCTTAACTCCAACACCCGTACCCGCTATCGGAGACGAAGAAGATTTCGACTTTTTGGAAGAGGATTTAGAACCGGAAGAAGTAGAAGATGATTTTGTCGCGGTTGATGATCTTCCTTTAGACTTGCATGAAGATATAAGTACCCCGAAAGAAGAAGTTGAAGGAGAACAGGATGAGTTTATGGACGAATTTTCTGACACGGACAACATTGATCCTGATTTTACTAAAGAAGACGAGTATTAGCATTAACCGCACTTGCCATGTAGATGGATAAATATCTTATTGTTATAGTCGGCCCTACAGCTGTCGGCAAAACTGACTTAGCAATAAAACTTGCACAGGAATTCGGTATCGAAATTATTTCTGCTGATTCCCGGCAGTTTTTCAAGGAGATGAACATTGGCACCGCTAAGCCTACAATTGAAGAACTTAAAACTGTACCTCATCATTTCATAAATTCTCACAGCATAACAGAGGATTTTAATGTAGGCGATTTTGAAGCCGTGGTCTTAGCACTCCTGGAAAAACTATTTAAAAATTATAATGCTGCAATTTTAACGGGCGGTTCCGGACTGTATATAAAAGCAGTTACAGATGGATTTGATGTTTTGCCTCCTTTAAACATTAAAATTCGGAATCAACTAAATGCTCTATACAATCAGGAGGGTCTTGAATCGATTCAAAAGCAATTAAAAGTGTTAGATCGGGATTATTATGGTCAGGTTGATATTAAAAATCCCCAACGCATAATTAGAGCTTTAGAAATTT
>JAYULL010000080.1:0-12730 GCA_043763625.1 Sphingobacteriaceae bacterium | reverse complement strand
TCTCTTCGTATTCAGGCGCCAGCATTCCTTCCATCGCAGCTTTCAACTCGTTAATAGCATCGTAAATAATAGAGTACAGTCGGATATCAATCTCTTCCTGCTCAGCTAATTTACGTGCTCCTTGCGAAGGACGAACTTGGAAGCCGATTATGATGGCATCAGAAGCAGAAGCAAGCAATACATCTGATTCTGAAATTTGCCCTACTGATTTATGAATAATGTTTACTTGTATTTGTTCTGTAGATAATTTAAGTAAAGAATCGGACAAAGCCTCAATTGAACCGTCAACATCACCTTTTACGATAATGTTCAGTTCCTTAAAGTTCCCGATTGCTAAACGGCGACCGATCTCATCCAGAGTAATATGTTTCTGAGTCCGTAAGCCTTGTTCGCGTTGAAGCTGAAGACGCTTATTTGCAATTTCGCGGGCTTCAACTTCACTTTCCATCGAATTAAATTTGTCTCCCGCAGTTGGGGCCCCTTGCATACCCAAAACCTGAACAGGAGTGCTCGGCCCGGCTTTATCTACTTTTTGACCTCGTTCATTATGAAGTGCTTTTACTCTTCCGCTATAACTTCCGGCAAGAATAGGATCTCCTACTCTAAGTGTTCCGGCTTGAATCAAAACGGTAGTTACAATACCGCGACCTTTATCTAAAGCAGCTTCTATCACCGTTCCTACTGCACGTTTATCAGGATTAGCTGTGAGTTCTAAAATGTCGGCCTCAAGCAATACTTTTTCTAAAAGTAAATCAATGTTTAAACCGGTTTTTGCAGAAATTTCTTGACACTGATATTTACCACCCCAGTCTTCTACCAAAATGTTCATTCCGGCTAACTGTTCTCTTATTTTATCGGCATTCGCACCGGCCTTGTCTACTTTACTAAAAGCAAATACAATAGGCACGCCCGCGGCTTGCGCATGATTGATTGCCTCCTTAGTTTGAGGCATCACGCTGTCATCAGCTGCTATTACAATAATTGCAATATCGGTTACTTTTGCTCCTCGAGCACGCATAGCGGTAAACGCCTCGTGGCCGGGAGTATCTAAAAAGGTGATTTTTCTCTCGTTTTCAAGTGTTACTTCGTATGCGCCGATGTGTTGGGTAATACCTCCTGCTTCTCCCGCAATAACATTTGCTTTACGTACAAAGTCCAATAACGAAGTCTTACCATGATCGACGTGTCCCATAACAGTAACAATAGGTGCACGAGGAATTAAGGTTTCAGGAGCGTCCTCCTCATCAAGTGAGAAGGTCTCTTCATCGTCAGGTTTTACAAACTCTATGTTATAACCGAATTCATCGGCAACAATTGTTAAAGTTTCTGCATCGAGTCGTTGATTAATCGACACAAACATTCCTAAACTCATACAAGTAGAAATGATTTGTGTCACCTGCACATCGAGCAGGCTCGCTAACTCATTCGCTGTAACAAACTCAGTTACCCGCAAAGTTTTCGATTGCAATTCTCTTTCTAATGCTTCATCTTCTGCTGATTGAGCTACATCGTCCCTTTTCTGGCGGCGAAGTTTAGCACGTTGAGCAAACTTTCCTGATTTTCCGGCGCCGCTTAAACGAGCAAGCGTTGCTTTAATCTGGTCTTGTATTTCTTTATCTGTAGGCTCTGCTTTTGGAGCTTCAGGTGTTCTCGGTTTATTTCTGAAATCGGGCCGTGCTCCACCTCCTTGTTGATTTCCGCCTTGCGGACGATTTCCTTGATACCCGCCTCCTTGCGGTCTGTTTCCTTGGTATCCGCCCGTTTGAGGACGATTTCCGGCTTGAGCTTGCCCGGGTCCTTGTTGTCCCGGGGCCCCTTGTTGTCCCGGTGGGTAAGGAGGGTTCCCCCCTTCCTTACGCTTGCGTTTGCGCTTATGATCCTGTCCGGCCACGTTAGATGACGACGCTACGGGCTGATCTTTACGACGAGGCTGTTGCACAGGAAGATTAATCTTACCTACTATATTAGGACCACTCAACCTCTCGGCACGCGCACGGATAACTTCTTCGGGAACTTCCTCTACAGGGGTTTCGATTTCCGGTTCTTGAGCCGAAACTTCAACAACAGGTGCTACGGTTTCTACAGGAGTTATTTGTTCTTCTATAACCTGAACTTCAATCTTTACAGGAATTTCGGGAACTTTTTCTTCAATCTTCGCAGGAGGGATAGGGTCGATTTCCAGTTCGGGTTTGATCACTTCTTGTTTAACCTCGGGCTGTTTGATCTCCTGTTTCTCGGGCTTGCGTGAATTGAGATTATCGAGATCGATTTTCCCTACTACTTTAACCCCCGGAAGAGAGGATTCCTCAGGCTTGAATTCTTGAGGTCTGTCTTCTACAACAGGTGCAGGTTTTGGTCTTTCCGAAACAGAAGTACCGGCAAAAGAGCCCGTATTCTTTATCAGAATTTCTTCAGGCTCAAAATCTTTTACGCTTTTCTCTTGAGGTTTGTCAGTAAGGGGAGGATGTAAAATATCCTCTCGACGAATTTTGCCTATAACGATTTGTTTTGCCTCTTCCTTAACAATTTTATCGCCCTGATATTCCTTTAAAAGAATACTGTACATCTCTTCGTTAAGTTTTGTTGTAGGTTTAGGATCGACTTTATGACCCTTTTTTCCCAAAAAATCAACAGCAGTAGAAATACCGATATTCAGTTCCTTTGCAGCTTTTAATAAATTTATGCTTTTTCCTTCTGACATCTAAAAATTTACGTCTGTCGTACAAAAGTACGTTTTTTTATATTGTATTGACCCTGGAATTCGGATGAGCCCGGTTAAAACTTATTCAAATTCCGCCTTTAGAATATTAACAACTTCCTTTACCGTACTTTCTTCCAAGTCGGTCCGTTTTACCAACTCTTCGGTAGAAAGTGCTAAAATTGACTTGGCAGTATCTAAGCCTATACGTTTAAATTCATCAATAATCCAGCTGTCGATTTCGTCTGAAAACTCTTCGATATCCACATCTTCCTCATCTTCGTCAGACTCGCGATAAACATCAATTTCGTAACCTGTAAGCTTTCCGGCAAGTTTAATATTATGACCGCCACGGCCTATAGCTAAAGAAACCTGATCAGGTTTCAGATACACAGCGGCCCTTTTCTCCTCATCGTCTAATTTTATAGTAGTAATTTTTGCCGGACTTAAAGCACGTTGGATATACAACGAAATATTATTGGTATAGTTTATAACATCTATATTTTCATTGCGTAATTCGCGAACAATTCCGTGAATTCGCGAACCCTTCATACCAACGCAAGCGCCGACAGGATCTATTCTGTCGTCGTAAGATTCAACCGCAACCTTAGCTCTCTCTCCCGGTTCTCGAACAATTTTTTTGATTGTAATCAAACCGTCGAATATTTCAGGAACTTCAAGTTCGAACAGGCGTTGCAAGAACTCGGGAGCAGTGCGTGATATAAGAATTTTCGGGTTACTGTTAATCATATCTACCTTTAATATAACCGCTCTCACAGAATCTCCTTTTTTGAAATAATCTGCCGGGATTTGCTCTGTCTTAGGTAAGATTAACTCGTTTCCGTCATCGTCTAAAACCAACGTTTCTTTTTTCCATACCTGATAAACTTCTCCGGTAACAATTTCTCCTTCTCGATCTTTGTATTTGCGGAAAATTTCGTCTTTCTCGAGCTCAAGGATCTTGGAAACAAGCGTTTGTCGGGCAGCTAAAATCGCACGCCGGCCAAAACTTTCTAAGGTAATTTGTTCGATAAACTCGTCTCCCAGTTCTAAATCCGGATCAGATTTATGAGCCTCTGCAAGTTCGATTTCTAAGTCGTCGTCTTCAGAAAATTCATCTTCTACCACCATTCGCGTACGCCAAATCTCCAAATCCCCATTGTCCGGGTTAACAATTACGTCGCAGTTCTCGTCGGTACCGTACTTCTTGCGAATCATGCTGCGAAAAACTTCTTCTAACACACTTATCACCGTAGGCCGGTCGATATTCTTGAAGTCTTTAAACTCCTGAAACGAGTCTATTAGGTTAATATTGCTCATTTTTATTTAAATGAAATTAGAACTTTTGTTTCTGATATGTCTGCGAAGGGGATAAAAGCTTCGGTCCACTCGGCTTTTTTTCCTGTAATCGGTTTCAGTTTTTCTTCAATGGTAATGCCTTCATCGCTTACTGTAAGTAATCTCCCTTCGCGTATAGCTGAATAGTTTTTTACCGAAACAGTGCGACCTATATTTTTAAAGTACTGCCTTTTTAACTTTAACGGAGCATCTATACCGGGTGATGATACTTCCAGATTATACGCATTTTCTAACGCACCTTCTTCCTCCAACTTAAAACCAACAAACCTGCTTATCGCGGCACAGTCGGCAATGCCTATCCCTTGGTCTCCGTCAACTAAAATAATTAGTTTTCCGTTAGAATGCATGGTCACATCGACCAAAAACAAATCTTCACGGTCTTCAATTTTTTCTTCTACCAATCCGGCTACTCGTTCCTCAATATTCATAAACAAACGCACTAATAAAAGAAAAGAGGGGACATTGCCCCCTCTTTTTTAACGTCGCAAATATAAATAATTTTATTAATCGAAAAAGCATTGATTTTAAAACGTTTAATAATAAATCAATTGTAAACTTTACTTTCCGGTAAGTACAATTTCTACCCGCAAGTTCTTAAGCCCTTCAATCGGATCTTTCGTATTTACAATCGGGAACTTACCTCCCATGCCAAAACACGTAATTCTTTTTTCGGAAATTCCATGTTGCATAAGCAAGTTCTTAACGGCAATTGCACGGTTAAAAGAAAGCTGTTGTAAATAACGAGGACTGGCGAACACGTTATTATTGGTATGCCCGATTATTTTTACAGGCCATTGGGTTTGCTGCTTTAAAAAGTTGTTCAATCGGGCAATTTCAGATTCGGAACTTTCTTGGATGATATCTTTATTTGGAAGAAAACGAATATTGTATAAAATTAACTTCTTCCCCCCTGAAGGTTTTTCTAAAGCAAAATTTTGAATTTTACTTTCCGTAGCGATCACTCGGGCGGATTGAAAAATATAGTCCACAACTTCCGCTATAATATTTACTGATGTTCGCAGGGGTATTGTTATAGAATAATGCCCTGCGGGGTCAGTTTTCAGTTCAGCGATTTTAGTTCCTGAAGAATCGTCTTCGGCCGTAATCTTAGCAGTCATAGCCCCCGCTGTTTCTTTATCGGTTACTATCCCGGAAACGGTAATTATTGAATCTTGATTTAAAGCAATCTCGGTAGAAAGGTCGAATCCCAAGCCTTCATTGTAAATATTATCTACTACTAAAACCAGATTTTCTCCTCTGTTCACTATTAGGGGCTTGGAGTAACTTTTCCCCGGACCGGGACTTTCAAATAGATTTTCAAAGCCGGGCCTAAGCCCTGTTTTACTTTTCAGCTTTTCATCGTTACGCGAATTATTAGAGCGCAGCAGTTTGGGGAATGTTTTGTTGAGAACAGCCTTTTGAAGTGAGTCTTGTTTAAAAAGCATCCAGTCGTAGTCATCTTTCGGACTGTGCGGCTTTATTTCGATGGTAAGAATTCCGGAATAGGGAACGGTAAACTTAAACCAAGCAGTGTTTCTTTCTTCCTTGAAATAAACTCCCGGTCTCTTATTGTCGGTACCAAATTCTTGCATATTGCCGAAGCCCTTAGGACTTTTATCGAATGAATAGGTTCTATTAATTGAAATAGCTTGGGCTGTTGCAAAATCGCCGTTAATAAATTCACTTTCTTGCGCTTGACAGAATTGCCCAAACAGAATAAAAAACGTTAAAAGCAAGTTTCGAAGACACATAGTGGTTAATTGTTAAACCTAAGCAGAGTTTTAAACTCTTCTACTTTTAAAGATACCCGTTTTCCCAATATTAAGGAATTGTTATCCGATATATGCCCGGCAGGGAAGTTAAAGCAAACCGGGTAGTTATACTCGTTAATATGTTCTTTAATTATTTCGAAGGCAGTTTTTCCGAACGGATCTTCATTGTCTTTCATATCTGAAAAGCCACCGACAATAAGGCCTTTAAGTTTGGCCAATTTTTTGGCACGTTTTAAGCACCATAGCATTCGGTCGATATTGTATAGATATTCTCCTACATCTTCAATAAATAAGATATTGCCCTCATAATTTAAATCAGATACAGAGCCGGAGAGCATAACAAGGAGAGTAAGGTTGCCGCCGATTAAAATTCCCTCCGTTCTCCCGGTAAGATTGTGGCTCTCACCCGGCAAATTATAAGACAATTCTTCACCAAATAAAGCTCTTCTCAGGGTTTCCAACGACTTTTTAGTACCGTCGGGAATAGAGAGCGGCATCTGACCGTGGATAGTTGCAACCTCAAAATTTGCGTGTATATGAGCATGTAAAACGGTAATATCACTAAAGCCGACAATCCATTTTGGATTTTTTTTAAAAGTTGAAAAGTCGATTTTGTCTATAATTCTCACTGTTCCGTATCCGCCCCGGGCCGCGATTATTGCTTTAACGGAATCGTCATCTAAAAAGCGTTGAAAATCTCCGGCACGCAAGTCGTCAGTTCCGGCAAACTGATAAAAGGAGGAGTTCACAGTTTCTCCCAAAACAACCTCTAATCCCCATGAGGTTAACAGGTTTACCGCATCTTTTAAATCATGCGGCAGCTTTTTTGCCGGACAAGTTATGGCAATTTTATCGCCGACTTTTAAGTATGGTGGAGTAATCATCGCTTGTCTTAAATCTCAAATTCAATTCTCGCAGCTATAAGCTATCTTTGCAAAATAGAAAAATAAATGTTTCTTCTTAAAAAATGTCGGAAAGAAAGATTCAAGCAGTAGGCAATAAAACAACGCTGAAAGAGTACGACCAGTCTTATGAAGATATGAAGTATTGGCTTTCAAAAACTCCTCAACAGAGGGTTGCGGCAGTTACTTTTTTAGTACATCAAAGGCTTTCGGAAGGAGAAAAAATGGATAGAAGCCGCTTTTCTCAAGTAAAAATGAAATAATGTTTTTATCCCCCGATTTCGAAGACTTTATCAAGTTCCTTAATCAACATCAAGTTGAATATCTTATTGTAGGAGTTTACGCGATGGCTTTCCATGGCAAGCCGAGATATACCGATGATTTGGATATTTGGGTAAACGTTTCATTCGAGAATGCGGATAAACTGTTGAATGCAATCAAAGATTTCGGGTTCTCTTCTTTAGGTTTTACTAAATCCGATTTTTTACAAGAGAACTTAATCAACCAAATAGGTTATCCTCTTACGTATTGATATTTTAACAGGTATAGATGGCGTTACATTTGAAGAAGCATATTCAAAAAGGATGATTGTTGATTTAGAAGGAATAATGGCAAGTTACATAAGCTTGGAAGATTTGTTAGTAAATAAAAAGGCGAGTGGAAGATTAATTGATAAGAGCGACGTTAAAGATTTACAACAGCAAACAAAAAACAAAAAGAATAAAAAATAAAACCTTGGCACAAGATAAATTCAAACGCTATACTGTTACGTCGGCGCTTCCTTACGCAAACGGACCTTTGCATATCGGCCATTTAGCAGGCGCTTATATTCCTGCTGATATCTTCGTGCGCCATCTTCGGTTGCAAAATAAAGATGTTATTTACATTTGCGGATCTGACGAACACGGCGCTGCAATTACCATCAAAGCAAAAAAGGAAGGAATTACCCCTCAAGAAATAATAGATAAATATCATACTCAAATAAAGAACAGTTTCGCCGAATTCGGCATTTCGTTCGATATTTATCATCGTACTTCATCGCTTATTCATCATCAATTATCTCAAGAATTCTTTTTGAACCTGTATAACAAAGGCGAGTTTATCGAAAAGCTTTCGGAGCAGTATTACGATGAGGAATTCGGGCAATTTTTAGCCGACCGTTATATTGTGGGAACTTGCCCAAACTGCAATAACGAAGGTGCCTACGGCGATCAGTGCGAGAAGTGCGGTTCTTCTTTAAATCCTACCGATCTTATTAATCCAAAATCAACGTTAAGCGGTAAAAGTCCGGTTTTGAAGGAAACGAAGCATTGGTACTTGCCTCTAGATAGGTATCAGCCTTGGCTTGAAAACTGGCTTTTAAACGAAAAGAAGGACAAGCTTAAAACCAATGTTTTCGGACAATGCAGCTCTTGGCTCAAATCAGGTTTGCAGCCCCGCTCGATGACACGGGATTTGGATTGGGGAATTGACGTTCCGCTCGAAGAGGCAAAAGGAAAAAAACTATACGTTTGGCTGGATGCGCCTATAGGTTACATTTCTGCCACCAAACAGTGGGCGCAGAATACCGGAAACGATTGGGAGAAATACTGGAAGAAACAGCAAAATGATGACGATAACGCCTGTTTAATACATTTTATCGGCAAAGACAATATTGTATTTCACTGTATAATTTTCCCTTCTATTTTGCATGCGCACGGAGACTATATTTTACCTGAAAATGTTCCGGCAAACGAATTTTTAAATCTTGAAGGCGATAAGCTTTCAACATCCCGCAATCATGCCGTTTGGTTGCACGAGTATTTAGATGAGTTTCCGGGAAAGCAAGATGAGCTTCGGTATGTGCTTACCTCAATTTTGCCCGAGACATCCGACAGCGAATTTACTTGGAAAGATTATCAAGCTCGAGTAAATAATGAACTTGTTGCCATTCTCGGCAATTTTGTAAACCGGGTAATGATTTTAATGCATAAGTATTTCGACGGAAAAATGTTGCGGCCGGAAGACTTGCAAAACGAACAAGATTATTCCCCCGGATCGGGTTCGATTGGGGTGAACGAGAATATTTACCGCGGGATAAAAGATATTTATGAAAAAGTGGACGCGGATATTTCGGAATACAAGTTTAGAAGCGCTTTAGCTTCAGTGATGGATTTGGCTCGTTTCGGGAATAAATATCTTACCGAAAAAGAACCTTGGAAAACCTTTAAATCGGAGCCTGATGCAACAAGAGAGGTTCTACACAATTGTCTTCATATTATTGCTCATCTAGGCACGTTACTACAACCTTTTTTACCGAGCACAGCTAAAAAGATGTTCAATATGTTAAATATCGAGGCGGAACCGATGAAGTATTACCAAGTTATAAGTTTCGCTGAAGGACATCAATTAAAAGAACCCGGGTTGTTGTTTGAAAAAGTGGAAGATGAAGCAATCGAAAAACAAATATCAAAACTTGCTAAAAAGCAAGAGGAAGCAATACAAAAAGCAGAAGTTATTCCGGCAAAAGAAGATGTTAACTACGAACATTTCGCCGGTTTAGACATACGTGTCGGAACGATTTTAGCGGCTGAAAAGATAGCAAAAACTAAAAAACTGTTGAAGCTTTTGATTGATACCGGAATAGATGAACGAACAGTAGTTTCGGGCATTGCAGAACATTTTGAACCGGAAGCACTTATAGGTAAGCAAGTTAGTATTTTAATAAATCTCGAACCGCGGGAAATAAAAGGCATACTTTCGCAGGGAATGATTTTGATGGCAGAAAACCTTGAAGGGAAATTATTTTTTGTTGAACCTGGAGAAAAGGTAAAAGAGGGTTCGGTGATACGGTAATATCAGATGTGCAGATGAGAGAATAAGGGTATTTGCAAATGCGGAAATGTGCAAATACTTTGCAGAAGTGCCGGTAAAATCCGCACATTTGCATATTAGAAAATTCGAACATCCGAACGGCCCCGTAGTTCAACGGATAGAATAGAAGTTTCCTAAACTTTAGATATGGGTTCGATTCCCGTCGGGGCTACTAATACCACAGTTAACTGTTTGAAATACAAGCTATAACGTCCGTACCCCTTTTGCTGATGTCAGTTTTGATGTCGGTTTCTGCCAAAGACGGATGTTTCCCGTTTCTACCTAAACATATTTTAGCAATTATCATTTCTTCGGCTGCTCAGAATAAAAATAACACTACTACGGCCTTCTATGCCGCCCTATTCCCCTTTTTAACTACTCAACTCCTAGTACATGCCATAATCCGCACCCTAACTATATACGAAACTTTTTTAGTCTCGCTTACTTTAGTGCATACCTCGCGATAAATCACCTTGCGACTTAAAATGCTTCCGGGCGTTACCCCGGCGCATAAGGGACTTTAAGCCTCAAGCTTTTAGGATTTCTCCTATATTTACCATTCAAGGCACACACACGGGTTTGGCAAAGTGGCGGTTCAGTTCTCCGCATCAACATTTGTGGGGAAAATCGCCACCTTCGCAAAGCCCGAAACCGTTAGGCGCATACAAAAAATGACACAAGAAGCTTTTATTGAGAATTTTGTACTGAAATATCCGCGACAGTACGTAAGGCTTATTTCCTATAATTATCCCTTTGACCACCAGACCTTAATGGAAATTGGATTTATGTTAGCTTGGGATACAAAAGGACTATTAGGTAATTCAAGAATTAATTGGACTTCGGAGTTGAAAAATAAATTTTCTAATAGGCTTTTAAATAAAGTATATGGCCCTTCAATTCAAGAATATCTTAAAAATCATAATTATATTGAAGATAATCTTGAGATATCACTACGGAAAGATAAAAGAGAAATAGGTCGGTTTAAGTTAGATGAGATAACTGTAGATTTCATAAGGAAAAATAAAGATGAAATTTATAATTGGTGGGTAATTAGTGGTTTTTATAAATGTATAGATTTGGATTTTGCTTTGGAGTTTTATCAGTATCTAGACTCAAGTCATTTGTTTTCGAATCCTTATTTGCAATGGGCTGATTTGGAACTAATAAAACTTTATGCTTCTGAATATAGAATTGTGATGTGCGAGAATTGCTGGAATTTTTTTTCAAGGTTTATCAACAACGAAACTATTAGAACACACATATTTTCAATGAACAAGCTTGATAAAGTTGCAAAGATTCATTGGAAGTCTAGACAAAGACAAGCAGACAACACCTTTAAGTATTTACTTGGTATTTATGTTGTTTCGGAGTTTGGAAATCAAAGAATCTCATCTTGCATTTACTATGACGAAAAAGACATTGAAAAAGAAACGATAATTAAACTTAACAAAACGGATGAATTTCCAATAAGGGAAGAATATTGGTACAGGAAAAATGTCAGCGCTTAACAACGGCTCTTGCGCAAAGCCGTTGACCCTTAGCGGGCAAATGCAAAAAAGTGATAACTCATAATACGAATTATGTATATATAAAATACAATTATTATTAACAGCTGCTTTATTTACTGCTGCGTGTAAGCAAGTATCACAGACAAAAAACAATGACCCACGACCGAAATCTCAAATTAATCTCCTAAATCGTTTCAAAAGTGCTAAGGACTCAACGACACCGAGTCAAAGGCATGTTGGCAGTATTTTTATTTCCTTTTTTTTGCTTGTTCTTCAAATAGGTTATGAAAGCTTTCTATAAAATCATCCATATTCTTCTTTTCGTAAGACGAAATTTCTGGGTACATCAGTTTTCCTTCATTTATTGGTTTGTTGTCTAAGTCGTCAAGATTAAGAACATCATGAGCAAGCTCGTGATACATTAAAAAATATCTCATAGGTTTTGTAAATCGTTTCCATGATGATGGATTAATGTATATTTCTATTCGCTTGTCATTGTCAAGACCTAGGGACAGAGCATGAATATGTGTGGTATTGTCGAGCTGATCTAATTTTGAAAATTTTACAATAGTTTTCTCAGGCTTTTTAGGGGAAATGCCATAATGTTCTAAGTCACGGTAGAATTTCTCAATATAGATATTGAAATTTTCCTCAGAATTGAACGAATTGGCCACAACCTCCTTTCGTAATTTGGCTTCGGATTGATTTCTTATTAGCACAAAAACTACTAATAGGGTAGCAAATAAAATAGCTATTCCCGAAAACCATTTATTTAAGTTTAATTTCTTTGGTCTGGGATTAGCTGGACTAATTTCCCCAATAATTTTTTTTTTTGATGACTCTATGTCGTTTTGTTCTAGATTGTTTTGAGGTCTTAAATTAGGTGGTAAAGTGGAAACGACATCTTCAAGTTCAGTAATCTGTGAAAGTTGCGTCCAATTTGACAATCCAAAGTACCACACTTTAGTATGTCGCGAAATTTTTTGAGCCTGTAACTCTTCCTTCGAAAAGGGGCCAAATTTAGTCTCACCATCTGTATAGAAATATTTTCTCATGATCAATTATATTGTTCGGGGAAAATAACAGAATTGGTTATTTGAGTATACAATTGCTCAAGCGCCCGGAACTCGGGATTGTCAGTACCCAAACATTGAAGGAAGACAACTTTATCTTCATAAAAGACGATCCAACATTTCATGATAAAAGGAAATGTTAATCCTATACGCTCCACTTTCCCTTTAACCTTAAATTGAATTGCAGGATAAGTGTCAATTGTCACTACTGATTGATCAATGACTTTGGGACTTTTGAAAAAGGAGGAGGATTCTTCAACAAACTCATTTACGAATTTCTTTTCCTGAAGTAATTCATTTACTTGTTTTCGAGAAAAGAAAGTGAAATTATCCTTTATAAGAATAAGATATGTATTGCCTTCGTTCACAAACTTTTTGACAATATTTGGCCTGTCTCCTTCCTTTACCTCCCATCCAACTGGTACCTTTACTTTAAGGTTAACTTCTTTTGCTTTCGGGTGGTCTTTGATGCTGACGTATTCACCCAATTTGAAATTAAAAGTTGAAAATTCGTTTGAACTGATACTTACTCTCTTTTCAAGTGAATTTCCCTTAAAATAGTAAA
>JAYULL010000079.1:0-51793 GCA_043763625.1 Sphingobacteriaceae bacterium | reverse complement strand
CCGTCACCATCTGAATCGGTTACCAATTTTATTTTTCCGGACCCGCTTTTATCAAGCGGGTATCCATGCATTTCCACTACGTACATTCTCCCGAATTCATCAATTTCCATATCAACCGGGTCTGCGATTAATGGCTCCGACGCAATCAATTCAATTTTAAAACCGGGTTCTGTTTCAAAGCTTGCTGCACCTTGAGAAGGAGGCAAAGCGCTTTTTTCGTATCTAATATTACGCGGAGGGTTACAGCAGGAGAAAAAAAGATATACAACAACCGCGCTGTATAAAAAACGAATAGGGTATTTTATGCTATTTGATTTTATTGTAAATTCCATATTTAAACAGGTCAATTTTAGTCTCGATATCCTAATTCATTTTAATAAATGGCCGACATTTTAACCCCACCGGCCGGTATTTACCGTTAAACTGTTTTAGCTGCTTTTTGAGAAAACACTACTACAGGGATACAAACACAGCGCCTAAAATTAACTAACTTGGTGCTTGAAATATCATTAATTTTATCTAATTTATAAAGAACCTCTCGGATAGTTTATCAACGTGGAAATGATAACAAAACGTTAGTTCCGATTAAAGGAGCTTGTTCCGAGAAGATATCTCAAGTAGAAGCAAGATTGGTAGTGCGGAAGAAAGGGCTGGGTAAAACTACAAAATGGCAGATAATTGAGATCGTAGATTGCATAGTAATAGAATTACAAAAGCAAGGGAATTACTTTTGAATGATGATATCGAACCCGAAGATTATAAGATTATAAAAAGAGAAGCCGAAGAAAAGATAATTCGTTTAGAGGCAAAAATCAACAATTTATCTGTTAACGGAAATAACTTTGAAGATATAAATGGGATTTTATATAAAGCTGTAGAAAACCTTAAAAACCTCGATATGCTCTATCTAAACGCTGATATTAAGGGCAAGCGTAATATTATTGGTTCGATTTTTCCGGAAAAATGGTGTTTTGATGGAGCGACACATCGAACCGGAAAACTGAATGAAGCAGCTCACCTTATCTATCAGATAAACAGCAACTTAGAAGCAAATAAAAATCGGACAAGGACGAAAATTCGCACCCAATCCGGAATAGTACACCCATCAGGATTCGAACCTGAGACCCACGGTTTAGAAAACCGTTGCTCTATCCAACTGAGCTATGGGTGCCGATTATGATCGTGGTGCAAATATAAAAATAAAATAAAGCAAGGTACAGTTAATTTAAAAACGCACAATTCCTATACGGATTGGCTTACCTATTAGGCTTTCACATAGCTTAACTTCCGGCAATAAACCTAATTTGTGTAAGAATTAGTAATTCTAACTCGTGTTTAATATCCGAAAAGCTTATTCGTACAAGGCCTTCTAAATACTTAACATGCCCATTTATTAGTGACGAAGATCAGCTTTTCTTCAAACTAACGTCATCTGCCGGCAAGAGCAGGGCTTCTACTTTTATGTCGGAAAAATTATTTGTCTTTTATTATGCTGGAAAAATTTAACTACGACAACAAGATCGTTCGGAACTTTGGGATAGCCACTATAATCTGGGGAATTGTGGGAATGACCGTAGGACTGCTGATTGCTATGCAGTTATTTAAACCCGGAATGAATATGGGATCTCAATATACCACCTTCGGACGTATCCGCCCTTTGCACACCAATGCAGTAATTTTTGCATTTGTAGGCAACGGAATTTTTATGGGAGTATATTATTCGCTTCAACGATTGTTAAAGGCCCGCATGTTTAACGATGTATTAAGCAAAATCCACTTCTGGGGATGGCAGTTAATCATAGTAGCAGCAGCAATTACTCTCCCTCTGGGGTTAACCACGTCGCACGAATACGCGGAGCTTGAATGGCCGATTGATATTGCAATTACACTCATTTGGGTTGTTTTCGGTATCAACATGTTCGGTACCATTATCAAACGTCGCGAACGCCACATGTACGTCGCCATTTGGTTCTACATAGCCACGTTTGTTACTGTCGCTGTTTTACATATTGTAAACTCTTTTCAGCTACCTATATCTGCTTTTAAAAGTTATTACTTATATGCCGGCGTTCAGGATGCCTTGGTACAGTGGTGGTACGGGCACAACGCCGTTGCCTTCTTTTTAACTACTCCATATTTAGGGATGATGTATTATTTCCTTCCTAAAATGGCTAACCGCCCGGTTTACTCTTATAAGCTAAGTATCCTTCACTTTTGGTCCTTGATATTCATTTATATCTGGGCGGGTCCTCACCATCTGCTCTACACTTCTTTACCGGGCTGGGCACAGTCTTTAGGAGTTGTATTTTCTGTAATGCTTATTGCACCCAGTTGGGGAGGTATGATCAATGGATTGCTAACCCTACGCGGTGCTTGGGATAAGGTAAGAGATAACCCGATTTTAAAATTTATGGTAGTAGGTTTAACCGGCTACGGGATGGCAACTTTCGAGGGCCCCTTGCTTTCGCTTAAACAAGTTAATGCTATTGCGCACTACACCGACTGGATTGTGGCCCACGTACACGTTGGTGCCTTAGCGTGGAACGGCTTTTTAACGTTTGCTATCCTTTATTGGGTGATCCCGCGTATTTATAAAACTGAGCTTTTTTCTAAAAAACTCGCAACCGTACACTTTTGGATAGGCACATTCGGAATTCTTTTCTATGCTGTTCCTATGTACTGGTCGGGCTTTACTCAAGGCTTAATGCTGAAAGAGTTTACGCCCGACGGCATGCTTAAACACCCGGCCTTTCTTGAAACCACCCTCGCTGTTTTACCGATGCATGTTTACAGAGCTATTGGCGGAACTTTTTATTTGACAGGTGTAATTATCATGACTTACAACCTTGTTAAAACAATGCTTGCCGGAAAACTTGTTGCTAACGAGCCGGCAGAAGCTATGGCGTTGACACCTGTTTTCACTCCTCATGCAGGAGAAAATACTTTGCATCGTGCTTTAGAACGTCGTCCTATTCAATTTATGATTCTTTCTTTAATCGTTATTTTAATTGGCGGTATGGTCGAGATGATGCCTACATTCATGATTTCTTCTAACATACCTACAATTGCCAGTGTAAAGCCTTACAGTCCGTTGGAGTTGCAAGGCCGAGATTTATATATCCGGGAAGGTTGTGTAAACTGCCACTCTCAAATGGTGCGGCCTTTTAGGTCAGAAACGGAACGCTACGGCGAGTACAGCAAAGCCGGAGAATTTGTTTACGACCATCCTTTCCTTTGGGGATCAAAACGTACCGGTCCAGATTTACATCGTGAAGGCGGAAAATATTCGCATGCTTGGCATTTTAACCACATGATGGATCCTACGACAATGTCTCCCGGAAGTATAATGCCTCCTTATCCTTGGCTCATTGAGCAAAAGTTAGATATTTCTACAACCGCTTCTAAAATAAATGCCATGCGAACGCTGGGCGTGCCTTATGAAGCCGGTTATGAAAAAACAGCTAATAATGATTTAAAACGTCAAGCAGATGAAATTTCTGCCGGTTTAGCAAAAGACAATATTAAAGTGGGCAGCGATCGAGAAATAGTAGCCATTATTGCTTACCTGCAGCGTCTCGGTGTCGATATTAAAGCAAATAAATTAAGCAGTAAGTTATAAGTACCCTTGTCAACTGAGAACATAAAACTTACAACCTAATACTTACAACTTATAACTCCAAAAAAATGTTTAAACAGTTCATAAACAACTTCTTAGCGGGTCAGGTTTACTTAATTACCTCACTTTGGATATTCTTAATTTTCTTTCTCATCGTGGCTGTATTGCTTATAAAGATGGACAAGAAACACATCACTTACATGAGCGAACTTCCGGTAGCCGAAAAAGACTAATGCCATGAATAAGATATCAATTACGATTTCAGCTCTATTTTTATCATTCCCGGCTTTAGCGCAAGAACAGGCCCGGGGCCAAAATCAAAACATGGGTCCCGCAGATCTCATACTTATAATATTTATTATTACCGTAGTGTTATTGCTCATTGTGGCCTATACGTTGTTAAACACCTTTAAATCACTTTCAAACGAACTCATTAATCCTACACCGTTTGCGCATGCAGAACAAACCAAAATACCGGAGTGGGATGAGTGGTATGCTTTTAAAAAAAGCAAGCCGCCGGTTTTGAATAAGCTTCTAGGTCTTCGCCCGATATCAGAGGAGAAAGACATTCAGTTAGAGCACGAATTCGACGGCATTGCCGAGTTGGATAATCCTACTCCCGGATGGTTTATGGTGCTGTTTTATGCTACCATTTTTTTCGGTGTGATTTACCTTTTTAATTTTCATGTTTCCGGTTGGGGAAAGATGCAGGAGGAAGAGTATGTGATCGAGATGAACAAGGCCAAGGCGGAGAAAACCGCCTATTTAGCTAAATCGAACAATAACATTGACGAAACTTCTGTAAATGTTGATAAAGACGCCGGCGTTTTAGCTGCCGGGGCAGCTCTTTATAAAACCAATTG
Source organism: Sphingobacteriaceae bacterium (assembly GCA_043763625.1). Classification (GTDB taxonomy): domain Bacteria; phylum Bacteroidota; class Bacteroidia; order Sphingobacteriales; family Sphingobacteriaceae; genus Rubrolithibacter. The sequence continues at coordinate 47,314 of JAYULL010000079.1, read as the reverse complement.
CGTGGCATGTCACGGCGATAAGGGACAAGGAGTTGTAGGACCTAATTTGACCGATGACTATTGGCTTCATGGAGGCAAGATAAATAACGTATTTAAAACTATTAAGTACGGGGTGCCCGAAAAAGGTATGATTTCTTGGGAAAAAGTTTTGAGCCCGAAACAGATATCAGACGTATCGAACTACATCGAATCGCTGAAAGGCACTAATCCGGCAAATGCTAAAGCTCCGCAAGGGGAAAAGGAAGGTTAGTTATTGGTTAATACGGGATTAGTCTTTGAGTAAGAGCCAAAAGCAAAGAACACGGGAGGCAACAAAAATGAACAAAGAAGGAGCTCTGGATATGATTACTAATGCTACAGGAAAGTTCTCCCTGCCGGCCGGGATTTAAGAGGGCCAAGCCGAAGAGAAAAGTATGGGACGTACATGGATTTACCCTAAAATTATTAAAGGAAAGCTTTTTCGTTATCGCGATATTCTCAGCTATGTGTTCTTGTTGCTGTTATTCTCCGCCCCTTTTATTAAAATTAACGACGAGCAACTTATCCTGCTTAATGTACTCCAACGCAAATTTGTGTTCTTTGGCGTAGTATTTCTGCCGCAAGATTTTTACCTTTTTGTGTTGGCTTCATTAACTTTCATCGTTTTTATAGTCCTTTTTACAGTTGTTTTCGGAAGGGTTTGGTGCGGTTGGGCCTGTCCGCAAACCATTTTTATGGAAATGGTTTTTCGTAAAATCGAGAAAGCTATTGAAGGTGATAGCGCTCAACAGAAGAAGCTCGATGCCGGTCCGCTAACCATAGAAAAGCTGGTCAAGAAAACCCTTAAACACACCATTTTCATCGTCATCTCTTTTCTCATTTCTAATATTTTTCTAGCATATATTATAAGTTCGGATGGATTGATAAAAATTATTACCGAACCTATTTCCGATCATGTTTCAGGCTTTGTTTCGATCATAATTTTTACGGCTGTTTTTTACGGAGTGTTTGCATATCTGCGAGAAATAGTTTGTACTACTATTTGTCCCTACGGACGCCTCCAAGGCGTTTTGTTAGACCGGCAGAGCATCATTGTAGCTTATGACTATAACCGAGGCGAACCCCGAGGGCATAAATCCAGAAATCAACAAAGTAACTTGGGTGATTGTGTAGATTGCGATTTATGCGTTCAAGTTTGTCCTACCGGGATAGACATTCGACAAGGAACACAGCTCGAGTGTATCAATTGTACCGCTTGTATTGATGCCTGCAACATGGTGATGGGAAAATTAAACCGGCAACTTGACCTCATCGGGTTTAAAACAGAAGAGCAAATAGCTGAAGGAAAGCCGTTCAAGCTAAATCGACGCGTGTATGCATATGCAGCAGTCCTGACGGTAATGCTGAGCATTTTAACAGTGCTACTTCTGCGCCGTACAGATATTGATGCTACAATCTTCCGTGCGCAGGGAACACTTTACCAGGAGGGAGAAAATAACACCGTGAGCAATCTTTATAATGCAGAGCTGGTTAATAAAACTACCGGAGCAATATCTTTTGACATAATAGCGCAAGACCCTAAAGTTAAAATCCGACTAATCAGCAGAAAAGACAAATTGCAAAAAGGCGAAACCGCAAAACTTACATTCTTTGTAATTCGTCCCAAAAATCAAATAAAGAAATATAAATCTGAGATCGACATGAATATAGTTTCCAAAGGGCGAGTTGTAAAGCAACTTGAAACTACGTTTATAGCACCTCCTAATCTTTAAGCATATGAATTGGGGAACAAAATCAGTAATCGGGATGGCGGTGTTTATGGGCTTTATATTAATCTTGGCCACACGCATGATAATAAGCAGTGGCGATGATGCGCTAATTGATAATAACTACTACGAAAAAGGCTTGGCATACACCGGCGACTATAACAAAAAACAAAAAGCTTTTCAAGACTCAGTTATTCCCGAAATTGATATAACACCGCTTGGTTTAACTATTTCGTTCCCCATACCCGTTCACTATAAGCTCACTTTAAAACGTCCTAATAATTCTAAAATGGATTTAGTCTTTGAGGGCTACACCGATGAAGAACGATGTGTTGAAGTTCCGGCAGAACAACTGTCAAAAGGAACTTGGTTTCTTAAAATTGAATATACCAAAGACGAAGAACATTATTTATTTGAGAAAGAGATAAGTGTACTATGAATTTACCCGCATTGGCATTTTTTACCGGCCTTTTCGGCAGTTTGCATTGCGTAGGTATGTGCGGCCCTTTGGCTTTTGGTGTTCCTTCAAGAATGTCGGGTTTTTGGGCGATGTTATTTGATAAGTTGAGCTACAATGCCGGAAGGATTCTTTCTTATTCTATATTAGGATTGATTCTCGGCATTATCGGCAACCGACTTTGGATTGCGGGGTTGCAGCAAGCAGTAAGCATAGTCAGCGGCATATTAATTGTTTTGGCGGCCTTATCACGTTTACTAAAAAAATATCCGGTTAAGTGGAAAGGTTCTTCCGGCTTCCTCAAAGTATTTAATAGATTATTCTCCTACGCACTTAAGCAAAAAGCCGGGCATTTTTTTATCGGCGTTCTTAACGGCTTTCTTCCCTGCGGATTTGTTTACCTGGCCCTAGTGGGGGCTTTACAAGCGGAAAGTATAGAAGGCTCAGTCTTGTTCATGTTTTGGTTCGGTTTAGGCACTGCTCCATTAATGCTGCTTGCAATGCTTGGAAGCGGATTTCTCCAACCTGCCTTTCGGCGAAGAATCAATAAAGTTATTCCTGTTTTTATGTTGTTTATGGGACTATGGTTTGTTGTACGAGGTATGAATTTGGATATTCCATATCTGAGTCCGGCAATAAAGACTTCTCTCAAAGCTCCGGTTTGTCATTAGATAAAGCCGGTGAAGTAGCCCTTCAAACTTCTATCTACTGACTAATAGAAATAAGTTCAACAATTTCCGGCAGCGAGGGTTATACAATAAAACGTATAGCTATGCTTAAAAATCCTGCTTTCGCGATTACAGCCGTTAGCTTGTATTTGCTTGTTTATGTTGTTCTTGCACAACTTCAATTTTCGGCTTCTGTTTTAGTATCAATATTTAGCTTCTCTCCGGTAATAGTAATTTGGATGGTTTATACGGTTATTCGCTTTGGTTCATATTCAGGCAAAGAACTACAAGACGGAGAAGAATGGGGCTATGAGGATAAAAAGAAAGAGGACCTCCAAATTTTCTAAAGAAGCCTTTCATTTTAACGGAAACAGGTAAAAATTATTCCTGTTGATTCGAAACTAAACATATGAACAGCTCGTAAAACACTTGTATGAACACTTCGGCTGAAAACTTGCTTCAGGAAAATTATTTTCAAGAAACTTCTTTATTAAGAGAAGAGCTTTTAATGCGCTTGTGTTACATTTGCGATCTGGAAGGACGTCTCGAAGGCATTGCACCGGCAAATATAAAGGTTGAAGAAAGTAACTAACTACTGCTTTTTCGCTTTCAACTCCTATTTAAATCGCTCTGCTTTCGTTTAAACTCCTAATTCAACTTATTTTATTTCTTTCTTCGGTGCGCTAGAATCAGGTTGCGGCTTTTTAGGCGAGATGACCGAAGTCGAATCCGGTACCGTCTCGGGCAAGTTTGATTTTTGATTTTCCTTGGGAACATCGGTTGAGTCGATATTTGTTTCTTTTTTAGGAACAAAAGTTGGAATCTGAGTAGTGTCACTTTTGGTTGAATCCGGTGTTACATTTGGCAGGGGTTGGTTCTTCAAGCTATCTATCCCCTCCCCTTTGGTTAATCCTTTCCATTCTTGTGTTCTGGTGGAGTCGGGGGTTGGTGAAGGACGAACCCCGCGTTTTCCCTTCGCCGGATTTACCCCCGGCCGCTGTCCCTGACTTCCGGGATTTTTTTGCGAGCCGCCTGATGATTGTCCGTTTGACGGTTGTCCTCCTGCAGGGGCTGCCACCGGTGCCGCATCTTGTCCGCCTCCGCTGTCTCCGCCGCCTTTCAAGTCATCATTACTTACGGATTTTTTTCTTCTTCCCGATCCCTGATCCGCTGTAATTTTTCCTATTCTATAGCTGAATGTTGCCCTAAAACTTAAATTATTTCTAACATCGATACTGCTTTGGTTAATATCAGGAGTAGTGAGGGTGTTTTTTATAGTTATTGATTTTCCGAAAAAATTTTCTGCACCGAAGCCTAAAGTTCCTCTTTTATTGTTGATATCACTACGTAAATTCAAACTGTAAATCCCGAACCCCCCTTGCGTTCCTTGTAACTGCACACCCCCGGCACGGTAAAAACCGAAAGCTTGTAAACCCCACCCTTTGCCTAAGGTATAAGTTCCCATTCCTCTAATGTTATAAACCATACCGGAATTTGAAGCTCTGAGCTTCTCGTCCGGAACATTATTTTTCAATACGGCATAATAAGTATCCATACCCGTGTTAAAAGATAATTTGCCTAGGTTTACATTACCGTGTACACTTAATCCGTAAGTGTTTTCTGTACCGATATTATCAAAAGTAGTTCTAATCGCATTGCTGTCCACTAATTGTCTAATGCTTTCAATTGCATTGTTTGTATTACGGGCAAAAACCGAAAAATTAAGTGACGTCTTTTGGATGAAAGCATTATAACCCAACTCAAAATTATTAGTGTGCTCGGGATCGAGATTCGGATTGCCGACAGTAATATTTAAAGGATTTGCGGACTGACGATTAGGATTTAAAAATTGTAAGGATGGCCGAGAAATTCTTCGGTTATAAGAAAGCTTAATTGTGTTCCCGGATTTAAGCCTTTGAGAAAGATTTACACTTGGCACAAATACTCCGTATGCGGGTATAGAAATTGTACCGGGGCCTGATTTAAAGTCTGCGTCGATAGTTGTATGCTCGTATCTTAAACCGGTTTTTATACTAAACTTAGACGGTGTATTCAGCGTATACGACAAATAGCCGGCAGATACTCTTTGATCATAATTAAAAGCGTTAGTGCGTATTACATCAGTAGAGCGTTGATATGCACCCGAAGCGCCCGCGGTAAAAGTTTCAAAATCGCTCGTTACTTTACGTATAATTTGTTTTGCGCCCATCTCCAGAATTTGCGTTTTAGTAATAGGGTTTTGATAATCAAGCTGAATGGTGTTTTCACGATTAAAACTTTCGTTTATATTTTTCAAACTACTGTCGATAGCATTGAGATCGTTATTGTAAATCGCGTTAAAGAAATTATTGGTCTGGTTATTCTGACTAAATTGAGTAAGCACACTTAATTCATGTTCAGGCTTTTTAAAAGTATGCGTAAAATTAGCGTCAATATCAAAAGTGCCCGAATTATTGGTTGATTCTACATCTCGCAAATCTTGATTGCTGAAACCGGTTCCGAAACTTTGCCTGAATAATCCGTCTTGATAATTATTGAAATTTCGAAGGCCGTATTGCAAGGAAGTGGTCAAAAAATTCTTTTCATTGATGTCGTAATCCCAGCCGAAAGAATATCTACCGAACATCCCGTTATTTTTGGTGTCGGCTGCTTGTTTAGTAGTTCTAGCGGCACCTGAAAGAGTTGTTTGTATATTTTCAAAACTTCCGTTAGTGTTGTATCCTGCTCTGCCAAAACCACCTAACGAAAAGCCCATCTTACCGGCTTTGTAGCTTCCGCGTAAGCCCAGGTTCGATCCGCGTAAGCCGGCTCCTAAATCAATATTTAAATTACCGCCTCTCAGCGTATTCTTTTTGGTAATGATATTAATAATTCCGGCAGTTCCTTCTGCATCATACTTTGCCGAAGGCGACGTTATTACTTCTACTGATTTTATTAAATCGGACGGAATTTGCTTTAGTGCGTCAGCTACACTTCCTGCAGTTATAGTAGAAGGTCGGTTATTAATCAGAACCTTAATATTCTGGCTTCCACGCAACGACACATTTCCGTCTAAATCAACAGAGAGCATTGGAACCTTTCGAAGAACATCCGTTGCATCTCCCCCCTTATTGCTGATATCGTTTTCTGCATTATAAACTGTCCGGTCAACCTTCTCTTCAAACATTGCTCGCTGCCCCTGAACCACAACCTCTTTCAATTGGGTTTTCGAAGCTTTTAAGCTTATACTTCCCAAATTAATATTATCGCTATTGCTTTTAACCTGAATTGCAGGAAAGGTTTTAGTCTCATAACCGACGAAAGATATCATCAACTTATAAGTTCCCGGCTCTACTTTATTTACGCTGAATTTACCGTTGTCTCCTGCTAAAGCTCCGTTGACGGGTTTATCCGTTTGTGGATTGGCTAAGGTAACTGAAGCATAACCTACCGGTTGTTTGTTGTCTGCATCAATTAAGGTTCCGGTAACTCGAGCATTTCCGTTCTGTGTCTGCGCATTTGAAAACAGGAAACAAAAAATAAAGAAAGCGATAGCGACGAACTTATTCATGAGATACTTTATTGATGTTTCAAATGTAAACCCGCAAAAATTAGTTAAAAAACATAATAGACGGGGTTTAGAAAATAAACGACAGGCCGGACAATTAAGTCGATGAAATAAAATGTTGTCTCTATAAAATCACTTGATCGGCAAAAAAACACGCCCTGTCGATAAACTTTAAACTCCGGCAGATTTGGTGCCGGCATATAAATAGCATAATGTAAGTTTGTTATTACAAACATGTTAAATGAGTTTCTTATCAATTAAACAGAATATTTCGTTATTGATCAATCTGATCTTAATTTTAGCTTTAGCACTGTTTCTATTGCAGCCTTTAAGTTGGGATCGATCTCTTCCCGATGCATTTTGGATCAGACAATCGGTTCTGTTCATCCTTTGGATCGGACTTTATCAACTCAACTCCGCGGTTTTTGTTCCAAAACTTCTTTTTAAAAATAAAACCGGGTCCTATCTTTTGGTAATTAGTTTTGCAGTACTGCTGCTGGTTTTTGGAATCAGATTATTTGAAAATGCAATAAACTTGCCCGAGCTGATGGATAAAGCTTTTAACCATCATAAAAAGCGAAAGGGAACTAAGCACTATTTCGACATGTTTGTTTTGCTTACTACTCTGCTTGTAGTAGCCGTAAGCACCGGTATAGCTGCAGTTCGAAAATGGCAAAAAGATGCTCAAATCAGGCAGGAATTGGAGCAGGAGAAAATAACATCAGAATTGCTTTTTTTAAAGGCTCAAATTAACCCGCATTTTTTCTTTAACACCCTGCATAGCATTTATGCCTTAACGGTTGCCAATTCCGGTTCCGCCGCCGACGCTTTGTACACACTATCTCACATGATGCGCTATGTGTTATACGAAACGCAAGCCGGTAATACGCTCTTGAGCAAGGAGATTTCCTTCATCAAAGATTACGTCAGGCTTATGCAGTTAAGACTTACCGATGAAGTTCAACTAACTCAAAAGTTCCCGGAACCGCCGGAAGATTTCCAAATTGCCCCTATGCTTTTACTGCCTTTTATTGAAAATGCTTTTAAACATGGGGTAAGCACATTGCACCTCAGTCGAATAACAATAAGTATCGAGCAACGCCGGCAGCTTTTGATTGTGAAAGTCAGCAATACTTTATTAAAAGAAAAAGGCGCAATATTCGAAGAAACCGGGATTGGTTTGGCTAATACTCGAAGACGATTAGACCTGCTTTATCCGGAAAAGTACAAGTTAAATGTAAAAGAAGACAAAGTAAATTTGCTTTTTACGGTCGATTTAGAAATAGATTTAGGATGACATTAAAATGCATAGCGGTTGACGATGAGCCTTTAGCTTTAGGCTTACTTTGTTCATTTATCGAGCAAACGCCTTTTTTAAAACTTATCGGAAAATTTTCTAATGCAGTTGAAGCTCTTCGTGCAGTTCACGAAAATCAGATTGATTTAATTTTTCTGGATATAAGAATGCCTGATTTAAGCGGAATAGAGTTAGCACGGATTTTAGACAAAGGAAATGTTATTGACCGGGCGGGAATAATATTTACGACAGCTTTCGATCAATTTGCTGTAGAAGGATATAAAGTAAACGCAATAGACTACCTTTTAAAGCCTTTTAACTACGTAGATTTTTCTAAAGCTGCCAATAAGGCGCTTACCCACTTTGAACTCCTTCATTCGGCTGAAGATCGAAAGAATTTGAATAACTCCGGTAAACAAGATGAAGAATATCTGTTTTTAAAAGTAGAATATCAACTCGTTAAAGTTGCCTTAAAGGATATTATCTACATTGAAGGTTTAAAAGACTATGTTAAAATACATTTGGCAGGAGAAGCTAAACCGCTGCTATCGCTAATAAGTCTAAAATTAATGGAAGAAAAATTACCGGTACGAAAGTTCCTGCGAATTCACCGTTCTTATATTGTATCACTGGAAAGGATAAAATCAGTTACAAAAAATTCCGTAAATATAGCGTCTATCAATATAGTTATAACGGATCAATACAAAGAAGCGTTTGCAGGTTTCCTTATAAGATGGGTGTAACTTGAATTTTGATTAATTGGGCATATAGCTTTTTGACTTCAGCTACAAGCAACTTTCCGGAAAAGGGCTTTTTAAGATAAGCATCTGCTTTGCAAGCAAATGCTATTTCTTCAAGGTTCGAAGTGCCTGAAATCAAGATTACCGGAATGTGAGAAGCTTCAAAATCTTCTTTAAGTTCTTTACAAATGGTTTGCCCTAAAGAGTTACCCAAAAAATGATCGAGAATAATTAAATCAGGGTTTATGATATCCAAAGAATGTAGCGGTGACGAATTTGTGGAACTTACAACTTCGAAACCTTCCATTTCTAAGGCCTCGGTTATTGAATATAACAGTCCCGGATCGTCTTCAATAACAAGTACGGTTTGTTTTTTAGATAACATATTTGAGAGTATAAGTATAGCTTATAAATACTTTTTTTAGCGTCGTGAAAGCTTTTGTACGCAATACTCCCCGTTGAGTTACATTTCCACAACCGAGAATGTGGATAACGCTAGAAGTGTGAATAAGTTAAGGGAACAAATAAAAATCCGGCAACGTAACAAACAGCACAAAACTAATTGGAGAATGATTGAATATATTTTGTACGACAGTATTTTGCGCCAAGTATTGTTTAGAAATGAAAGGGAGGTTGATATACTTCATAACGGAAATTTAATTTCACTTCCTGTAGAAAAAGTGAAGTTCTGCTCTCTAGCAGATTTTTTCAAAAGACAATATTAGCAGCGGATGTTAGATTATTTCTCCGAACAGCAATTGTTAGTCTTAGTGCTTGTATAAAATCCTAATTTCTTAGACTCCTTTTGGCTGTGTCCTGGTAATTACGAACAATAAATGTATCAACTTAATTCTGTATCGTCCTTTAGCCGTAAAAACTTTTGCGGCAACTTTTTCAACCTTCGCTTGCATCGGGACAGCAAACTCAGGAAGCGTTACTTTGCCATGTATCTCTGCGTTTTAAAAACCTTCTATTGAAATCTCATACTTTTTTAATAATCCGGCAACTTCGGGTATTGAAAATTTGGCCTTTTTGATCGAATTATTTTCGGGGTCGATGACATAATTATAAGCAGAGCGAAAATCTGCCTTTTCGAGTATTGTGTTGTAAAATAGTGCTCCTGCTAAATCACAAGCCGTAAATGCAGCGCCCGTTAAATTGCATGCAGTAAAATCAGCTTCCATTAACCCGCAGGCGTTAAAAGAAGTTTGCTTTATTGCTGTTTTGAAAAAACACGAATGACTAAGCAAACACTTCTCAAATTTTAAAGACAAGCCGAACTTGTTGCAATTGTCAAAACGTAAACCGAGCATTTTACATCGTATAAATTGTACTTCTCTAAAAGCTGTATTTGCCGTATGCGCCAAACTCAAATTGCAATCCACAAAATCACAGTTGGCAAAAGTAATATTCCCTAAGTCTACTTCCGCGAAATTGCAGTTTTTGAACGAACAGCTTTCATACTCCGCTACAGTTAAGTTTTCGCTTTTAAAATCAACTTTATCAAAAGCCTTATTTTCTATGAAAACTTTGTTCATTTATTTTTCTTTTCGAGTAGGGAATATTTTTGAATAGCAATTTTCTTTTCAAATCAAACAATAAGTGTCCGGGCAAAATTTCATTTTGGTGCCTCTTTAGTTTTTAGCCCCCGATAAACTTAACAGCGGGTATTAAACTAAGCAAACTTAGAAAAATCTTCAGTGATAATTAAAACCCTATTACCCTTAGTATTTTTATCGGAACGCTACTCCTAAACATTCGGGTGCAAGAAAAAATAAAACAAAAAAGGCCGTCCTAATAAAGACAGCCTGTTAAGATAACGTTTTAAGATAATTTACAATTTGAACCCGTATGCAAATCTTAATGCGACTTGGCCGAGGCTTGCGTTTTTTACTTCGAAACCTTCGTAACGAAGACCTACATCAAGACCATTGTTAAATCCGTAACCTACGCCGGGAGCCCAAAGAAAAGCAGTTTTGCTTTCATTGTCAGTCGGAATACCGGCTCCAAGCTCTCCTGAAACATAAAATTTAGCCATCGGGAATACTTTAACACCGACTTTAACAGGAATAAATCCGAAACTTCCCAGATTTTCACCCTCGGCAGAAAAATTAGTATAGCCGGCAGAAAGTAAGCCGGAAACATTGCCGGAAAAATCTTTTTGTAAGCGTAAATCTCCGCCCACAGCAAAATTATAACCCTTAGTTGTAGGTGCACCCAAGCTTAAACCCACTCCTAAACGAAGTGCTTTGGAATCTCCGGCAGGCTCAGAGTTCTGGGCACTAACATTATTAGTAATTAACATAGATACGGCTGCCGCTGCAGTAAAAATTAGAGTACAAATTTTCATATTGAATTCACTTAGTTTAAAAATAATTCGGATATCTATCTTCAAGAAAAGTGCCAAGAGCGACAATTGGAATAAAAAGCAACTAAATTAATACAAAGGCAGAATTTCGTTATCGTTTAAGAATTAAATAACCTTTGTTTAATTTTCGTTCATTATTGTTATCTGTAGTATAAATCAAGTAGTAATAAACACCTTCTACCAAGGGCATGTTACTATTAGTTAAAAGGCCCTTATTAGCTATACCCTTGAAAGCATTCTGCCCATTTGAGTAGTTTTTAACAGAATAAACCTCGTTTCCCCAGCGATTAAAAACACGAACTTCATTATCGCTGAAATCATCTATTCCTCCAACGTGAAAATAATCGCGGCCCAAACCGTCGCCATTGGCAGATACCAATGGGTCGGGCTGAATGGCTGCATTTTCTTTCTTTTTATCTACTTGAGTCTCATTCTCTTTATCCGGGAGAAAGGGATAAAGATCGAGAATGATAACTTCAGAACCTTTTCCTATTTGCACTTTAGAATTTGAAACTGAGGCAATTTCTATTTGTAAATCTTCGTCAATTTCGTTTGTATTATCATTTAAAGCGGCAATTACAATTTTTTCTTTCGTTGTTGTAGCTCCCTTAGGGATCTTTATTTTTTCAAATTGTTCCAATAGAAAATAATCTCGTTCTTTTGTTGCTGTTCCTTTATATTTTAGGGTAATAAAAACATCTTCGTTTAATGCAGATGAGAGTCGGGCAGTAACGGAAGCTTTTTTGCCTTCAACTATTTTAGTACTTGCAGGAGTTAAATAGACGGTAATACCGGCAGTACTGTCAGGATCTGATGCCGATGTGATAATTACGGTTGCTGTTGAACATGAATTATCCGGATCGCAAGTTTGATAGGTAAAACTGTCTGTACCGGAAAAACCGGGATTGGGCGTATAAATAAACTTGCCGTCTTCAAAGAATTGAACTTTTCCTTTTGTCGGATTGCTTAGCTTTATAAAAGCTAAACCTTCGTTGTTTGGATCTGAATCGTTGAGCGAAACATACTCTTCCAATATCGAGTCTTTTAAATAATACGTATCATTCTTGGCAACCGGCGGGATATTTTTTTCCTTTACCAAAATCCAAACCGTTGCTTGATTACTTTCACCTTTGTTGTCTTGAGCTGTGTAAGAAAAATTATCCACCCCCGTAAAGTCTTTATTGGGGACATAAACAACCGAGCCGTCGGCTTTTAAATTCAGATCACCGTGTTCTGTAGTAATTTCTAATTTAGAAGTTATAGGATCTTCTTCAGGGTCCGTGTCATTTAGTAGAACCCCGGAAAACGGAATAGTAAGCGTAGTATTTTTTAGTACTTCGTATTGATCGTCCTTCGCAATCGGAGGGAAATTCTTTTTATTGACTGTAATAGAAACTTCTGTTTCCGAACACAAACTCCCGTCGCAAGCAGAATATTTAAAAGAAGTCGTTCCGAACCATAATTTATCAGGTGTAAACGTGAATTTGCCGTTGGAATTAAAAGTAAGCGTGCCGTTTTCGGGTTCTGAAATATTTTTAAATGTTAATTGGTCTTTATCAGGATCCGAATCATTTGCCACCACCGAACCTTTTAGGATGTCTTCTTGGACAATATTAAAATTGTCGGCAATTGCAACAGGATTGCAATTGCCCGGCTTAACAATTATAGTTAAATTAACATTGCAACCGCTGGCGGCACTAACTACTACGTGATAGGTTCCCGCTTTCAGGTTGTTGATTTGGCTTACATTTAAATTTTGAAACTCCAACCATTTATAGGTATAAGGCTTAACCGCTCCTGAAGCATTTATTTTTATAATTCCATCTGCACTGCTTTTACAAACTGTAGGGGTAACTTCAACCGTTGCCCTTAAAATATTGGGTTCTTCAATATCAGTTTCATAGTTCACTGTGCAGCCATTTGCATCGGTCACGGTAACCGAATACTTTCCTTTAATTAGAAACTTGATACTGGATCCGATACCATTGTTACTCCATAAATATTTGTACGGCTCCTTACCACCTGTCACCTGAAGGCTTATTGACCCGGTGGCTGAACCGGCGCACTTAACATCGCTTTTAATGGCAATAACAGTCAACGGATTTAAAGGTTGATCGATCTGTATAGAAGCATCCTGTGTACACCCCGTGGCGTCGGTAACGGTTACCCCGTATAATCCGGCTCCTAAATTAGAAATGTCTTGACTTGTGCTTCCGTTCGTCCACTTGTAATAATATGGTGCCCTACCTCCGCTTACAGAAATATCTATACTGCCGTTTAACCCGCCGTAGCAAAGTAAATCTTTATGAGTTTGAGTAACGGTAAGCGGACCGGCAGGTTGGGTTATTGTAAATGATTTGGTTGCCTCACACCCGTTTGCATCAGATACCGTAACAATGTAAGTGCCGGCACTTAAGGTTGAAACATCTTTGGAAATTTGACCGAATGACCAGCTGTAAGTATAAGGTGACACTCCCCCGGAAACGGAAACATTTATTAAACCATCGGTTGCACCAAAACAATCAATATTTCGTTGAGTGCCGGCAATACTCAAAGGCGGAGGTTCGGCTATAGTAACATTTGTTATTGTAATACAACCCTTCACATCTTTAACAGTAACCATGTAGCCGCCGGCAGTCAAACCGTTTGCTGTAGCCCCATTTTGAATAGGATTTGTATTCCAGCTATAAGTATAGCTTCCTGTTCCGCCTGTTGCAACTGCGGTGGCTGTTCCGTTTGCTCCGCCTGCGCAACGTGCATCGGTTTTAGTTGTAGTAACAGTTAAGGGATTTAATGGTTGATCAATCTTTATAGAAACATTTTTTGTACATGCTGCCGCGTCGGTAACAATTACTCCGTATAATCCGGCTCCTAAATTAGAAATGTCTTGAGTTTCGCTTCCGTTAGTCCATTTATACGAATAGGGTGCCGTTCCGCCGCTAACAGAGATATCTATACTTCCGTCGGATCCGTTACAACAGAATAAATCTTTAATAGTATAAGTAACGGTAAGTGGACCGACCGGTTGGGTTATTGTAAACGGTTTGGCTGCCGTACATCCGTTTAAATCAGTTACAGTAACCATATAGGTTCCGGCACTTAAGGTTGAAATGTCTTCAGAAGTTTCTCCGGAAGACCAGCTGTAAGTATAAGGAGATACTCCTCCGGAAACTGTAATATTTATTAAACCTTCGTTTTCACCGAAACAATCATTATTTAGTTGAGTACCTGAAATGCTTAAAGGTGCCGGGTTGATTATACTAACATTCGCTGTCTTAATACAACCCTTTGCATCCGTAACAGTAGCAATATAGCTGCCGGCAGTCAAACCGGTTGCTGTTGCGGTATTTTGACTAGGATTTGTGTTCCAACTATAAGTATAGCTTCCTGTTCCTCCCTTTGCAACTACGGTTGCTGTTCCGTTCGCTCCGCTTGCACAACTTGCATTGGTGTAAGTTGCAGTCAAAACAACCTCGTCAGGTTCTGCTACGGTTACTAATGTACTGTCCTCGCATCCTAAAGCATCAATAACAGTTAGAGAATAGGTTCCTGCCGCAAGATTTGAAGCTGTGTTTTGGGTAGTTAACGAATTATTATTAAAGCGATATATGTAAGGAGGGGTGCCGCCGGTAACGCGTAAAGTCGCTGAGCCGTTGTTTCCCCCCTTACAAGACACATCGACCCGGGAAGTATTCAAAAGCAGTTTAGGAGGCTCTGTAATAGAAATTGACCCGGATTTTATACACCCTAAACTGTCTGCAACTGTTACTGTATAAGCTCCGGGAGACAGTTCGGTAACACTTGCCGTTGTTCTAGCCGGATTTGTATTCCAACTGTAAGTGTAAGGAGGTTTTCCGCCTGTAGGAAGAGCCGTCGCAGTTCCGTTTCGAGCATCGAAACAATTTATATCAGTTTTAGTAAAAGCTAACTCTAAAATTGGTTGTTCACTTACTGTTAAGGTTTTAATCGCGGTACATCCTTTACTGTCGGTTGCTGTTACAGTATAGTTTCCCGCTTGGAGGCTTTGAATATTTTTTTGGGTTGAAGTAAAGCCGCTAGGGCCGGTCCAACTATAAACATAGGTTCCCTTACCCCCGGTAACTCCAATTTTAATATTTCCTGTAGCTGTGCCATTACAAATAATGTTTGTTACTGTATCCCCTACCGCCAAAGGGTCAACTGCAACATCAATGTTAAAGCGATAACGGCATCCGCCCTTAGTCACTTTTCCGGCAACATATTGTTTTGCTTCCGAAAAACGCGATAAAGGAGTTTGAAAATTTATGTCGACAGAATCATAAAGAGAAAAACCGGCCGGAAGATTAAGGTCGGTAACTAAAGTTTCGCAAGAAATAGTATCCACCCTGTTAGGAGGAGAAATCAGGCACGAAGGAGGAACATCGATATTAAACTGCATTTGACCGCTTACAAAACATTGACCGACCGGAGGTGCAGGACCCGACAGATTTGTTCCGGGAGCTCCATTGTTAATATTACCATAATAACTTATGTATCCGTCGTTGCTGAAACTGTTGAACGAACACCGCAGTTCATCGCAGTCATCGGTAACTTTTACCAAACATCTTACTCGTATTGTCGATCCGATTTCTATGTTCCCGCCGTTTGTCGCATTGGATCCTGTTCCAACTCTGAAAGTTACTTTATGAGCAACGGAATCATATTCAGCTTGGTCATCCCCGCCACGGTCTGTTCGACCAACCCCTTCTATTTGAAGCGAACCAGGTACAAAATGAAGAAATGTAGGTAAGTCATCTAGGATGACAGACTTCGTACTTTTGTCGTTTCCGATGTTTTCAACTTTATAGATCAACTCCAGAACATCGCCCGCGACAGCCCCTGTTCCGGGACTTGTTTGATTGATATATTCGTGAGTGAAATTAAAATATGGACTAAAAATATCGATAGCGGTAGTAATAACACCAACTGCATACGTATCTCCTACGGTTCTCAAGCTGACATTAGCAGAAGTTGCACTGTTGGTAATATAATTTAGGTTAGTATTATCCGGCATCATAATACTTGCGTCGAAACCCAAAGTGTTGTTGTGCGAAGGATTTCGGGTGGTAACCATAGTGCCGTTATTGGTTATTGAACTGTTAAAAATGTTGTTAGCGGTATGAAGTGCATCACTCACCTGAACATTATTGAAATACAAAATATCTCCTGTTTTCCCTCTGTCTCCTTCGTAAGCTACATACCCCAGATCAAATTTTACAGGTCCTACCGGAGGGGTTAAAAAACCTGAAATAATTAAATCAAGCGGAGTGGTAGTATTTGATGTGATTCCGGCAAACCCGTCAAATACAGTTAAATTCCGGAACGGTTTGAACTCATTTTTATAAACAATTACAATTGTCCATCCTGCATCGTAATCAGAAACGTTTTCATTAGCCACAACATTTGCGAGCGTGTAGGTTCCATTTTGAGTTGCAGGGTTAATAAGCGAGGTAATATTTTTATAATACTGGTAGTGCTTATTTACATATAATCCGAAATTAACATCCGCAGTAATATCGGTATATCCGGAAGCTTGAGGAAGTTTGAGTTTTACTTTATTTCTTATTGAATATCTTGAATTGGCTGAAGAAACTGCTCCGCCCCAATAGAGTCCGGCAAAAGTAATTTGCGAGCAGTTTGGCAAACTAAGATTGGCAGAGCTTGAACTGAAGGTTGTGGCATCATTATCAATGTCTATATACTTACTTAAAAAATCGTTATCATCTAAAAGGGTATTAGCAGGAATAGTCGGAGGCATATAGTTCACTGCATTGCAGCTGTTGTTACAGCTTAAAATATTATTAGCCACGTATACTATACCACCGCGTTGATCGGCCTGGTACCTGACTGCGAAGGGCACGACTGTATTTTGGCCAATTAATTTAAAAGAACCTGCAGTTAACAGAAGAGCAATGCCGGGTAAAATATAGTGTTTAGGGTTTTTAATAAAAACTACTCGGGTGAATACAAGTAATATTTTTTTTAAACGGCTTATAAAAGCATAACTCCGGCAAATGCTCGGTTCATCAGTTTTATAAGTGCTTTTAAACTTTGTCATCCGGATAAATCCTTTATTGCCCGTGGTTATTATTGCACACTTATACGAATTAAATCCGTTTATAGTTTCTCGTTTTACACAGTTATACGAATGTAACTGAGCAATAATATGCACACATTACGGACTGTACACCGCTAAGGAAAAGAGAAGTTTTAAAAAAAAATTTCAAGAAAGGGCCCAAATCAACAGGAATAAGGCCTACAGTCAATGTATTAAGCCATTATTTTTTAGTGGGCACTATTTGTGAAAGTCCGCTATTGATAGTTGAAACATATAAACATGTAAATCCGTAAAGATGACCGGAATTTATTTAGGCGATTTTTACTGATTTATACTTAACCATCCAAAGATGAAACAACAAATACTTATTGTAGATGATGAACTAAGTATACTGAAGCTTTTAAACTTCGTGCTCTCTAAAGATTACACTTTAGTAATAAGGAACAGCGGAGTTGACGCTCTAAGTTGGCTTGAAGAAGGTAACGACCCCGATCTGATTATTTCTGATTTACACATGCCGTATTTTGACGGCAACTCGTTTATTCGGAATTTAAAAATCAGTGGTTTTTATCGCCACACACCTGTTATTCTGCTTTCCGGCGAAGAAGATTTGGAAGCACGGGTAAGCCGGATGTCGTTTAAAGTAGATTGGGTCATTCAAAAGCCATTCAATCCCACTCAGTTAAAAACTGCCATACACACTCTATTAGATAAGAATAATGTCAATACTGCAAGAAATTAGTCTTACACACACAGATTCTTTACATGTAAAGATTGCTTATGGAGGCTCGCGAATAAGAAGCTTTATTCCTGATGCATTTTTTTCGAGCTTTACCGTTCATAGCGAAAACACATTTAAGATGCTTCTTCAGTACCTGAATGATCAATCGCTGTTAACCTTGCCTGATATTCTATTAATTGAAGCAGATAAAGCAGGGGAATGGATTTCTTTTTTAGAAACTATCCGAAAAAATCCGCTTTTTCAAGGAATAATTGTTGTGGGCTTGGCTGAAGAGTTTAACAGCAGATTAAGACTGAAGGCGCTGGAATTAAAAATACATGATCTCTATACACATCCTTTCCCTTTTGAAGATTTATACGAGCGACTGAGCTTTTTAGTAAAGTTTAAACTTATTAAACCGAAGCTTTCGCAACTCTCTGCGCAAGAGGATGTTCAATTTAAACTTCCATATTATAAAAGAGCTTTTGATATAATTACTTCGAGCGCAGCTCTTTTAATGCTGTCACCGATATTTATAATTACAGGCGTATTGATTGGTGTTGAATCTAAGGGTCCTGTTATTTATAAAAGTAAACGAGTTGGTGCCGGATACAAAATATTCGATTTCTATAAATTCCGGTCTATGCGGGTTGGGGCCGACAAAGAAATATCACAGCTTTCTTCGCTAAACCAGTACGCCAATTCGTCTGACTTCGAAGGCGGGAAAACTGCTTTCGTTAAAATCAAGGACGACCCGAGAATAACGAAGTTCGGGCAGTTTATCCGAAAAACGAGTTTAGACGAATTACCTCAACTTATTAATGTATTAAAAGGCGATATGTCGCTGGTAGGCAATCGTCCGTTGCCGCTTTATGAAGCAGAAATGCTTACTTCAAACGAATGGTCGATGAGATTTCTCGGGCCTGCAGGCTTAACCGGTTTATGGCAAATCAGCAAACGCGGAAAAGGTGATATGTCTGAAAGAGAAAGAAAAAAATTAGATAATTATTACGCAACTAACTATTCCTTCTGGCTTGATATGAAAATAATACTGGGCACGATACCGGCATTGATGCAAAAAGAAAAGGTGTAAAAAAACTTAAGGAAAAGTTATAATAACTAAATAATAACAATTACGTAACAATAAAATATTTGGGTTGAGATGAAAAAAATACGGGGCTCTATACCGGCCCTACTGCAAAAAGAAAAGGTATAACAATACTTATAATGAAACTTCTTCTGCCTTCTGTCTTTGTATTCTGTTTCTGTTATTGCTTTCCGTG
Organism: Sphingobacteriaceae bacterium; assembly: GCA_043763625.1. Classification (GTDB taxonomy): domain Bacteria; phylum Bacteroidota; class Bacteroidia; order Sphingobacteriales; family Sphingobacteriaceae; genus Rubrolithibacter. The sequence continues at coordinate 28,412 of JAYULL010000079.1, read as the reverse complement.
TACTGCACAGGAAACAATGCTGGAAAACGTATCCTACACCTTGTTGGATAAATTGATTGCAACTGCCAAAGAAAATTTCCCTCGAATGAAATACTACGAAGGAAGAGCTGAAGATGCTAAAATATCAATCACGCAGCGTAAGCTACAGTGGTTTAATTCAGTAACATTTTCTTATTTATATCAACCTACCTCCACTATTGACATTAATAAACCAAGTCTTTTCCAGGGTTACCAAGCGGGCGTACATTTAAATTTGGGCAATGTTTTACAAACGCCGGGAGAAATAAAAAAGGCAAAGCAGCAATACATTTCAGTGAAAGGCGAGTTCGATGAGTACCAAAAGCTTTTGGAATATGAAGTTAAGCAACGCTATTTTGAATATATCAAGCAGAGAAAGAACCTAGAGCTCTACACCAAAATAGTTTTAGATGTAGAGAGTATAGAGAAGGAACAAAAGGCTCGTTTCGACAAAAGTGAAATTTCTTTAAAAGACTATAATGAAACCTTAATATCGGTTTCTACATATACAACTACCAAGATAGAAACTGAAGGTGAAGTACTTAAAGCGAAGGCTTCTTTAGAAGCGCTGTTGGGTAAAAAACTTGAAGAGGTTCTATAATTTGTCCTTATGGATTTAGCTAAACTGCTCAAATTACTTTACAAACATAGGTTTACACTGGTTTTAATTCCTGTTATTACTGTTGTTATAACTTATTTTTTGGTAAGAAATCTGCCCGACATTTTCATGGCGCAAGCGCAGATCGCCACGGGCATTGTTGATGATACTCAAAATGTTTTAAACTCGGATGATCATGTAGCACAAGAATCTCAAATTAATCAGGAATTCAGCAACCTGATTGAAATGATGAAGCTGAACAGGATGATCGATCAGGTAGGGTATAAACTTATTTTGCACGACTTAACCTCTCCCACCCCGTTTAGGGAACTAAGTAATATGATAAAAGGTTTAAATCCTGAAGCGAAGAAACACGCAATTGAGGTTTTTAAAAATAAGTATCAGAAAAGAGAAGGATTGAGCCTTTGGAACAATGATCAACGCGGAATTAACGAACTGTTGCGGTCTATGAAATATGATGAGGGCTCGATAAAAATGCAGTTGACAGTTTATCGGGCTAATAACAGCGACTTTATTAATGCTGAGTATACTTCAGAAAGTGCTGAGCTTTCTGCTTTTGTGGTAAATACCCTTTGTAAAGAGTTTATAGAATATTATACCTCTTTAGTTAAAGAAAATCAACGAAAAGCAGTAAATTTTTTAGAAGCACTGTTACGTGAAAAATATCAGGCAATGAATCAAAAAATTGCCCTATTGCGTGACTATAAAATTAAATACAAGGTTTTAAACTTATACGAGCAATCCAAATCGCTTTACATTGTGATACTCGATTTTGAAACAAAACGCCAGCAAACAGCAAAGGATATAATTGCCTATAACGGAGCAGTTCAAAGTATGGATGCTAAGTTCTCTCCTAAAGAACGTAAATATCTTGAATCTACGCTTACCCGGGTTAATCAAGACATTTTAGTAACCAAGCAAAAACTTAGTGCTTTACAAATTCAGTACATTAAAAGCAATTTTAAAGACGACTACAAGCAGTCTGTTGACTCATTAAATAAGATTTTAACTCAGCAAATTAATCAGCTTACCGATAAATATGTATACAATCCGTTAAGTGCAAAGCAGGATATAGTACAGCAAAAATTACAGCTGGAGGTTCAGCTGGATTTGGCGAGAAACAGCTTGAAATCATACGAGCAGGAGATTAAAACCCTTAACGTAATTTACGATAAACTTGTTCCGCATGAAGCTGTGGTACAATCATACGAAAGAGATATTGATGTTGCCAGCCGGGAGTATTTAGAAATTTTGAACAAATACAACCAAACTCATATGGAATCAAACTATTCCGTAAAGTTGCGCCAAATCCAAGAAGCAATGCCGGGATTGCCTCTTCCTTCAAAGAAAATGCTTTTGGTTATTCTTAGCGGGATCGTAAGTTTTGTATTTTGCATGGTAGTTCTCTTTGTTTTGTTCTTTTTAGACGATTCTATAACATTATCGAAAGAACTTGCGAATAAAACAGGCTTGCCGGTATTGGGTCAAGTTAAGCTGATATCAGGTTCTAAGCTTGATTTAAACAACATTTGGAAAAACTCGAATGTTTCAAAAGAATCTCAAGAACTCAAAGAACAACTGCGTTCAATACGGTTTGAAATCGACCGCGAATTGGGCGACGCAAAAGTACTGGGAATTACAAGCTTAAAATCCGGCGAAGGAAAAACATTTTTAGCCGTCAGCTTGGCCTATGCCTACTCGATGATCAATAAAAAAGTTTTACTTATTGACGGTAACTTCGGCACGCCTTCTATCAGCCAAACGGTAAAATCAGGAAATTTCATTGAAGATATTTTAAGATCGGGAACAGAGCCGCAATTTGATAATGAAAATCTGATAAATGTAATCGGCAACAAAGGTGAAGATTACTCGCTCTTAGAACTTGGTAAAGAAGCCTTGATACAACAAAAAGTAGACGAATTTAAATCACGGTTTGATCTTATTATTATAGAAACATCATCCCTTGATTCTTTGAGCAAGGCAAAAGAGTGGTTTATTTTTACCGATAAAATATTAGGTGTTATAGAAATAAATCAAAGCTTACGCGAGTCAAAGAGAGTTTACATAAACTACCTGAAATCGCTCAACAACCAAGCCATAGGCTGGGTATTGAATAAAATCCCCCAAGAACTTCTGCCAAAAAAGAAAGAGAGAAACCGGTTTAATAAAATTTTAAAAATATGGAAAAAGTAGTTTCTTTTTTGTGGCAGTCGACTCAAATTATGATCGGCTACAACCTCGTATTTCCGCTAGTTTTGCTACTGATTTTTATCTTGAAGCCGAAAAGGAAAAAAAGCAGCATAACTTATCCGAACGTGCCCGACTATGCTATAATAGTTACTGCTTATGAACAGATTTCTACTCTGCCTGCAGTTGTCAGCTCTATTTTAAAACTTAACTATCAAAATTATTTAGTTTATATCGTTGCCGATAAATGCGATGTTTCGTGCTTAAATTTTAATGATGAGAGAGTGATTGTGCTTCGCCCGGAAGAAACCTTGGCTAGCAATACCCGATCGCACTTTTACGCTATTAAACACTTCAAGAGAAATCACCAAATTTTAACAATAATTGATAGCGATAATTTAGTTCACCCGGATTATCTAAATCAACTTAACATTTACTTTAACCAAGGATTTGAAGCTGTTCAAGGGGTTAGAGAAGCTAAAAATTTAAACACAACTTATGCTTGTTTAGATGCTGCCCGTGATATCTATTATCATTTTTACGATGGTAAAGTATTGTTTGATCTCGGTTCCTCTGCAACACTTGCCGGTTCAGGTATGGCCTTTACGACTAGTCTATACCGTAATTGCTTAGAAAAATTAAACATTACCGGTGCAGGCTTTGATAAAGTTCTTCAATTCGAAATTGTTAAACGAAACAAGCGAATTGCATTTGCATCGGATGCAAAAGTGTATGATGAGAAAACCTCGCAAACTGATCAACTGGTAAATCAGCGAGCCCGTTGGATAAATACTTGGTTCAAATATTTTAAACTGGGATTTACTTTAGTTTATTTGGGCATTACCCGATTTAGTTGGAATCAACTTTTGTTCGGAATTGTGCTTCTACGCCCGCCGCTGTTTATCTTTTTAATCCTTTCGGTTATGTTCGCATTCTTAAACCTGTTTCTGAATCCCATAGTAACGTTAATATGGGTTACCGGTTTATTAGCTTTTGTTCTTGGATTTTTCGTTCCGGTTCTCAGTCCGGAAACGGATAAACGAGTTTTACAATCGCTTATTAACATTCCTAAATTTATGTTCTTTCAAGTAGTATCATTAATGAATGTTCGTAAGGCGAACAAGCGTTCTGTAGCAACCCGGCATTTTAACGAGGTGAAAATTGACGAGATAGTCAAGTGATGAGAATCGAGCCCAAAAAATTCAAAGACGAAAAAGAGGTAACTCTTTTCTATACAAAACGAGTGGCAATTATTATTGCTTTTATAAGTACCTATTTCTTTTTTATAAAAATATTGTTTCTGTAAGAGATTAACGTGGAACTGGAGCTTAACAAAACAAAGCCCTTAAACAGGAAACGGGACAAATTTTTCGCTTTCTTAGATAAAACTTTAAGAATTGAAAAACTTAATAATCCTACGGGTTTTGCTGTTTTGCTCGTTTCTTGTTTGTTTTTTGCTTTGGCAATAAAAAAGGCCGGCTTAGTTGTCGGTGTTCTCTTAATTCTCGCATCTATCGGAATTCCTGCTGTTTATGCCATAGTAGCTTATCCTAAGGTGGGAATTATAATCTTACTGGTTGCAGCTTACTTGTTAATGTGGATTATGCGAATGGGATTTACAACATTCCCGCTCGGTACATTAATGGACGGCTTTCAAGCGCTGCTCCTGATTGGTTTCTTCATTAAACAGAAACAGAATCCTAACTGGAAGATCTACCACAATCCGATTACTGCTTTAATTATTATTTGGATAGTATATAATATTATTCAGCTCGCCAACCCTTCAGCCGAGTCGAGGATGGCATGGCTTTATACTATTCGAACTGTAGCGGTAGTAATGCTGATGTACTTTGTATTTATGTACAATATAACATCTATCGATTATATTAAAATAGTTTTAAAGCTTTGGTTGGGCTTGTCGCTGTTTGCAGCTCTTTACGCCTGGAAGCAGGAAAATATCGGATACTTTGATTTTGAGTCAAGAGGATTAGCTGATGAAAAAGTACGTTCTCTACTGTTTATTGACGGCCACTGGCGCAAGTACGGCATCTTTTCTGACCCTGTTGCCTATGCTTATAATATGGTTGCAAGCACGCTTTTATGCTTCGGATTAATAATGGGCCCCACAACAAAAAGGCAAAAAATAATTCTGAGCATAATGGCAGTATTTTTTATCATGGTAATGATGTATTCCGGGACTCGTGGAGCATACGTGCTTCTTCCGGCTGCTTTCGCCTTATATGCCGTTATGCATTTTAACAAAAAAATTCTTGTTGTTTCAATCGCCGGAGCAATGATGATGTTGTTTTTAATTTCAATTCCCACTTCAAATGCTACGCTTGTAAGATTTCAGTCCGCATTTAAGCCTAGCAAGGATTTATCTTATCAGGTACGAAAGAATAATCAGAAGCGGATTCAGCCCTTTATTTTAACTCACCCTTTAGGCGGAGGTTTAGGTGCGACAGGAGTTTGGGGACAACGTTTTGCGCCTTGGTCTTTCTTAGCCAACTTTCCGCCCGACAGTGGTTACGTTCGAACTGCGGTAGAATTAGGATCGATCGGTTTACTTATTTTTTGCACATTCATGTTTATAGTGCTTAAAAAAGGCATTGAACACTATTACGAAATAAAGGACCCTTGGTTGAAATGTGTGAGTTTAACTATGCTTCTTATTGCATTTGCGTTAAACGTTGCAAACTTTCCGCAAGAAGCTTTCGTACAATTCCCCATTAATATTTATTTCTATCTGGTAGTAGCGCTGATAAACATTGTATACAGATTAGATAAAGAACTTGAAAGCAAGAAACTGAATGAAGGACGAATTGATTAGGGATCGTGATATTGTAATAGTAGGTCAGCAATCTTGGGATGTAGAGATTGGAAGTAATTGTAAAAATATTGCCGAAGAGTTTTGCAAGCATAACCGAGTTTTGTATGTAAACGCTCCTTTAGATCGAATTACCGCTTGGAAAAGTTCTAATGACGAAAAAGTAAAAAAACGCCTTTGCTTAATTAAAAACAAAGAAAAGGGTCTTTTTAAAATTCAGGAGAATCTTTGGAATTTGTATCCCGATACTATTATCGAATCTATCAATTGGATAGGCAGCGATAAAGTCTATAATCTTTTCAACAAGCTGAATAACCGGAAATTTTCAAAATCTATACAAAAAGCTCTCGATGAACTCGGCTTTAAAGATATCATTCTTTTTAATGATAATGATATCAGCAGGAGCTTTTATCTAAAGGAACTTTTGAAACCCCAAGTGAGCATTTATTACTCAAGAGATTATATGCTGGGTGTAGATTATTGGAAAAAGCACGGTGAAGTATTGGAACCCTTGCTTATCGCAAAGAGTGATATATGCACGGCAAATTCGATGTACCTGAAGGAGTACTGCGGAAAGTATAATTCTAAATCGTATTACGTAGGGCAAGGTTGTGATTTTGAAGCTTTTAAGAATGTAAGTGATATTATACCGGCTGATATAGAAAGGATAAAGTATCCGATTATAGGCTATGTAGGAGCTCTCCAAGGCTTAAGACTGGATATTGAATTACTTGCAGGTATTGCGACTGCTAAGCCCGACTGGCAAATAGTTTTAGTAGGACCTGAAGACGAATCATTTAAATTAAGTAGGCTTCATCATTTTTCTAATATTCATTTTTTAGGTTCTAAGCCTCCTCAACAGCTCGCCTCGTATATTAAAGCCTTTGATGTATGCATCAATCCGCAAATAGTAAACGAGGTAACTATCGGAAATTATCCGCGTAAGATTGATGAGTATTTAATTTTAGGAAAGCCGATTGTTGCTACAAAAACAGAAACAATGAAATCGTTTGGCGAGCACGTTTATTTAGCGGAAAATAAAGAGGACTATTTAGAGCTGATTGAAAAAACCTTGAAGGAAAACTCAGAAGTGTCGGCAAAATCAAGAATAGAATTTGCATCATCTCACACTTGGGAAAACAGCGTAAAAGAAATTTATAAAGCCATTAATTCGCATATCTTATGTCAGTAATCGCTCAGATAAAATCGAACAACAAATTAAAGCAATTCGCTCATTGGTTGCTAATTCCGGCAAATGAACACCGCCCTCGCTTATGGGTCAAATGGTTTTTAAACCCTTTCAAACATTCGCGGGGAAAACATTCGATAATCAGAAGAAGAACTCGAGTTGACGTACTCCCGTTCAATAATTTTCATATTGGCGAGTATTCCGTAGTTGAAGATTTTTGCACGGTAAACAACGGAGTAGGCGATGTTTACATCGGAGACCGTTCGCTAATTGGAATGGGAAACGTTATTATAGGCCCGGTCAAAATCGGTAACGACGTGATTTTGGCTCAAAACATTGTTATTTCCGGCTTAAACCACGGGTACGAAGATGTTACTATTCCGCCGAGTATTCAAAAAGTAACAACAAAACAAATCGAGTTATCGGATAATATTTGGATCGGTGCCAACGCTGTGATAACAGCCGGGGTAAAAATAGGAAAGCATTGCGTTATCGGTGCAGGAAGTGTGGTGACTAAGGATGTTCCTGATTATTGTGTTGCTGTGGGAAACCCGGCAAAAGTGGTCAAGAAATATAACGCGGTAACCGGAAATTGGGAACGGGTGTAATGCCGACTGCTCTCTCCTACCTTATTCAGTGAAATAAAAAGGAGTGTTTTACCGGGGAAATATTTATCTCCCTACTACGTATTCCGAAAAACGATCAGTATGTATTTTCAATCGGTTAACAAATGATTGAATAATTCCTCCTTCAGCTATCAATCTTCTCGACGAAGTGTAAACTCGTGCTCTCGAACTCGTTACCAACTTGAGCCTACCGGTTTTTTTAAGATTCTGCGCCATACGGCCGTCTTCAGATTCATCTACAAAGCTTTCGCTGCCGGCAGTATTGCTGAATTTTCTGGCTTGATCAACTTTAAAACCTCCGTTCGCTCTTCCTACTTCGGTCACAAAGCCCATCGTAAATCCCAGCACATTTATAAACTCTCGATTTTTTCTTCGAATTCGAACTAAGATTCCTGTAATTTTTTCATAGACCCATAGCACAAAGCGGCTTTCTCCTTGGGGAGGAATAAAAGCATACCGACTGTAAACTCCTACAATACCTTCATCGTTAAACATCGGCCTTACCATCTCGTCGATCCATCCCGGAGGATAAAAAGTATCTGAATCGGCGCATAGGTGAAATTTGCCTTTTGCGTTAGCTAAACCCATTTGGCGTGCCGGCGCAATTCCTTGTTCCGGCTGAAAGTAACTTCTTACTCCCAACGAATCCAGAACCTTCTGCGTTCCGTCAGTTGAGTTATTGTTAATGACTACGATTTCGACTTTTAATTGAGTATTGCTTGAAGCTAAAGACGAAACTGCACGATAAATGTTATTCTCTTCGTTCCATGCCGGGATCATCACCGAAATGTCCGGATCTTCATCACAAAAACCGGAAACGCGATTCCGTAAATCGGCCAGCTCGGTTTCAGTAATATCTTTAAAATCTTTACCGGTAAAAAGATGAGGTTCAATCCATTTAGGGAGAGAAAACACAGGCATAAGCAATATTTTTAACTGCTTACGTTTAAGATAATAGTTCAGTTACGTTTATTAGCTGAATTTCCCTGAAAGAAATAAATCGTAATTAAACTTTAGATGGCGATAAAGATGCCGGATTCCTGTAATTAGAACATTTTCGCTTTCTCGCCACACATCTCGTTTCATTGTGCTGGGCTCGTCGGAAGAGTTCTTTTGCTCAAACAAACTTTGATATTTTTCATAAAACAAACCCTTCCCTCCTTTTTTAAGAAAGCTCATCATCATATTATACTCCGTAACATCGCCTTTTACACCTTCAGTATATCGCCCGAATTTTTTAAGAAAAGTATCGCGGCGTAAATGAGGATGGTCGCTGTAAGCATAAAACTTGCGATACTTTGGCTGAAACGGGCTGAATATCATTTCAGAAAAACCGCTTCTGAACGGTTTCAACTTTGGATATTTGAAATAGGCATAAAACCGAACAATATCCAGGTCATCTCTTTGATTAATAATCTCAGCGGCATTTTTCAAATATTTTCCTATTTGAGGTATAGGCTCAAAATCTTCTTGCACATATAAGGTCAAAGGAGTTTTAATAGCGTCTTGCCCTTTATTAATATTATTGCCGAGTCCCTTATTTTTTTCGGTAGTAATTAGTCGAAAAGGATATTCGCCCTGCAATTCCTTTAATCGCGATACTTGTTCGGGTTTGCTTCCATCATCAGAGACTACGATATCTTCAAACGAGCAACCGTATTCTGTAAACTTTTTTAACAATCTTTCCAGCGAATTGCTTCTGTTATAATGAGTTACCAGTAACGTAACTCCGTTAAAAAAGTAAGTTGGTTGATTATCTGACATTGACTGTATCATTATTTTAAAAAGTGCGTATAATTCAATCTAAAGCTTAAAAGTTATATGATTAATACAAATACAAGTCTTTGTACGTACACCTGATTTGATTTGTTTAACATTTATCCTTAAAATAAACCTTCGGCCCGATTGATGAATTTCATTTTTGTTAGTCTTCAAAGAATTAATACTGATAGAGAATCTACGTCAATTGGTTTAGCAAAAGAATTAGCAAAAAACCACCGGGTTTTATACGTAAATCCTCCTATAGACAGAAAGACCTATTTCTCCGATCAGGTTGACCCCTATATCAAGGCTCATATAGATGCAATAAAAAACAAAGATGAAAAGCTGGTAGAATTGTACCCTAATCTTTGGATGCTTAACCCTCATATTATTTTAGAGTCGATAAATTGGATTCCTTCCGATGCAGTTTTTTCGGCCTTTAATTGGCTCAACAACAAATGGTTTGCTAAAGAAATTAAAACAGCTTTAATAAAGCTGGAATTCAAAAGCTTTGTGCTGATAAACGACAAAGATATTTTCAGAAGCTTTTACTTAAAAGAGCTGCTCAAGCCTGAACTTTATGTTTACTTAGATAGGGATTATACTTTGGGAGTTGATTATTGGCGTAAGCACGGCCTAAAACACGAGCCTAAATTGATAAAGAAAGCTGATACCGTAGTGTGCAATTCTTATGATTTTACTAAAAGAGCTAAGCAGTATAACGAAAATAGCTTCTATATAGGTAATGGCTACGATCATGTGTTGTATAATGACGATCAGAACTTCCCTATGCCGGAGGATTTAAAGAATATTCCCCGCCCTATTATAGGATATGTGGGAGCTTTAAGTTCGCTTAGACTTAATGTGGACATGATTGCCGAAATCGCTTTATTGAAGTCTGATTGGAGTTTTGTTTTAATCGGACCGGAAGACGAAGTTTTTAGCAAAAGCATTGTGCATAGTATTTCTAATATTTATTATCTGGGGAAAAAAGACAAAGAGATTGCTCCTTTTTACGTTAAACATTTCGATATCTGTATAAATCCGCAACTGATAAACGATATCACCATTGGTAATTTCCCTTTAAAAGTAAACGAGTATTTGGCCTTGGGGAAACCCGTGGTAGCAACAATAACAAACCCGATGAAAGAGGTATTTAGGGAGCAGGTTTACTTGGCTGCAAATACTTCAGGGTATATCGAGCAAATTTCTAAAGCCCTAAAAGAAGATAAACCGGAATTACACAGCAGTAGAAAAGAGTTTATTCGCAACTTTAGGTGGGAGAAAATTACATCGGTTTTATTAGAATGCCTTAACAAAACCCGAGAAGCTAAAGCGGTATAATTATTTTTTAAGGAAAGGAAAAAGCTTTTTCACTAGCTTGTTGTAGAGTTTCTTTTGTAATCTGTTTATCTCGGTAAGCGGCTTAAAACCTTTCCATTCGGTTTGGCTCAGGTATTTAAAAAATTCGTTTTTATAATGGGCGTTATAGTTGTAAGATTTAAATATAGGCTTGCGGCCCGTAAAGTGAATAATAAACGGATCGGGTATATTTCCCGTCGAATAGCTGTTCCAGCGCCGATCCAGCTCCTTCCATTGATTTGCCAACACTACGTTTAATCCGTACTGATCCGGAAAACTTGCAAACTGTTTGTGCTTTTCTACTGCTGCAATAATTTTTGCGGGGATTTCTCCATTGCGCCATTTTTTAGGTTCGAGCAATAAAAGGCCGCTGTTAAAGTACTTTGTATTCGGGTCCATTCCAAGCTCTTTGTAGTTAGCAATGCCGCCCCAATCGCTGCTGACGGTTTCAGATCGGTCTACCACTCCGGCCACCATCTTATCTGATAAGTCAGTAAGCCAGAGCCGGGAAATATCTGCAACAGCAATCATATCAACATCCAAATACAACACTTTTTCTAAAGAGGCCGGAATAAAATACGGAATGAAAAGCCTGGTATAAACATTAAGCGGAAACGAAGAATTATCCAAGGGCAATGCAATATTGCGGGGAATAACCGCCTGCATATTTAACCAGATTAATTTTAGCTTGCTCCCTGTTACAGAACGGTCTAACCTGCACTTATTTTCAAGATCAACCTTGTCTTCGACAATATAAAAATCAATAAGTTGATCGGTAGTATGATTAACTTCAATTGACTTAATTAAGGCAGCAAGATGTACCACAAAATGATTATCGCATACTGTTACAATCGTAATAGTATCTGTAAAGTTTTTCATTTCTAATTCAGTGCGATAATTCTAGATATATCAAACTTAAACTCGGTTTAGTTGCAAAAAATAATCGTCAAAAAATGGTCTATTGTATAGTCAGGTTTTAAAAATTCAAGTTTTTCTTCTAAAAATCCTTCCGGAATTGTTATGTTATCTATGTCTATAATTTGAATCTGCTTCGTATTATAACTAGGTTCCTTAACAATCCATCCGTTAGTTGTTAAAACCTTTTTCCCCGCACCGATAGCGTCGATAACTCGCATTGCTAAACCGGTTTGCTTCGCGTTGCTTACATCTACAATAGCCTTTGATTGCATAAATAAGTCCAAGTATTCTTGCCGAGTCATGGGTTTAAAATTAATTACGCTTTTATCTAAAACTGTTCCTTTTAACTTTTCTATTTGATAGTAGCGATAGCTCATGTAAAAATGAGTTTTGAGTTTATGGCCGCCTGCTTCGGCAAATTCCCTAAATTTTAAAAGACCGGCATATCTTTCAGGTAAATAAGAACCGAAATAGAAGAAATCGTACGTACATTTTTGATGATTACTATTAGCTAATTTCAAAAACTCGTCGGTATGAAATGTAGGGCTGTATTTTAAAAACCGGTGCTCTTCTACATCTTTAAAATCAAAAGAAAATATTTTTTCGAACTCAGGCAGTACATTATGTTTCTCAGGAAGATTTATAAACGGGCTATTTGTATTTGCATCCCATTGATACATAATACATTTAATTCCGGGATTTTTTTTCTTAATTGTTTTTACGAAGCTCAAAGGCATTTTAAAGCCTCTTATAACAAATAGATAGTCGAACTTTATCTGGTCAGTTTTTTTAAGAACAGATGAATAATGAAGTTCTTGATATTTATCCAGCTTACTGTGGAAAAGGCGATTTACTATCCCGTATTTAATACTTGTATCCCTTTCAGAGAAAAAACTGACGGAAGCCCCGTACTCTTCCATTTTTCGCTTTATTTCTAAGTGATAGTCGTAAAACTTGACGCCGATAAATAAAACTCTTTTTCCGTTGAATGTATCTTTTAGCATTAATAGTTATCTTATTGATGTGTTTCAGGAAGATGCGGCCCCAAAACGACCGCTTTTTTGCAAAGCCTTATTGAACATCGCTTTTATCTCCAACCAACCCACTTTATAAGCTTGCCCGAATTCATAGGCCATATAATGCTTTTTCATAGCGTAATAGCCTACCAGAACAGCAATTAAAGTGGGAAACAGGGATGCGATTGCAATACCGTAAACATTTCCTAAAACAACTACCCCTACGTAATCAGCAACAAGATTGACTACCAACATTACTAATACTTTATAGAAATTAATTTGCGGTTTATGTATAACGTCTAAGCCTACAGCTAAAAACCTGTCAATCGGAACAAGAAGTGCAAAAGTCATGAAGATTCTGAACACGTTTGAAGCCTCTGTCCCTGAGTAACTCTTTCCTCCGATAAGCGTAATTACATAGTCGGCAAAGCCGAAGGAAAACAATACCGCCGGCACCAGTAGAAGGGTAAGTATTCCGATGTATTTCATCATTATATTCATCACTTCAGATCGTTGGTTTTGATTAAATGCCATCGACATTTGAGGCATAGCGGTAACAGTAAAGCTTCTCAACGGAAACTCAACTATTTCCATAAGTTTTTGACCCAAGTTGTATATAGAAAGTGCTGCCGGCCCCAGCATGAAATTGATCATAAAAGTATCGGTAACCTTAAAAAGGTTGGCACTTATGGATGTACCTACAGTATATTTTCCGAAGTAAAACAGTTCTCGTACACACGAAATAGTTTTCTTTCCGAAAAGTTCAATTTTAGACCAGCCTATAAATAACGACACTACATTTGATATGCCGATAGCAATAAGGTTAGCGTAAAGCACATCCATTAAAGTAACTTTTTTAAAGAAAGGCAAAATCACTACAAGAACCAGAAACAGACCGTTATTTATAACTCTTATATACAGAACCCGGTCGAAACAAAGGGATCCTTGTGCAATACAAAGGGCAACAATATTGGGGATAGTAATTATTAAATTAATACTTAGATATTGAACAAAAAGTTGCAGTCCGTTATTCGTAATGTAGGGCAACAAGAAAAATGCAGGCACATTAAGTACGATGAAGAAGATCGTAATCATGGCGGCCAGAAACCACGTGGAACCGATAACCTCTTCAGATCGCTCTTTTGATGTACCGGAGTAAAACTTAACAAAAGCGGTATTTAAGAGTCCGGTTCTAAAAGTATCGATAAACAAAACGGTCGTTTGATAGAATATCCAAGTTCCGTTCTCCGACAAAGGCAAAATCCGGTAAAGCACAGCGGTTAAAAGCATGTTTATTATCACCGTGCTTCCATTACCGAGCAAAGACAAAAAATGTATGTTTTTAAGTTTACGTAGGATAGATTTCATTAACTTAAGTGATAATGATTAAGGGCAGTACGTAGCATTTAAATTTCTGAGAATTTTTCTTAGCCTCTATTCGTAACTTTTAAAATTAAGTTTCAATTATATAAGTATCAGACGCGATTAAGCTTGTCAACAGTGGAGGTTTTCTCAACATTTGTATGCCGCGAATATTTTTATGTTACCTTTGTATCCCGTACAAAAAGAAATTTTATTGCCGGTTTTAGTGTTCGCCGGGAATTTTTAAGCAAATCCTTTTAAAAATCATGACTAAGTACATCTTTGTTACAGGCGGCGTAACCTCGTCGTTAGGAAAAGGTATTATCTCCGCATCGCTTGCTAAATTACTTCAAGCTCGCGGCTACAGAGTTACCATTCAAAAATTTGATCCTTACATTAACATAGATCCCGGTACTTTAAATCCGTATGAACATGGTGAATGTTATGTAACCGAGGACGGTGCGGAGACAGATCTGGACCTGGGCCACTACGAACGTTTTTTGAATGTTCCTACTTCTCAAGCTAATAATATCACCACCGGACGCATTTATCAGAACGTGATAAACAAGGAACGCGAAGGCGCTTTTTTAGGAAAAACGGTTCAGGTGATACCGCATATTACGGATGAAATAAAACGTAATATTAGAATATTAGGCGAAAACGGCGAGTATGATATCGTAATAACCGAATTAGGCGGAACAGTTGGCGACATAGAATCACTGCCTTACATAGAAGCAGTTCGCCAATTCAGATGGGAAATCGGTTATAGTAATTCTTTGGTAATTCACCTAACGCTGGTTCCCTTTTTGACTGCCGCAGGCGAGTTAAAGACAAAACCGACTCAGCACTCTGTAAAGATGCTTTTGGAATACGGAATTCAGCCCGATATTCTTGTTTGTCGCACTGAGCATCATCTAAATCAAGATATCCGTAGAAAGATTGCGTTATTTTGCAATGTTAATTTAAATGCCGTTGTTGAGTCTATCGACGCTTCTACTATCTATGATGTTCCTTTATTAATGCTGAAAGAACAACTTGATAAAACCGTTCTCGCAAAACTCAAACTTCCGCTTAGACACGAACCCGATTTAGACAGTTGGAAAGATTTTTTAGGTAAGCTCAAAAATCCGACAGCAGAAGTCCAAATCGGTTTAATAGGAAAATACGTTGAGCTGCCTGATGCTTATAAATCAATTACCGAAGCATTTATTCATGCCGGGGCGAAAAACGAATGTAAAGTAAGGGTAAACTATATTCATTCAGAAGGCCTTACGGTAGAAAACGCGGCCGAAAAGCTTCAGGGCTTAAACGGAGTATTAGTCGCTCCCGGATTCGGAAGCCGTGGAATTGAGGGCAAAATAGAAGCTATTCGATACGTTCGCGAAAATAACGTTCCTTTTTTTGGGATTTGTTTGGGAATGCAATGTGCTGTTATTGAGTTCGGGAGAAATGTTCTAGGTTTAGCCGACGCTCACAGCACCGAGATGAATGAAAGCGCCGAGCATGCTGTAATTTCGATGATGGAAGAGCAGAAAAAAATTAAAAATAAGGGCGGAACGATGCGTCTGGGTGCTGCTCCTTGCGACTTACGAAAAGGTTCTAAAGCTGCCGGCATTTACGGTAAAACAAGAATTTCCGAGCGCCATCGTCACCGGTATGAATTTAACAACCAATATCTCGAAGATTTTGAAAAGGCCGGAATGATTGCTTCCGGAATTAACCCTGAGAACAATTTGGTTGAAATTGTAGAATTAAAACATCATCCATTCTTTATAGGCGGACAGTTCCACCCTGAATTAAAATCTACGGTTGACAATCCGCATCCACTTTTTGTTAACTTTGTCGCCGCTTCAATAGCTCATGCTCGAAGAAAATAATTTCAATACCATCACAGTATAATGGATAAAAATACATTTACAGGACTTTTCCTGATACTTATAATTATTGTCGGCTCCACTTACTTCATGCGCCCCTCGGATGAAGAAATTAAACGAGAGAAATTAGTTCAAGACTCAATAATAACAGCAAAAAAAGGTGAACCGACCTCCTCAACTGTAAAGCAAAACATTGAACCTGCAATAAAAACCATTGATTCAACTGCGTTCAAAGGACCTTTTGGAGCTGCCATGCAAGGCATCGCTCGAATTGTAACATTAGAAAACGAGAATTTAAAGGTTAATATAAGCAGCAAAGGCGGACGCGTTGAATCAGTAGAGTTAAAAGAATTTAAAACGTTCGACAAAAAGCCTCTAATCCTTTTTCAAGGAGACGAAAACAAGTTCGGTGCAATATTAAATGCCAACGGAAAATCTGTTAACACCAATGAACTTTTCTTTACTCCATCTACCGATAAAATACGTGTTGTAAAAGGCGATTCTTCTTTGATTACACTTCGTGCCACTTACGGGGAAGGTAAATATCTGGATTACGTTTATTCCTTAAAGGGTCAAAGCTACAAGGTTGGATTTACAATTATTACAAGGGGTTTACAGGACGTAATTACCGGAGATACGAAACACATCACTTTAAACTGGGAAACCGTTTTACGTCTAAAAGAGAAAGATTTAGCGAGCGAACAGCGTTATTCCACCGCCTATTATAATTACGGCGATAATCAAGTTGATCACCTTAATACAGATAAAGACGATAAAAAAGAACTGGGGGAAGACGGAAAAGTTAAATGGATTTCCTTTAAGCAGCACTTTTTCTCGAACGTGTTAATTGCAAAACAAGGTTTTGATAAAGCAACGGTAAGCATAAGTACAAGTTCGGATAAGAATATCGTAAAATCCTTTAAAGCAAACTTGCAAATTCCGCTTGCTCAACAAAATGTTAATACTATACCCTTCGAGTTTTATTTCGGGCCAAATAAATTTAAAACCTTAGAAGCACAAGGTTATGATTTAGAGCGACAAATTGACTTGGGTTGGGGACCGCTAAAATTTATAAACCGGTTCGCAGTTATTCCTGTATTTAATTTTCTGGAGCGTTTAGGCTGGAACTATGGTTTAATCATTGTAGCCTTAACCCTTATCCTTAAACTTGTTCTTTCTCCTTTAACCTATAAATCTTATCTGTCGATGGCTAAGATGAAAGTTTTAAAGCCGGAAATGGATGAGATAAAAGTTAAAGTAGGAGAAGATAATCCTACACTTTTACAACAAGAATATTTAAAGCTTTATAAAAAAGCAGGAGTAAACCCGTTAGGAGGCTGTATACCAATGCTGCTTCAATTACCTATTGTAATGGCTTTTTTCTTCTTCTTCCCGAACTTATTTGAACTTCGGCAAGAGAGTTTTCTGTGGATGAAAGATTTATCCACTTACGATTCCTTTTTTAATTTCGGTTTTACTGTTCCATTTCTTGGTTCGCACTTGAGTTTAATGTGTGTGCTGATGACGGTTTCTACCTTAATTTATACCTATTTTAATAATCAAGTTTCCGGAGCAACCGGCCAGATGAAATATATCGGATACATCTCTCCTATTATTTTCTTGGGAGTTTTGAACAGTTATCCGGCAGGATTAAATTATTATTACTTCTGCGCTAACATGCTAACGTTTTTGCAGCAATATATTATCCGCCTTTGGGTTAATGATGATAAAATTCACGCCCGTATCCAAGAGAATAAGAAAAAGCCTGATGCATTGAAGAAATCGAAATTTCAGCAGCGAATGGAAGATTATATGAGAACACAGCCATCACCGAAACAACTGCCCAAAAAGAAATAATAAAAAAACCCCATCAGGTCGGGTTTTTTTATGCAAAGATTGTTTTAACAGTAAAAGGTATTAATTTCACAGCCGTAGATACAGAATGGCTTTAAATTATATTTGGGTATCCTTCTTTATTATCGCTTTTATTGTAGCGCTTTTTAAGCTTATCGTTTTCGGCGATACTCAAATCTTCCAAACGCTTGTAGAACATATTTTTGATTCCACGAAATCTTCAGTAATGGATATTGCTCTTCCCCTGACAGGAACAATGGCTTTTTGGCTAGGTGTGATGAACATTGGTGAAAAAGCAGGAGCGATAAATTTCTTATCTCGAATTGTAGGCCCTTTTTTTGGTCGCCTATTTCCCGAAGTTCCGAAAAACCATCCTGCACAAGGTCAAATGATGATGAATTTTTCGGCAAACCTTTTAGGACTCGACAATGCCGCTACTCCCCTCGGGCTCCGTGCGATGGGGAGTTTGCAGGAACTTAACCCTAATAAAGATACCGCCTCAAATGCTCAAATCATGTTTTTGGTTTTGCATACTTCCGGTTTGCAGCTTCTTCCAGTAACAATTATTGCACAACGTGCTATTTTAGGAGCCAAGGATCCAACTGATATTTTCATTCCGTGCATTATTGCTACGTATGTTGCAACTGTTGTGGGTATGCTTGCAGTTGCCGTACGTCAAAAAATTAACTTGTTAGATCGGGTAGTTTTTGCTTGGCTCGGCGGTTTAACAGCTTTTATATCACTTTTAGTATGGTTTTTTTCGGTTTACTTGTCTAAAGACCAAATTAGTTTGGTTTCCAAAATAGTGAGCAATCTGCTTTTATTTTTAATTCCTGTTGCCTTTATTTTGGGAGCATTGCGCAAGAAAGTAAACGTCTTCGAAGCCTTTATCGAAGGTGCTAAATCCGGATTCGAAACCACAGTGAAAATTATTCCTTATCTCGTTGCTATGCTGGCAGCAATCAGCGTTTTTAGATACTGTGGTGCTCTAACTTATATTATTGATGGATTTAAGTGGGTCTTTGGAAGCTTAAATATTGATAATCGTTTTACCGATGCTTTGCCG
Organism: Sphingobacteriaceae bacterium; assembly: GCA_043763625.1. Lineage (GTDB taxonomy): Bacteria > Bacteroidota > Bacteroidia > Sphingobacteriales > Sphingobacteriaceae > Rubrolithibacter. The sequence goes on along the minus strand of JAYULL010000079.1, from coordinate 9,733 downwards.
GTTGCACTTATGAAACCCTTGAGCGGAAGCGGCTCAAAAGCAATGATGATAGATACAATGAAGACCTTCGGACCCGATTCATTTCCGGGCAGATTAGGAAGCATATTTAACGGCTCGGCCGATACAACATTTTATATTGTTGCATTATACTTCGGCTCCGTAGGAATAAGGAAATCACGGTATGCAATTCAGGCCGGGTTGATTGCCGACTTGGCCGGAGTTATTGCCGCTATTTTTGTAGCTTATTTATTTTTCGGTTAAATACCTTTATACAATGCAAACAAATATTATTGCTTTAATAGCTCACGACGGTCGGAAGGCCGAAATGGTGGCCTTTGTTAAAGATCATTACGACATACTTAAACATACAGATTTAGTTGCAACGGGAACTACCGCGTCGCATATTGCCCGTACCGGCTTAAATGTTACGGCTAAACTAAGTGGCCCGCAAGGAGGTGATGCTCAAATCGCTGCAATGGCCGCAGAAGGGCTGCTGAAAGCTATTATATTTTTCAGAGATCCGCTCGGTAAACATCCTCACGAACCCGATGTGCAAATGTTACTGCGAATATGCGATGTCCATGATGTTCCGCTTGCCACCAACTTGGCCACAGCTACCTATTTGTTATTAGGCATGGCTCCGGAACTGCTGCAACCTTGATATAACGGTATTAACTGAATTAAATCAATTTCCCGAAGAGTTTGCTTTCAAAGTTGCTACTCATGCTGTACTTGGCAGAATGAACTTAGTATAGTAGGTGAAAAATTTTCTTCTGCACGAATCTAACCAGCTTTAAAATATAAAATGTCGGGCAGCTTTTAGGGCTATAGAAACAAATGAGCGCTCTAATATAATGTACCTCATCTCCTATCTAACTATCTTGAATGAATTAGTCTGCTATAAATAACCGATATCATAAAATATGAGAAAGATATTTCTCATATTCTTCATTTATTGCACAGCCTTTTTTGCTTAAGTCTTAAAAATCTTTATTTATAACTAAGCTATAGTAGTTTCCGTATAAGGCATACTTTCTGCATGTGTACTGATTAGCCTTCGGGTTATTTAAGGTAATTATTAATGGTTAAGATTTTACAAAAAATTTCGTTCACTTTTTTTTGCGTATTAATCTTTTCTACGGCATTTGGTCAAGTACCGACTATTACGTTCGGCAATGTGGATCCCGGACCTTACGCCCAAAACTCAAGTATTGCAGTTCCCATTACTGTAAATGATCCTTCGGGTACAATTGATCCTCAATCCAATAAATTTCAACTTTATCTTTTAGATGCCGCCACAGGCAGTTTCGCTAACGGAGGTAAGCCGATAGGTGAATATATAGGTCATTACACAACGTTTATCAACGGTATACTACCGGGGAGCGTAACCGCGGTAAAGCAATATAAATTTATGGTACGGGTTACCCTTTTTAATACAGGAAACGCAGCCGATCCTACCACAAAAGATTACACTCCCGCAACCCCTACTATTATAGAGGTTAAATCGGGTCCCGCGAATTCTCCGCTTGCCGCTGTTCTTCCCGATATCAGCTCGCCTGTTGAACAAACTTTAAACTCGCAATATAAAACCAAAACCTTTGGCTATTGTACCGGGATTGACAAAATCAACTTTACATTTACAAACAGTTCTACAACTCAAATCGGCAATTCACCTCTGATTACAATTCCTGATGCTTCAGTGACAACATCAATTATAAATGGGTTCGACGCAACAAATGCAGTGAACCCGCTTCCATTAAATACCCCTTTTGCTGCGGATTTAACACACTATACTATTTTCGTAAAAGCAAAAAGCACCGACGGACTGCTGGGAACAAAAGCCTATTTTTTAGTTAACAACCAAGTAAAGGTTAATTTAACAACCAGTACCACCCCGGTTCTTTGTTTACCGTTTACTTTAGATTTCGGAATTGATTTAAATGCTATAACTAAAAACTTTCCCGGAAACGTTTATAGAGTAGACTGGGGGGAGGGCGGTCCGACAAGCAGAAATTTTTATTCCATAAACAAATTAAAGACAATAACGGGAGTTGTAAACCATACCTATACTGTTTCATCTTGCGGGAGAGCGGGGAGCGGAGCAAATCAACGTCCAAATTCTTTTACAGTCGACCTGCTTTTGAGTAATGCGTGGTGTCAGAAATTGGGTAACGGACTTTCTGCTTATGCCACGGTTTTGCGAAAACCTGAAAATGATTTTACCGGACCTTCAAAAGGTTGCGTAAATGTTCCTGTAAAATTTACTAATATCTCTATAGCTGATATCCCCAATTCAGGCGTGTCCAGGTGTGATAATCTAAGTCAATACAACTGGTATGTGGACGGTGTTTTAAAACTCAGCAGTGTGGCTTTCAGTTTAAGTCCTTCGTTTACTTTTTCCACTACAGGATGGCACGAAATAGAATTAGAACTCGCAAGTAATATCACCTGCGAAAAACCTTCGAATAAAAAGACAAAAATATATATTCAAGCTCCCCCCAAGGCGGATTTCGACTTGGTAAATAATAAAAGTCGATTTTGCCTAAATGAGGCTGAGATTGTAAAAGTAAAAGATAAATCTACATTTGACACAAGTGCTGATGCTGCTAACACGTACGACTACTCTTGGACAATAGACGGCCCCGGAAGTGTGGATTTTGTTAACGCAACAAGTGCAACGAGCAAAGAACCTCAGTTTAAATTTACCGCAGCGGGTAAGTATAAAATTGCCTTGACAATTCAATCCGGCTGTCTTCCTGAAAAGAAAGAAATCGAAGTCGTAGTAAATGATATGCCGGCGATATCGGAAACTTGGCAAACGGCTTTTTGCGGTAAAGATATAAGCATTGACTTTAATACCCTTTCCGGCAACGCCAAAACTGCATTTTCAGAAACTTTTGATGAAGCTCCAATTTATAAATGGGAAGTTTCAGGCGGAAGCTTTTCCTTTAAAACAGGCAGTGATGCTTCAAAAGAGCCTACTATTTTATTCAAGGAATTTAAAGAATACAAAGTTAAAATAACCTATACTAACAGTTGCGGTACTAAAAGCATTGAAAAGAAAATAACTTTTTACGATTCACCAAAGCTAAATGCCGGTACGGATCAGATTGCATGCTCCAACACTCCTATTAGTTTAATAGGAACGATTTCCGGAACGTATACTTCTTTACTATGGAAAGGCGGTGCAGGAAGTTTTTCTAACTCTACCTCGCTAATTACTACTTATACGCCTGCTGCAAATGAATTAGGAACGAAAGTCACGCTAACCCTTTCCGTAAATACCGCAAGTCCCGCTCCTTGTAATATTGTTGAAGATCAGATTGATCTTACTATCAGTAACAGTATAGCAAGATTTACCTCCACGGCTTCCGGTAAATCGTGCGCTCCATTTTCTTTGCAATCGGCGGATATCATAGCTGATGTCGCTTCTGACAATGATACTTATACTTGGTTTGCAAACGGAGTTAATATCGGGGCCGGAAAAACTTTCCCGGGATTCAATATTTCTACCCCGGGTTCTCAAGTAGAAATAGCATTAGAAGTAAGCAGCAAAATAAGTCAATGCGGAGTGCTTAAATTCTCTAAAACCTTCGAAACGCTCTCTAATCCTACAGTGAAGTTTATCTACCAAACCGAGGCTTGCACTTCAGGTCCGGTAAAAGTAACTTTTACAAATACAACAGAAAGCGCTTCGTCTTATAGCTTTAAATGGAATTTCGGGAAGGATCTTACTTCGGAAAAACAAAACCCCGCAGCGGTTTATTTCGAACGAAGCAAAACGGGGAATGATACCACTTACAATATCAGCTTGGAAATAACAAGTGGTACCTGCGGCGCAAATGCGCCTACGTTGATTCCTATAACTGTTATAGGAAAAGCATTAGACGTAAAATTTGATGCTGATACATCAGAAGGCTGTAACTCTTTGACTGTAAATTTCAAAAATCTTACAAAAGGAGCGGTTCGATACCTTTGGTTTTTTGGAGACGGCGACTCTTGTATTTGCGCCGGCGCAAACGTTAATCATACTTATAAAGCTCGAGAAAAACCTTATTCTGTAAAGCTTATAGCCTTTACGACCAGCGGTTGTTCTGACATTTATGAAATACGAGATTTTATAAAAGTAAGCTTACCGCCGGCACCTAAATTTACGGCTGAACCAATCAAGAGTTCAAGTTATAAATACGTTTTTGAGGATGCCACAGAGGGCGATGTAAAAGCTTGGCAGTGGGACTTCGGCGACGGATCTGCACCTGTTAACTCTCGTAACCCCTTACATTCTTATCTTACAGCGGGTGATTATAATGTAACTCTTACTGTTACTTCTTATTCGGGATGTACAGAAACCGCCACAAATCCTTTAAATGTTATTATTGATGCAAAGAAAGGATCTTTATTTGTTCCAAATGCTTTTATGCCCAACAGCGAAGTAGAAGAATTGCGAACATTTGCGGCCAAAGGCTTTGGATTAAGCGAATGGCGCATGCGAATATTTAATAAATGGGGAGAAACAATTTGGGAAACGGCAGAGCTTAATCCGGACGGGTCGCCGGCAGCCGGATGGAACGGAAAGCTGAAGGGCCTGGATGTCCCACAAGGAGTATATTTTTGGGAAATTAAAGCAAAATATAAAAACGGAACAGTTTGGCCGGGGACTTCGTACAACAACTCCGCGCCAAAGCATGTCGGCACCATCAATCTAATACGGTGATAAAAGGATTATTTAAACATTTTATTTGGATCGCCGTAAGCTTTTCTGCAATAACCACAAAAGCCCAAGATCACATCTATTCACAATTTTTCAGTTCCCCTTTATATTTAAATCCGGCTCTAACGGGTCAATTTAGAGGCGACATTCGCTTTAATATGATTTATAGAAATCAATGGTCATCGGTTCCCGGTTCATTACAATATATATCCGGTTCGTTAGACTATCAAATTCCGAGTTTCGGCGGAGGAATAGGTGTAATTTTCAATCGATCTAACGAAGGCACAGCTTATCTTCAGAAAAACCATGTAGGCTTGCTTTACTCTTATAGTGTCGGCGGAGAAAATTTTACTGCTTCATTCGGTTTGGTTGCCGGCATGACAAATTCCCGGGTTGATTTTAGCAAACTCGTTTTTTCTGATCAATTGGATCCCGGTACCGGTTATTCCGGAACTCCAAGCGAAGCTTCTAAATTTAACCGCGGCATAAACTTTTTTGATGCCGGAGCCGGAGCCAATTTTGTGCTAAAGGATTTTATGCTTGGAGCATCTCTGATGCATTTAAATACACCGGATGAATCGCTTACCGGAAGCACAGTACGCCTTCCGATTCGAACAATAGCCCATGCCAGTTATCGTTTTGCCTTCAATCGCTTCAATCCTGATGATGAATACGGTTCGTACCTAATTCCCTCAGTAGTTTACTATGACCAGGCAAAAGTGAAATCTTACAGTGCGGGCATGCAGTACAAATATCGAAACATAAATTTAGGGTTGTGGTATCGATCTAATACTACCGGTGGAGATGCATTTGTCTTATCGTTTATTTTCGATATTATTAATTCTAACCGCAAAGTCAACAAACTGCGAATCGGCTTAAGTCATGATGCCACAGTTTCAAAGATTAACTACTCTAATACGGGAGGAACATCAGAGGTAAGCGTTGGATACGAACACACTTTTCCAAACAGCGGATCAGATTTCAGCCCCTATTCCGGCAAAAAATGTTATGACTTTTATTAAAGTTGTACCGGTGGTCGCCGACGCTCTCTTTCTAAAAAGACATTTGCGAATACCCTATTTTTTCAATTAATATCCAATTATTGGGTAATTCAGTCTCTATCCATTCTCTTCCTTGATACAAGGTTTACTTTATTTTTACCTTGGGTTCGGCAGGTAATTTGATTTGTTTAGTTTTATTGGCAATGAGGCGTATTATAGAAGTAGTTTAGCTCCAAGAAGCACTATCACCTTTGGTTAAAAAAACAAAAAGAGAAACAGATTTCTCTATCTCTCTCTTCTCATAATAAAACTTATTTGAGTGTTGTAGTATTCGGCTTAAATGTTACTACTGCTTTGGTCTTCAAGACAGCTTAGAAGGCCATGCAGGTGCTCCGCATCAGAGTCTGTATATGGGGGAAACACATTTTCAGTTTGTTCGATAACATCTATAATTCCTCGTTCAGGATCAAACTTGAACATAGAAAAGAAATTAAAATTAAGCACTTGACTCATTTTAGCAAGATGAATTACCGGCAACTCGTTACCATCCTCCAAATAATAGAGTAAAGTAAGCTCGTCTAAATCTATTAATTCTGCGAGTTCCTTAAACGTGATGTCGTTAGCTGTCGCAATGGCTTCTACTTTTTTTCGTAAACTTAAGTACATAAGCTGAGAGCGTTAATATTACCAAAAGCAGATGCGAATTGTGTGCCGATTAATTATATTGATTACGCAAGAATACCTTTTACTACTTTTCCGGCAACATCGGTTAATCTATACCGTCGTCCTTGGCTCTTAAATATAAGCTTCTCATGGTCAATACCCAACAGATGAAGAACCGTAGCTTGAAAATCGTGTACGTGAACAGGGTTTTTTACAATATTGTATCCAAATTCGTCGGTTTCACCGTAGGTCATTCCTTTCTTAATACCGGCTCCTGCCATAAATATTGTAAAGCAACGAGGATGGTGATCCCTTCCGTAGTTGTCGATTGCCAATCTACCTTGTGAGTAATTAGTTCTACCAAATTCCCCGCCCCAAATAACTAAAGTTTCGTCGAGCAAACCGCGTTGTTTTAAATCCTGTACTAAGGCTGCAGAAGCCTGATCTACAGACTTTGCCATAATCTTTATATCGTTAGGGAGATTTCCGTGTTGATCCCATCCTTGATGATAAAGTTGTACGAACCGTACATCCTTTTCGATCAACCTTCGGGCAAGAAGGCAATTGGCAGCAAAAGTTCCCGGCTTTTTTGATTCTTCGCCGTACATATTGTAAATGTACTCCGGCTCTTTGCTCACATCTAACGTTTCCGGTACCGAAGATTGCATACGATAGGCCATTTCGTATTGGGCAACACGAGAATTAATTTCTTCGTCCAGCACATTCTTATATTGGAGATGACTGAGCTCCGCCAACTTATCCAACACTCTTCTTCGTGTTGATTTGTCAATTCCCCCCGGATTATTTAAGTAGTAAACCGGATTTTCTCCCGAACGAAAAATAACACCCTGATGTTCTGATGGCAAAAATCCGTTTCCCCACAATTTGGCATAAAGAGGCTGATCTCCTTGACGCTCCCGTGATAGCAAAACTACAAATGACGGAAGATTTTTGTTCTCGCTTCCTAACCCGTAACTTAACCATGAACCTATACTTGGCCGCCCTGCTTGTTGACTTCCGGTTTGAAAAAAAGTAACTGCAGGATCATGGTTTATTGCTTCGGTGTACATCGATTTGATGAAACACAATTCATCTACAACTTTAGCTGTATGAGGCAAAAGATCAGATACCCAAGCCCTGCTTTTTCCGTGTTGTTGAAAATTAAAATTTCCCATTGCCAAGGGAAATGACTTTTGATTGGAAGTCATTCCGGTAAGGCGCTGAGTACCTCTGATAGACGACGGCAATTCTTTACCGAACATCTCCTTCAATTTCGGTTTATAGTCAAACAACTCAAGTTGCGACGGTCCTCCACTTTGAAACAGATAAATTATTCTCTTAGCCTTGGGTGCAAAATGCGGCAATACAGGCTTTGGATTAACATCATCGGCGAAAAGCTCTGTGGGAAGCATGGAAGATAAAGCCGCTAACCCAACCCCCGCAAGACTTGCCCGAGTTAAAAAGTCTCGACGGCTCATTTGAAATGCTATCTCTTCTTCGTGTGAGTGGTACATAGCTGATTTTTTTATCGTTTGATTATAAATTCGTCGAAATTCATTAATGCGCTTGCAACTATTGCGCAGCTTGCAAGTTCTACCTTGTTCAAACTTGTGTCAACGGGATATTCACCCTCTTTTAATAATTGTTCAGCCTTTCCGGGATTCTTACTATAATCTGCGTACTGTTCGTTATATAAACTCAACAAAATTTTTATTTCTTCTTTTCGAGGGTGTCGACTTGTTAAAGCTCGAAATCCGTAAGTCAACCTTCCTTCTGTAGTCTCACCGCCTCTCTTAATCATCTTTTCGGCTAAAACTCTGGCAGCTTCTACATACTGAACATCATTTAATAAAACTAATGATTGCAAAGGTGTGCTTGTTTTTTGCCTTCTTACGGTACAAGCATAGCGATCCGGAACGTCAAAATTAATCATTGCCGGATGAGGCGAACTTCTTTTCCAGACGGTATATAAGCTGCGTCGGTATAAGCCTTCTCCATGACTTTGAGGATAAGAGGTAACATTGCGTGTTGCTAAGGCTTCCCATAAACCGGCAGGCTGATACGGGTATGCGCTTTTCCCTCCTACCTTCTCAACTAAAAGTCCGCTTGAACGTAGTGCATTATCTCTTACCATTTCCGCCGACATACGGTATGAAGAAGCCCGTGTTAACAAAATATTATCGGGATCTTTTTCTTTATTGACTAAAGTAGGAATTGAAGATTGACGATAAGTTGCCGACGTGACAATAGTTTTCATCAGTTCTTTAACATTCCACCCTTTTGTTCTGAAAGTATAAGCAAGCCAATCCAAAAGTTCGGGATGAGTAGGAAGATTACCTTGATTACCAAAATCCTCAGCTGTTTTAACTAAACCTTGACCGAAGCATTGCTGCCAAAATCTGTTGACCATTACTCTGGAAAATAAAGGTTGCTTCTCATCTGTCAGCCACTTTGCTAAACCCAACCTGTTTCTTGGAAAATCTTTAGGAAACGGAAACATGGACTCAGGAGTATTGGGATAAACTCGCTCTTTCGGCGCATCATACACACCTCTATTTAAAATAAATGAAGGTCGAGGCCTTTTTAATTCTTTATAAGTCATCACCTCTTCCTGATTCGTTAGTGTATCCGTTTCTTTTTTACGTACCTCCGCCAATTTCTGTAAAACCTGTTCATATTGCCTATCGACTGCCTTTAAATAATATTCGAAAACTAGTTTTTTAGCGGTGCCGGATAGTCCGGCGTTAGGAATTGATAAGAATTTAGAAATCAATCTGTCTTTACCTGCAAGCTGATTGACCTCGAGGACTGATAATTCTCGCTTAAAAGCTTTAAAGTCATCATAAGCTACATTTGACATTGTTTTATTACCTGATTGCCCCAATCGGAACGGCTGAACTCCCCAATTTGCTCCGTCTTTAGCATTCATTAAGCTTTGATTCAGATTATCTGTTTCAACTTTAAGCGGAAATGCTTTTCCATTAATAAAAACCTTTATTCCTGAAGCTTTACTGCTGCCGTCATAAGTTAGGGCCAAATGGGTCCATTTTTGGTAAGGAAACTTATTAACTGAATTTAGGACTATCCCGTTTGCAGGGTAAACGTGTGTAAATTTGATAGTTAGTGTCCCGTCTTTGTTTAGATCACATGTATAACCTCTCCAATTATCTAATTCGCCGTTAGTACGACTGAAGATCGGTCCCTTTTCAGCTTTCTTTAAAATGTTTACCCATAAACTCAAACTGAACGGCTGATTCTTTTCGAAATTCAGGTGTTCATTAAAATTGATACTCATATCCCCGTTTAAACGCAAACCGCTGCCGAATTTCGCTTTAATCGGCACAGGCCGCACATTATC
>JAYULL010000078.1:0-3538 GCA_043763625.1 Sphingobacteriaceae bacterium | reverse complement strand
TTTTATTCAACAGCTTAAATTCTATAAGCGCACTAATCGGCCGGAAACCCGAGGAAGCAAGAACAATGATTTATCAGTTGAGTGATTTTCTTCGCGGAACGCTGAAAAAAGAAGAAAACGAATTTGTTTCGTTAGAAGAAGAATTGCAGCATCTGCAACTATATCTTGATATTGAAAAAGTACGGTTCGGACATCGGCTGAACACAGAAATACACAGCGAGGATTTATGTAAAAAAATGCTTCTGCCGGCAATGTTGCTGCAACCTTTAGTTGAAAACTCTATAAAGTTCGGCCTTTACGATACAACCGGCCAAGTAAGCATCAGCATAAAAGCAACCTGTATTGAGGGGCAATTAGTAGTTAACATTGATAATCCGTATGATCCGGAAACGGCAAAACCCAGAACCGGCACCGGATTCGGCATAAGCGGTATAAAACGCAGATTGTATCTGCTGTTTGCCCGTCACGATTTGCTTGACACACGTGGAGAAAAGAATATCTTTACCACAACTGTTAAAATTCCGCAGGTATGACCAAAGCTATTATCATTGACGACGAACCGCTGGCTCGCGAAGTGGTAAAAGAATATCTTGAGGAATTTCCCGATATACAAGTTATTGCAGAATGCGGAGATGGTTTTGAAGGCGTAAAAGCAATAAACAGCCGATTGCCCGATTTGATTTTCTTGGATATTCAGATGCCAAAAATTACGGGCTTTGAAATGCTCGAATTGCTTGATAAACAGCCGAGCGTGATTTTCACTACCGCTTTTGATGAGTACGCTATTAAAGCCTTCGAAACCCATGCCGTCGATTATCTTTTAAAACCTTTCGGGAAAGATCGGTTTCGCAAAGCAATTGAGCGCTGGCACGAGCAACAAAACCTTACCGAGGCTAAACAGAAAGTACAGAGTTTATTGCATGACACTAGTTCTCCGGAAGGGCAAAACGACAGGATTGTAGTTAAAACCGGTACAAATATTCGTATTGTTCCGATAGAAGATGTACAGTTCATTGAAGCTTACGACGACTATGTTAAAATTAATACTGCCGAGGCCACCTTCCTCAAAAATAAAACAATGAATTACTTCGAGCAGGTTTTAGATCAACGCCGGTTTGCCCGAATTCATCGTTCTTATATCATAAAACTTTCTGAAATCACCCGCCTCGAACCCTATGAACGCGACTCCTACCAAGCAGTTTTAAAATCAGGCAAAAAGCTCCCGGTAAGTAAAACCGGTTATGCCAAATTGAAGAGCGTATTAGGTTTGTAGCTCCGCGACTGTTACCCGAAAAAATTCAAACCGCCTCCCCGGTCATATCGCTCTTGATGTTCTGCCCTTGTTGGTGTTGTCACCAACAAGCCAATTAGTTTACGTCCCAACAGATTAAATTCCGATTGACAGACTCCGGCAATCGCTTGTTGAGCGAGTTTCTTGTTAATTCCACTGACAGAAAATATCAATTTTTATAAGGGATAACGGTTTGTTGGTGACAACACCAACAAAGGCAAGGCAGTGTGATGATGTGTTTACGCAAAAGCTCGAGTATATTCACAATAATCCTTTTCAGGAGAAATAGAAATTGGCCGAATATCCGGAAGATTATAAATACTCGTCCGCCAAGTTTTATATAAACGGATACGACGAGTTTGATTTAGTATCGCATTAACGATTTGTTGGTGACAACACCAACAAAGGCAGTAACGCACTATAACGGTTAACGGTTTTTTGGTGACAACACCAACAAAGGCAGTACAGAAGTATCGCATTATAAGGGATAACGGTTTGTTGGTGACAACACCAACAAAGGCTGTAAATCAGCCTCACAGCACTCTTGATGTGAAATTAACCGGTGTTTTTTTGTTCGGGTTAAATTTCTATCTTTCAGTGTTATTGTTCACCTGAGAACTAAGCCTTTACCTGTTAAACATTTTTAATGAAGTACTTATGCTCCCTGTACGTGTTATTGGCTATGCTTTGGTGCCGCGAAACCGCAATTGCGAAAGTTATTTGGGTAACCAACAATGAGGATTACGGGGCGAACACGCTTCGCTCTGCGTTGGATAGTGCGTACAAGAACCTAAACGACGAATTTGAAACCGATTATATTTATTTTAATCTTCCCGGCGACAGAGAAATCGTTATCAACTATCAGCTTCCGAGTTTATCCTCAAATTTGGTAATTGATGCTACAACACAACCCGCCACCGGCTACGGAGTAGCCGGTACCAAAGTAACCCTCAGCTATAAAGCCATTGCCAGCGGACAGTACTACGAGAAGGACGAGCAAGAAGACAATTATTTTGTTGGTCCCCGCGGCTCATTGTTTTATATGTATCTGCAGCAAGATGTGGCCATCTACGGTTTGTATTTCTTTAATCGTCACCAACCCCTAGAGCTAAACGGCTATTACGCAATTACTGCATATCGCTGCAACAATATTGTGATAGGAGGACCCGGGAAAGGGAATTTATTCACCGACTTTAATCATCCGCTTTTTTTTGGGGCCTACACAGAGGGTAAGGTTAAAAAGCCATGTTCCAATGTCACTGTACAGGGAAATACATTCGGTTTAGACCCGCAAGGCAGCATTTACCGCTCAGAATATTTAATTCAAAGAAACTTTCCCGATCCGACACTTGATACGATTGAAGCGGGGCCCGGGGTGCTACTGGAACATACCTTCGGCCAAATTAAAATAGGCGGAGATGCGCCGGGAGAGGGAAATACTTTTGCCTCAGGTTTTCAGTTTACGGAGGACTGGACATCACCATATTCTCATGACTCATTTAAGGACCCACATTACCCGAGCACTTTCGAGATTAGCGGCAATTCCTTCGGTACAGATTTTCAGAGACAGCTTTCCGTTTCCTGTTTTAACCTGTTCAGTTTTAAGGGTACCGGGCCCGAAGACCTTATTCGAATACGAAATAACACCTTTGGCGGCAACCGCGACACTTCAGCTTGCGCTCTTAATTTTTCAAGAGTTAAAGCTCGATTAATCATCGAAAAAAACCGGATAGGCGTTAATGCCGCCAGTGGAAAGTTTGAAAGCAAAAACGGGTTTATAATACAGGACTGCCCTAATGTTCTTATATCCAAAAACGAGATCGGGCATATACGAACGCCTTTTGATTTTAAAGCAGGTGCAAAAGTAGAGCTGAGTAAAAACAAGATTTACTGTTGCCGCAATATCAGGCCTCTCTACCAAGTTGCCGGAGATCCGGTCCCCGATGTTTACGCTACAGCACTTTCCGGTAATTCTCTCTCCGGAAAGGCGAATCCGGGCTCCCGTGTGGAATTATTTTATACCGATACCTGCGGCACCTGTAATCCTGAGAGATATTTGGGCAGTACCACTGCCGATGCCGGCGGTAATTGGTCTTATACTATAACAGAGCAGCTTCCCGTAGTTGCCTCCGCTACTTTAAACGGAATTTCGAGCGAATTCTCTCCTCCGTTTCTCTCGGTTACTATTGATCAGGCGCCGCTTCCTTATCCCACTTGCAAATCCGAACATGTCGGAAGGCTTACGGG
>JAYULL010000077.1:0-1018 GCA_043763625.1 Sphingobacteriaceae bacterium | reverse complement strand
CGCGATTTACGAGTCGTTCAAAACGACTTGCTTATTCTTGCCGGACCAACCATGAATTTAGACGGAACAATTGCTGTTTTCCGACGGAAGGACGCTTTGCTTCAAACAGAAGATACCATAGCGCACAAGCAAGATTTACAAAGATTGTTTGATGTACCGCACGGGTTCGGCAACACAAGCGGACAGGATAAAGCTGAAGGAATGGCGTTGTTTGACCAAAAGAATGTTCTAATTGTGTTTGATACACCCGCCGACAAAAGAAAAGACGGAGCAGACGGTGTTATTGCCGATTTATTCGAGTTGCCGCAAGTATAACCTCTAAAAGGCGATACACTCGGGGTGAATAATTTCAAAGCACGGGTATAATAAATTTTTTTTGTAGCCCTAAGCCTGTTAAATTAGCAGCTTATTTTTGATTGAGCTCTTTATACTAAAAGCCGGTCTTTTCAAACTTAGGGGATGAACAAATTTTTCGGAACGGGTGTAGCGATGGTTACGCCATTCAAGAGCGATGGAAACGTAGATTTTACGGGATTAGGAAACCTGATTGAATACTTGATTGAAGGAAAGGTTGATTACCTTGTTCCTTTGGGTACAACAGGCGAAACAGCCACATTAAACAAACAAGAAAGAGAATCAGTTTTTAAGTTCACTGCCGAAAAAGTTGCCGGAAGAGTTCCCTTGGTTGCGGGCATTGGCGGTAACAATACGCTTGAGGTTGCAAAAACAGTAGAAGCTTTCGCAAGCTCGGGTTTCGACGCTATCCTGTCGGTTAGTCCGTATTACAATAAGCCCACTCAAGAAGGAATCTATCAACACTACAAAACCGTTGCTGAAGCAGCGGCTCTCCCGGTTATTTTGTATAATGTTCCGGGAAGAACAGGTTCATGCATGAGTGCAGAAACCACCCTGCGCTTAGCAGAAATAAAAAATATAATTGCTACCAAAGAAGCATCCGGAGACTTTGACATTTTCAATCATATTCTTCGCGAGAAGCCTGAAGATTTTCTTCTAATTT
>JAYULL010000076.1:0-12967 GCA_043763625.1 Sphingobacteriaceae bacterium | reverse complement strand
TATGGGCGGGTTCAATCCCGCAAGTATCGACGCCATTAAAACACCCTATATCTTGTTGGCCGCCGTGTTTATTGTAGTTGCCTTTATGTTTTTCATATCCGATTTGCCTAATAAATTTGAGAACAAGGATGACAATGAACAAACTACAGTACAAACGGACCGTACAAAAACTTCGGCCCTAAGCTTCCCCCAGGTAATTTTAGGCATGATTGCCATTTTTTTGTATGTTGGAGTAGAAGTTTCTACCGTGAGTAACTTGCCGGAGTACATGCACCGAGAGCTGAAAATTGATACCGGAACTATTGCCCCCTACATTTCTTTGTTTTGGGCCGGACTAATGATAGGGCGGTGGACCGGAGCTATCGGAGCTTTTGATATGAACAAAGGCATGAAGGGAGTTCTTAGATTTGCAATCCCTTACATAGCGTTTTATATTTTTCTGCTCATTAATAAGTTTGTTAACTACGATATAACTCCGTTCTTTATTTACGCCGCAATCGTTTTTGTTCTTATTATTGCCGACCTTTTAAGTTATGGCAAGCCTGCTAGGCAGTTATTGATATTTTCGTGTTTAGGAATTATTGCTTTGCTGGTAGGAATTTATACTTCCGGACTTGTAAGTGTTTTTGCTTTTATAAGCGTAGGATTATTTTGTTCAACTTTGTGGCCCTGTATTTTCACTTTAGGAATTGCCGGCCTTGGCAAGTTTACCAATCAAGGTTCGAGCTTTTTAATTATGATGATTTTAGGCGGAGGAGTTATCAGTTTATTTCAAGGATATTTGGCCGATTATTACTTAGGAATAAAGTATTCTTATTTTGTAGGAGTTGCATGTTTCCTGTATCTGGCTTTTTATTCGTTACGAGTAAGCGGTATTTTACGAAAGCAGGGAATCTCCATCTAGACCTATTTTCGCTATTATGAAAACACCAAAGCCGAGTTTTGACGATATTTTTATGAACTTGGCTTCCGAGCTTGCGGAGCGGTCGCATTGTGTAAAAGCTCAGGTAGGAGCAGTTTTAACAAAAGATACACGTATTATTTCTATCGGATATAACGGTCCGCCTGCCGGAACGCACAATTGCGACGAAGAATGGCCGGAAACCGGCTGTGCCCGTGATGCTCGCGGAAGCTGTTCTTTAGCACTTCATGCTGAAGAAAATGCTATTCTTTACGCTTCTAAAAATGGTTCTGATTTAGAAGGTTCCACCTTGTACATCACCTTATCGCCGTGTGTGCCTTGTGCCCGACTTATCTTTACGTCGGGAGTAAAAAAGGTATTCTACAAAAATTCCTATGCGGAATACAAGGGCCTACCTTCAGACGAGGGAGTAGATTTTTTAAATAAATTCGGCGTTGAAACCGTTAAGTTTAAAATCTAAGCATTGGTTACAGGTTCTGCTTTACTAATTTCATCAAGTAAAATAGAAGCAATGGTTTCTATTGTCTGAGCAATAATTTCATCCGGTGATCCTGCAAAAAGTAGCGTGGTTTTCCACTGTCGGTCTTTTATAAAGCCGTGTACAAATATCGTCCCCACAGGTTTTTCCGGAGTTTCGCTTCCGCCTTCGGATACTAAACCTGTTACCGCAACAAGTACGTGGGCAGGCATCAGTTGCTTCAACCCTAGGGCCAAACACTGCGTAACTTCCGGCGACTCGGGTGTGTATTGCTCAATTATTTCCTTAGGAACACCCATTAGTTCTTCTTTTACCGAAGGATCGTAGCATACAATACTTCCTCTAACAATTTTGCCGCAATCCGGCACCGATGTAAATTCATAAATTAATCGTCCGGTAGTGGCGCTTTCTACAAATGCAATAGTAAGTTCCTTTTCTAAAAGGAGGTGACAGCAAGCAATTACAGATTTAGCAGGCATAGCTTTTTATCATAATACACCAAAATGCGGTAAAGAGTTTTAACAGGTGAAGATCAAGCGGGCATAAGGTTATAGGTTTAGGCTGAGTAGGGGCTCAAAAGCAAATAGCTCAAAGCTCATAGCTCAAGGCCGAAAGCCCGAAGCTCACAGCCGAAAGCTCACAGCCGAAAGCTCAAAGCTGAAAGCTCACCGCCCATGCTGAAAGCTGAAAGCTCATTGCTATATTTACTCCCATTATTATATTTCTATGATTAGAAAAACCCTTACTGTACTAACTGTTTTCTTTTTCTCAGCTTACGAGAGCGTTTATTCTCAAAGCATTTTATCCCATATGTATAAACAAACCTTGCCTAACGGGCTTGAGGTGGCGGTTATAGAAGACAACAGCGTTCCGCTTGCTACGATAGAAATTGCGGTAAAAAACGGAGCTTATACTGAAACGGCTGAATATAACGGCTTGAGCCATTTATACGAGCACATGTTTTTCAAGGCCAATAAGGATTATCCGAGCCAAGAAAAATTTATGGACAAGATCAGCGAATTAGGCGTAAGTTTTAACGGAACAACATCCTACGAGCTCGTTAACTACTACTTTACCCTGCCGAAGTTCAATTTACATGAAGGTTTAAAGTTTATGAATTCTGCCATACAATTTCCCTTGTTTGACTCTGAGGAGATGAAAAAAGAAAACATCGTGGTGGATGGAGAGTTTCAGCGCAACGAGTCGAACCCTTATTTTGCTTTATTCGATGAGATGAACCGGCATTTATGGGGGGACTTGTACAGCCGAAAGAATACAATCGGTAATCACGATATTATTCGCTCTGCCACGCCGGCTAAAATGGACACGATAAAAAACCGTTATTATTGGCCGGATAATTCCTTGCTTACGATAGCAGGTGACGTAAAGCATGAAGAAGTGTTTAAACAAGTTGAAGAGATTTTTTCCGGTTGGAAACCTGCCGGATTTGATCCCTCTAAAAAGTGGCCTGTTCCTGAATTTAAGCCTTTGACAAAAACCGACTATTTTGTGGTAGAGTCAAATTTATCTCGAGTACCTTTTATAATGTTTAACTGGCAAGGCCCCGATACTCGAAGAGATTTACCTGCAACTTATGCGGCGGATGTGTTCTCTTTCATCATGGATCAGAACTCGTCGAAATTAAGTAAAGCGCTGCTTGATGCCGGTTTGGCCCTGCAAGTTAATATCGGCTATTTAACCCAAAAACATACAGGTCCGATAAGTTTGTTTGTAGTTCCGAATCCTCAAAAAGCTAAAGAATGTTTGGCTGAAGTTAAACGACAAGTTGCTTTAATGGATTCCGACGATTATGTTACCGACGAACAGATTGAAACAGCAAAACGCAAGCTCGAAATAGATCAAATTCGCGACGAAGAAAAAACATCGGAATTTATACATACGGTGTCTTTTTGGTGGGCGTCTGCTTCTATCGACTACTTAAACACTTATCTTGAAAATCTGCGTAAAGTAAAACGCACCGATTTGCAAACCTATGTTCGCAAATACATTAAAAATAAGCCTTATTGTGCCGGAATGCTTATAAGTCCTGCCTTAAGAAAAGAATTAAAGCCGGAACAGTTTTTCAACGCTAATTAATCAAGCTCATGAAAAGAATTTTATTATACCTCATATTCTCCGCCCTTGCTACCGCCACATTTGCGCAGTCGAGCACCACGTCTTTTGATGTTGACGGAATAAAAGTGATTTGGAAACCTACAGCTAAAGACATCATCCATGTAACGATGTATTATCGCGGCGGGGTAAGCAATTATCCGGCAAGCAAAGCCGGAATCGAAAATTTGGCATTAGCCGGAGCTGTAGAATGCGGAACAAAGAAGTTCAATAAAGATGCCTTTAAAGATACAGAAGATGCTTACGGCATCGCTACCGGCGGCTCTTCAAATTACGATTTCGGGAATATCAGTATGAATTGTATTTCTAAATATTTCGGTCAAGGTTGGGATTTGTTCACCGAAGCGGTAAGAAACCCCATTTATGATCCTAAAGAATTCGGTTTTTTAAAGGAAAAGGTTTTATCGGGCATAAAAGAAAGCGCAGCAAATCCCGACAATTTTATTGAAGAATTTACCGTAAAAAATGCTTTCGAAGGAACTAAATACACAACAAAACCGCAGGGTGAAGAAGAAACCGTAACAGCTCTAACCGACCGGCAGGTAAAAGACTATTACTTCAGCACATTATTAAATAAAAACAGAATGTTTATTGTGGTAGTGGGCAAACTGGCTAAAGAAGATTTAATCAACAGGGTGCGAAAATCATTTGCGTCAATCCCCGCAAAACCGTTCTCGGCTCCTAGTATAAACCCGGTAGCTTTTACCGCTAATGCAACCGCTGTTGAAGAACGCCAACTTGCTACAAATTACATTACCGGTGCTTTTAATTCGCCTTCTATGGAAAGCAAAGACTATGTGCCTTTTAAGTTAGCAATATCACTTTTTAGCACCCGGCTTTTTAGAGAAATAAGAACAAAGCGTAATCTTTCGTACGCTCCTTATGCGTATTCAACAAATAATAAATTAGCATTGGGAATTATGTATGTAAGTACAACTGATCCGAAAGCTTCAGCAGAAGTGATGGTAGATGAAGTTAAACGACTTAAACAACAGGGCTTTGTGGAAGGAGAATTGCAAGATGCTAAGAGTACCTTTATTACCAACAACTACCTAAAAGAAGAAAGTACGAGCGCTATAGCCTCAAGTTTAGGCAACGCAGAAGTTTTAGGAAGCTGGAAACTCGCAGACGAAATGCCTGATAAAGTAAATAAAACTACCCTTAAAGATTTAAACAATTCTTTGCAATACATTAAAGGCATAAAGTGGAGCTATTTAGGCGATAAAAAATTGTTTGAAGAAGCCTTGTCGGTTTTTACCGGGAAGTGAGCGAAGTGAAAGGTAAAAAATAAAAACACTTTACACTCAATTCAGCGATACAACAATAAAACAATTTGGCAATCAAGCAATACAACAATCGAGCAATAAACAGATCAACAAATAAACCTATTCCTTAAACCTATACCGAATAAGTAAATAAACCTTATCCCAATCATGACCAAAATCGTCACACTTACCCTAAATCCTACCGTAGATAAGAGTACAAAAACGGAAAAATTGGTTCCGGAAAACAAGCTTACTTGTGAGCCGCCAAAGTTTGAGCCGGGCGGCGGCGGAGTTAACGTATCCAGGGCCCTTAAGCGTTTAGGAACAAATTCTATTGCTGTTTTTCCAAGCGGAGGTTTAACCGGACAACTTTTGCAGAACTTGTTGGAAAAGGAAAATATTGAGGTAAAACCGGTAAAAACAAAAAATGAAAATCGTGAAAATTTTATTGTTGTAGATAAATCGAGTAATCTTCAATACCGTTTCGGAATGCCGGGGCCGGAAATTGATCCGGAAGAGCAAGCAGCCTTTCTGAAACTTATAGAAGAGCTTAAACCCGACTGGTTTATTGTGAGCGGAAGCTTGCCTCCCGGGATTGATGCAACTTTTATAAGCACTGCAGCTGCATTGGCCAAGAAGATGAGTGCTAAGTTCATTGTCGACACATCCGGCGAAGCGCTCGAAGTTGCCGCAAAAGAAGGGGTCTATTTGCTTAAACCCAATCTTGGTGAGCTGGGTAAACTCGTAGGAATAGAGACTATGGACCATAACATGGTTGATACTGCGGCTAAAGAGCTAATAAATAAAGGACGTTGCGAAATTGTAGTAGTTTCATTGGGTGCCGGAGGCGCGCACGTGGTTACAAAAGACCATGCCGAGCACATCCCGGCACCCGTAGTTAAAAAACTAAGCACAGTAGGAGCAGGCGACAGCATGGTGGCCGGGATGGTACATGCCCTTGTGAATAATTTCAACTTGGTAGATGTGGCCAGAATGGGTGTTGCATGCGGAACCGCGGCAACCATGAATCCCGGAACTGAACTGTTCCATCCCGACGATGTAGAAAAACTCTACAGGTGGTTGCAAAAGGGGAAGTTTGACTAAAATTATTATTAAATTTATACTATTCCCTGTACTCATTAGTTCCTTTTTTATCCTTCTGTGCATGTAAGAATTGAAATTTTGCCGCTTTGAAACTTATCTCAAACATAATATTTCTGCTGCAGCTGATTGCTCTACCCTTGTTCGCCCAGAAACATGTACAAGAGCCCGAGCTCGATAAGTTTGAAGGTATATGGGAATATAAAAATCGAAATATTGTTTTAAGGCTGGATCTAAAAAAAGTAAAGAATAAGATTGAAACTGACGACGGACAATGGGGCTATCTTGACGAATTAGTTGGTGATTACAGTTATGCTGTTGACGGGAAGGAGGCGCATTATAAGGATAGTAATAAGCATGGTTTAATTGCTGTTCCATTCTATTATAGAGACGGGGTAGGTCGATATGACGTATTACGGTTTAGGTTTTTCGACCTCAACAATACTTACTTCAAAGGATACTTGACGCTTCATTTCGGTAAGGATGATATAGCTGACTTTGTGCTTGAAACAACTGAAGAAATTGTAGTGACTTCCGGTCAAGCTCTTAAAAACCCTTTCAAACTAAAAGTCCCTGAAGTGCCGAATAATGTAACTATGACAAAAGTTAAGGGCAGACAAGGAAACTAAACACATAATCTAAAATTATACTATTATCGATCTCAGTTTGCGGACGTAAACGGGATTTTTATTTATACGGATCAAACATTGTCAATATGCTCCCATTCTAATTTACCTGTACATCTTAAAATGTAGCCCGTAACTTTCGTTTTCAAGCTTTTCACGCCATTGTATAATAAGTTCTTTGTAAGCTTCACCTACCGGACGTATTTTTCGATCTAAATCATAAAGTCCCAGGGCGTTAACATTGCCCACATCATTTCGTAAAGCCGAATCCCAGTCAACTTGGTCCGTTAAACTGTACCAAGTAAACCCGAAAATGGGAACGCCGTCGCGTTTAAGCCGACGAACATTTGCCCATTGCGTTTGAAGCCAGCGCACAGATTCCGGTTCACGAATATTTGTTTCGGTATGCATTACCGGTAGCCGATAGCGGTTATAATATTGATGCGTAATAACATAGTAGCCGAAAATTTCACCGGCTGCCGATGTGCTTCCGTCGGGATGAACCATGTGCTCGTTGGTAATGTAGTAATCGTTACCCATTATACAATTTCCCTTAACCTGGTTTTGCTCGAACCAATGATAGTCTTGTCGGGTTAGGCCATTATCAAGGAGGTATTCATACATGGCAACACTTATCGGATAGCCGTAACTTAAATCTAAAGAGAGAAAGCGCTTTTGATTCAAGAAAGATGCAAGAGCGTCGCAATCCGGATTTTCGGGATGAAAGTATTCTGAGGATTCGCTTTGAATGAAAGTAGCTTCAGGATTCAGCATTACAATTTCGTGCATGGCCATCACATTAGCCTTACAGAGGTTGTGAAGTGCATTTACAAATGATTTATCGTCTGTTTTGCACTCGTTCCACCATCCGTATTGTGCCGAAAAAGCAGCAGCAATAAAAATCTCGTTTATTGGAGTATAAAATTGTATGTCGGGATATCTTTGAGCAAAAGCCTTAGCGTATTCTGCGAAGTAATGCGGAAAGTCTTTGTTCTGAAAATCACCCAACCAATCCGGCACACCAAAGTGGCACAAGTCTACAAGAGGCGTTATCTTAAGTTGCTTCATGTAATTGAAAGTTTCGTCGGTAAATGTCCAATCGTATTGTCCGGGACCCATGTGGGTTTTATAGTAAGGTGCTCCGTATCTTAAAAACTCAATTCCAAGTTCTTTAACTAAGTTGAAATCTTCTTTCCAATATTTATAATGTCCGCACTTTTCCATCTCATCTATCCTTTTCCTAGAGCCGTCGGGAAGCATTATGGTCGGGTAACTGTTTTCTATCCCGGTGGCAAACATAAACTTAGTCTTTCTCATACAAGTGGCGTAAGGTTGATACTTACTTTACACCATGCAGAAAAAAAAGTTTTCGGAATAACTTGGCTTATTTCCTATGTTCTTGTTAATGAAGCAAGAAAATTTTCTTTTAAGAAGAAAGGTTAAATTGTATGTTGATCGAAATTAAAGTTATACCGGATTCGCTTAATGGCTGTAGAGGATAAATTCAAATCCGCAAACACTCTTAAAAAGTTCTAAAACCTAAATTGAAAATACCCGTTCCGGCGACATTTCGGACTTAGATGCAACGGAGTAAACAAGCTTTTCCGTTCCGGACCTTAACAAAAAACTAGGGGATGACCGACGCAAGTAGTTAAATAGCTCCGGTTATCAAACAATATTTTCTGAAAAGAAAGATGAAGGATTAATGTGGAGGTTTCGCCACACATTGTAGAAAAAAAATGTACTTTTTACTCGTCACCTCTTAAATTTAAGATGCCTTTTTAATATGTCCTTTCAAATTAATGGTATTTTGGAAACAAGAAAGCCCCGATAAAGGGGCTATAATTCAAAATTACTTTAACTTGCGAGTATTTTATCTAAAGCTTATTTTTTGGCATCCATATTGCAAGGGTTTGTATGCGGAAATTTGTTTTTTAATCATCAGGACCTCTTAAAGTTAAGAGGTCTTGTTTTTTTGTACCTTTCTTAGCGCAAGAATAACGCTTCTGTTACAACTCTTCTAACAATAACTTTAAAAATTCCGATACTTATTTTTTGTTCGCGAGAAGGATTATGCTGAAAAAAGCGGTAGAAGCTGATTTAAGCAAGAAAAAATAAAGGAACAACAGCTAAGCTGCTCCTTTATAAAACCTAAACCTATCTATGAAAACAGTTGTTATTACGCAAGTAAAAGGCAAAGAGTTACAGAAATCTTTAATTTTAGAATAAGATTTATTCGAGAGCTTTAACATCGGAGTTAAAAAGACTGTCAACAGACTGTTGCGTTTTTGAAATTTCTGCTCATTATATTCAAAACAGCCCTTTATTTTAAAGAAATTAAAAATATTTTGTTTTACGAGATAATTAGTAAATTGAGTTTTAATTCTATATTTGGACTAATCAAAGAAATAAAATGGAAAAATTTAATCAACTAAAAGAGCTCTTAGCTTCTGTTGAAGCTGATGCAGAAAAATTCTACAACAAAAGCAGCGGAGCTGCCGGAACTCGTGTTCGTAAAGCTTTACAAGAAATCAAGACCCTTGCTCAAGACATTCGTAACGAAGTAACTACCATAAAAAACAAAGAAAAAAAATAATATAAACAATATGTTAAAGCCGCTAAAATGCGGCTTTAACTTTTCTATTTACCTAATCTTTTCAATGTAGTTTAGCCTAGGCTAAAATTTGTTTCATCCCGCCTTTTTCGTTGTTTATTGTTGTCCTGAACTTCAATAAGTTCATACTTAATGAAGAACACTTTTACCGCAAGCCATCAAATTAAATCGGGTGCAAGCCTGTTATTGTTTGTATATTACTAATTTCTTTTTCTATTCCCTGCTTCCCGACGCCGCATAATATTTAGGAACTGCTTCCGCTCATCTGGTAAAGCTCAATAAAGAATGAACACCTCAATTAACATCGGCTTAAATATTTTTTCTGTAGTTCTGCTGCTATCAGGGTTTGTTATGTTGTTTATTTCAGGTCTGATTTACTTAAAGCTGAACAAAGATGTTCGCACTTTCGCTTATGTGATGCTTGCCGTGGCAGTTTGGGTGATTGGAGAAGGTCTGATAATGGGAAGTTCAACCTTGCCGGAAATGCTCTTTTGGACACGCGTAGAATATACTGGCATTTCTTTTTTACCGGCATTTTGGATAATAGCTATCATAAGGCTAGTTAATAAAGAAAAATGGTTAACCTCTGCAGGTCTTATTTTAATTTTTTTGATTCCTTTTTTAACGTGGGTTATTGTTTTAACAGATGAAATCCATCATTTATATTACTCACGGTATTGGGTAGATAGAAGCGGCCCCTTTCCCTTAATGGCGGTAGCAGGCGGCCCTTGGTATAAGGTACATACACTAAATTTCTACTGTATGCTTACTTTAGGATTATATCTCTTGATTTCGCCTTTAAACATGCCAACGAAGTTTTCAGGAAGCAGGGATATGTAATTGTTTTCGGTACCGTTCTTCCCTGGATCATTAATCTTATTTATATGGCAGGCTTAAGCCCGCATAAATATATTGACCCGACTCCATACACGTTTATTATCACGGGCTTAGTAATAGGCTTTGGATTATTGCGATTGCAATTGTTTGATGTTGTTCCGATAGCTCGCGAAAAAGTTATTGAAGCGATGCAAGAAGGCTTACTTGTTTTAGATAAGCAAAACAGGATTATCGATGTAAATCCGGAAATGGAAAAAATTTTAAATACCGCCTCGCAAGGGATGATAGGAGGATCGATTACAACTTTATTCGGACACATACCTGAACTTATAAATGCAACACTGAAAAATGAAAATATTACATTAGAAATAAACCTTGTTGTTGGGGATAAAGCTAAAGTATTCAATTTAACCTCTACCGCTCTTAGCGATATAAAACACGGCTACACAGGTAAAATTCTTTTGTTTACCGACATCACTGAATTATACGCAAAGGAGGCTATCCGGCAAATGATGTTAAAGAAAGACGAGTTTATGAGTATTGCCAGCCATGAGCTCAAAACACCCATCACCAGTATGAAGGGATACCTTCAAATTATTGATAAGATATCTCAAAAAGAGGAAAATCCCGCCTATAAACACTTTGTTTCAAAAGCAAATAAACAGGTGGATAAAGTAGTGCGCTTGATAAGCGATTTGCTTGATATTTCGCGAATACAGGCAGGAAAAATGGAGTACAACTTTACAGAATTTGAAATAGGCGAAGTAGTGCAAGAAAGCATCACTTTTTCAGAATATAACAGCCCTACACATAAAATTGAAATTAAAGGCGACTTAAGCTTACGTGTTAAGGCCGATAAGAACCGCATTGAACAGGTAATCTGCAATTTACTTTCAAACGCAGTAAAATATGCTCCGAATACCGATAAAATAATATTAGAAATAAGCAAAATAGAGAATCGCTTAAAGCTCTCGGTTACAGACTTTGGTTTTGGTATTCCGAAAGATAAGCAAGAAAATCTTTTCAAAAAATTTTCGCGGATAGAAAATTCTGATTACCACATCTCAGGCTTGGGGATTGGTTTATTTTTGTCGCAAGAAATTGCTAACAGGCACGGGGGAAATATCGAGCTCGAAAGTGAAGAGGGTAAAGGTTCTACTTTTTATTTTACCCTTGCCTTAGCCGGTTAGCCGGGCTTTTGCGATTAGTGGATTGTCGCATGATTAATATGGGGTCTAATTCAATTTTTTGAACAGTTTCCGAAGGTTTTTTATTCATCGCTACAAACAATTCTGCTACTTTCTCTCCCATTGTTATTGTTTGCTGATCTATTGTTGAAAGCGATGGAGTAACATGCAATCCGAATGATTCGTTTGCAAAGCCGATCACTCCTACTTCAGCCGGTACCCTAATCTTACGTTCTTTCAGTTGTTGTATTGCACCTAAGGCAGTAAAATCTTCAAGAGCAAAAACGGCGTCAAAAGTAAGTTTATCGTCAACTAATTTTTCAACGCTTTGCTTCCCGAACTCCAGCGAAAACTTACCGGCAACAATTAATTCTTCTTTAACCGGGATGTTATATTGTTTCAACGCATCAACATATCCCCTTAGTCGGTCTTTGAAAATTTTAATGTTTTGTTTAGCTGTTACATGTACAATATGCTTATAGCCTTGTTGTATTAAATGTTCTGTTGCCAGAAACCCTCCTTTATAATCATTTATTAAAACTCCGGGGAAAATTCCATTATCGAAAACTCGGTCAAATAGAATAAGCGGAATATTGTGTTTTTTAATTTCCTCGTAATAACTGTAATTCTCCGTTTCGGTTGTAACTGAAGCAAAGATTGCATCTACTCCTAACTGCATCAATTTTTCTATGCCTTTAACTTCTTGATTAAACGATTCGCTGCTTTGATAAAGAAGCACAGTATAACCGTTCTCGTTCATAATTCGCTCGATACCGGAAACTACCGAACTGAAAAAACTCACATGTAAACTCGGCACAATTATTCCGACTGTATTGGTTTTCCCCGAGCGCAGCGAAGAAGCAATCCTATTTTGGCGATAGCCGAGCCGTTGTGCAGTTTCTTTAACGGCTTTTTTTGTAGCAGTGCTTATAGCCGGGTTATCATTTAAAGCTCTGGCAACGGTAGAAAAAGTAACACTCAGCTCTTTAGCGATATCGTGTATTGTAACCTTTTTCATATTTTTTTTATTTTTTTTTTATTTATAAACAAGAAAGTCTAAATTTATGCCAACGTTTGCATAAAAGCAAATTCACACCAATTATATGCTGTTATTAGGTATCGATGTCGGTACGTCATCTATCAAAGTTTCTATTGTCGATGCTGCTTCGCAGCAATGTATAGCTTCCGCTCAATTTCCTGAAGTTGAATCAGAAATAATTTCTAGCCGTCTGGGTTGGGCAGAACAATCGCCGGATATGTGGTGGGAACATGTGAAACAGGCAATTAAAAAAGCAAATGCTTCCAGTCATTACAATCCTGCTGATATTCAATCAATTGGTATAGCATACCAAATGCACGGATTGGTGGTGGTAAATAAAGAACAAGAAGTTTTACGGAATTCAATTATTTGGTGCGACAGTCGAGCTGTAGAAATCGGAAATAAAGCTTTTGATGCAATCGGCCAAGAAAGATGCTTAGCTCACTTGCTTAATTCTCCCGGAAACTTTACAGCCTCTAAGTTGGCTTGGGTCAAAGAAAACGAACCTGAAATTTATAGCCGAATCAATAAAATAATGCTCCCCGGAGATTTTATTTCGATGAAATTAACCGGTGAAATTACTACAAGTGTTTCTGCCTTATCGGAAGGAGTATTTTGGGATTTCAAAAACGATACTCTTTCCAACGATGTAATTGAATACTTCAAGTTTGATCAAGAACTCATTCCGGAAGTTCGACCTGTATTTTCAGAACACGGAATTATAAAACACGATATTGCTTCAGAATTAGGTTTAAGAGCCGGAAT
>JAYULL010000075.1:0-1031 GCA_043763625.1 Sphingobacteriaceae bacterium | reverse complement strand
GCAAATTTTTTCTGCTTAAATAAAATCCATGCATAAGTGTCCTGAAAAGAAGCATTTCCGGGGTCGATTTCATTCGAGCGTTTCGACATTTTCTCGGCCTTTTCTATCTTCTCCCCTCTTAACGACAAATAATAGGCATAATTATTTAAGGTAAAAGTATTGTCGGGAGCTATTTCAAGCGCCTTTTCGTAAGCTTGGTCTGATTCCGGGTGTTTTCTTACCGCGTTATAGGCGTCGCCCAAACTCGAATATATTTGACCTGCGAGACCATTGTCTTTCCCGGCAAGATTTAAAGCATCTCTTAAATACGCGATTGCTTTTTCTTGCTTTTGCGTCTGCAGATAACCTAGAGCCGTTAAAAAATATAAAGTTCCTTGGTTTGGAAAAAGGCTGAGCGCTTCCTCCCCGTCTTTAACGGCTTCGGCAGGTTGATTCAAACTCAGCTCGATGTTGATCAGCTGCTCCCATATTAAATAAACCTGACTGTTAATTTCCAATGCTTTTTTGTAAGCGGCTTTGGCCTCCGGTAACTTCTGTTGCTGAAACAACACATCGCCATAAACGGCAAAAGCCTTTGCCTCAAGCGGGTGGGCCTTAACCAACAGCGACGATAGCTCTTCTGCTTTTGCACGAATCTCCGGCTTTTCGAATTGAGTAAAATAAGAAAGCAAGGTCTTAACTTTCGTGTCTATATCCATTTCCGGATTACCGAAAACCTCTTTTTGTTCTACAAAAGCGTCGATATTCTTCCCTTCGGACGTATAAATATTAGCCAGAGAAGCTCGAATTTCTACATTATCGGGATCAACGTTTTTGGCTTGCTCTAAAACTTGAAGTGCCTTTTTTTGATTTTTCTGTCGGCGGTAAAGATCCGACAACAACAAATAATCCTTAATTCGAGAAGGATTTCTTCTGATGCTTTCTTCAAGTTCGGCAATTACTTTTTCAAACTTGCCTTGCTTCAAGTAAATCCGTTGCCGGGAAGAAGTTAGATCATCACTTACCCCAAACTGCTTTTCAATTTTATCGAA
>JAYULL010000074.1:0-13263 GCA_043763625.1 Sphingobacteriaceae bacterium | reverse complement strand
TTTAACCCATTCATCCGTCTCCTTAAGTCTTTGTAAAGCTTTTAGAATTATATTGAAGCAAACGATATGAGTACCGTGGGGGTCGGCGAAATCGCCTGCTGCAAAAATTTGATGCGGTTTTAGTTTTTGCAGTAGATCAACAGTTATTCGTATGTCTTCTTCACTCACCGGGTTTTTTCGCAACTTCCCGACTTCATAAAAAGGAAGGGCCATAAAATGGATATTCTCGTCGGGCAAGCCGGCATACCTTGCACCTGCAATAGCTTCACTTTTTCTTATAAACCCTTTTACATTTGCTATTTCAGACGTATCGACGTCATTTGGTTGCTTAGTTTCCAAAAAAGCCCGCATGTTTTCATATACAGATTTTAACTTGCCGGTATCTTCGCCTATACTGGTGTTAAAGTCAAGAGCAAATTCTATATATCGTAAAACGTCATCGTCCCAAACTGCTGTATTCCCGGAGGTTTGATAAGCAACATGTACTTCATGTCCCTGATCTACCAGTCTGATAAAAGTCCCCCCCATAGATATCACATCATCATCCGGATGTGGAGAAAAAATAAGAGATTTTTTAATTGAAGGCATTGCACGTTCCGGGCGTTGCGAGTCATCGGCATTCGGCTTACCTCCCGGCCAACCGGTAATTGTATGCTGAACCTTATTAAAGATTTCGATATTGATTTGATAAGCCGGACCTTGCTCTACCACAAGTTGCGCCATACCGTGGCTGTTATAGTCATCCTCGGTAAGTTTTAGGATTGGTTTATTAAGCGTTGCAGCAAGCCATAAAACTGCTTTTATCTTCAGCTTGTCATTCCACTCGCAATCTTTAACAAGCCAAGGCGTATTAAAGCGTGTAAGCTCGGAGGCCGCTCCGGAATCAAGAACAAACTCTACATTATCAGATAGTTGTAAGTAAGTAGCCGGCACATCGCCGGAAATCTCCCCTTCTACTGCCTTTTTTATAATCGGAGCTTTCTTTTGACTCCAGGCCATTAAGATTATTTGCCGGGCTTTAAAGATAGTCCCGATACCCATCGTTATTGCTTTGGCAGGAACGTTTTCTTTGCCTCCAAAATCTCTTGCAGCATCGCTTCTGGTTAAGTCGTCTAAAGTAACTAAGCGAGTACCTGAGTTGGGTGCAGAGCCAGGCTCGTTGAAGCCGATGTGACCTGTACGACCGATTCCCAATATCTGAAGATCCAAGCCGCCGCATTTATTTATTTTTTGTTCGTACTCCAGGCAGTAGTCTTGGATTTTTTCTTTCGGCAGGTTTCCGTCCGGGATATGAATATTCTTCTTATCTATATCTATATAGTTGAATAAATTTTCGTTCATGAAACTTACGTAGCTTTGTTTTGCCCTCGGTTTCATGGGGTAATATTCGTCAAGATTGAATGTTATCACGTTATTAAAACTCAACCCTTCTTCTCGATGCAGCCTGATTAACTCTTCGTAAACCTGAAGCGGGGTTACCCCTGTTGCAAGCCCCAAAACTGCATTCTCATTCTTGCTCTGTTTTTCGCTTATCAGTCTTGCTATTCGTGCGGCTACTTGTTTAGAAGCAGTAAGCGGATCTGAATAAACGGAAACCGGAAGTTTTTCGAAACGGGTTTCTTCTAATAAATTTAATCTTGCCATACCGGAAATATAGAAATCTATTATCACTTGATGCAAAGTTTCGCTAAAAAACTTTTAAGAAATGTATCGACAGTTTTTTTAGATTTTTTCTCCGGTCTAAATTTTCGCTACGTCTCACCCTATAATTAGATGTAATTCTAACCCTTTAGAAACACCTCTCCTAGTATTCCTGAATTCGGCCTACTGCAAATTTTTCAAAGATGCCATATCAATTACAAAACGATATTTCACATCGCCTTTCAGAAGGCGTTCGTAGGCTTCATTAATTTGCCGGATGTTGATTAATTCGATATCGGCAATAATATTATGTTCGGCGCAAAAATCCAACATTTCCTGCGTTTCGGCAATGCTGCCGATTGTAGAACCCGCAAAACTTCGTCTTGTAGGAATGAGGCTAAATGCCGCTACCGGCAAGGGCTCTTCAGGTGCTCCAACCAGAACCATCGTTCCGTCAACTTTAAGTAAATGCAAATAAGAGTTTACATCATGCGAAGCTGAAACAGCATCTATTATAAGGTGAAGACTTCTTACATGAGCATTCATCTGCGCTTCGTCTTTTGAAAGAACCACCTCATCGGCACCTAATCGTTTTGCATCTTCCGTCTTAGAAACAGAAGTGGTAAAAACAACTACATGAGCGCCCATTGCTTTTGCAATTTTGATAGCCATATGCCCCAAACCACCAACACCAACTACTCCTACTTTCATTCCCGGACCGGCTTTCCAATGTTTTAGCGGAGAATAGGTGGTTATGCCCGCACAAAGCAAGGGAGCGGTGGCAGCAAGGTCGAGGCCTTCAGGAACACGCAAAACGTAACGTTCGTCTACAACCACACTATCCGAGTATCCGCCATAGGTTCTCGTGTTTAAGTGCTTGTCGGGCGAGTTATAAGTGAGAATAGCGCCGGGCTCGCAGTACTGCTCAAGTCCTTGTTTGCAGTAGTCGCATTCTCGGCAGGAATCCACCATGCAGCCAACTGCCGCGAGATCACCTGCCTTAAATTTGGTGACATGATCTCCAACCTTAGTAACCTTTCCTACAATTTCATGACCGGGAACGACAGGGTAAACTGAACCGTGCCATTCGTTTCTGGCAGTATGCAAATCGGAATGGCAAACCCCGCAAAAGAGAATATCTATTTCTACATCGTGGGCTGTTACGGCCCGTCGCTGTATATTCATTTGTTTAAGCGGCTCCTGTGCTGCTTCAGTCCCAAAGGCCTTAATGTTTTTTGTTTCCATATTATTATTGTTAAGTGCAACAACCTGCTGTGTTTAATATAAAGAACATGAT
This sequence comes from Sphingobacteriaceae bacterium, assembly GCA_043763625.1. Lineage (GTDB taxonomy): Bacteria > Bacteroidota > Bacteroidia > Sphingobacteriales > Sphingobacteriaceae > Rubrolithibacter. The sequence continues at coordinate 10,325 of JAYULL010000074.1, read as the reverse complement.
TAAAGAAAGTTTTGGAAAGCTGAAGTTTTGCAAGTCTACCATCCTTCTACTAGTATTATTGCCGGTTTAATAAATTCGATTTTAAAGAGATACTACCAATTACGGATTGATAATATTCGAGAATAAATTAAAGCAAAAGTAATTTTAATAAGCGGGTTTAAAACCGCCCGAAATCTCCGCCGGACAAATAAGCACAGTAAAACTTTTACAAGCTCGAATTACCTAATCTCAAAAATTGCTTGTAAATAAATATCAATCATAGGATTACAGTTGCGCTTCGCCATTCGGGACTATTCCCAGGCTTATATCCCCTTTCTATTATTTTTAGGATTCTTAGTACTCTCAATCAAAGGTTGAGAAAGTTGATTTCAAGGGAGAATACTCTTTACCCATATCGATCTTTATCTAATATTCAAAACGACGCGGAGCTACTACCTCAAAACGACGCGTATATTCCACAATAGTGCCGTTATTAATACCCGTTTAGTTAATTAAGAGTAACACAATACTCTAGGTTCCGTACGCCCAACAAAAACTAATTGTCTTTATTGAATGATGGTAAAACAGCGTAATTGGAAAAAACTAAGATCACCGCCTTTATGGTTTAAAGAAACAAGAATAAATCATTCCTAAATCTGCTAACTAAGAAAACAGTATAAATTCATCCAAGTTAAAGAGCATTATTCTCACTAAACTTCTGTCAAGGGTCAATTAGTCCGGATGCATGATGTTTAAACATTAACACCGGGTTGTAGCAAAAAAAGACAGGTGTAAATTCTTCTATCCGACTTAAAATCATTTAAAATTATTAATCATGATTACTAACATTTCCTTTTTAGGGAGTAGTACTGCTGCGCATAAACGCCGGGGCTATTCAAAAATCTTTGCGGCCCTATTATTATTCTCAGTCATTTTTGTGGGATGTAAAAAGGACGAATTTACCGGAGAAGTTTCCGGCGTCTGCCCTGTTGTATCTACAGACCCGACGGATAAAGCAGTTGACGTTGCTCTTAATAAGGTGATTTCAGCCACTTTTAATACAAGTATGAAGTCGGAGTCAATTAACAATTCAACTTTTATTATAAAGCAGGGCTCTACTGTTGTTCAAGGAACATTAGGAACAAGTGCAAATGGCAAGGTTTTTACTTTTACCCCCACAGGCGCTCAACCTGAGTTGTTACCTTTTACGGATTATACCGGAACGATTACTACCGGGGCAATAGACACCTTTCGTACCGCAATGGTAAGTGATTATGTATGGACCTTTAAAACCATTCCTCAAGTAGCGGTCACATCATCAGCAGGTGGCACGGCAACTCCGACATTTACAGCTGCGCAAGGTTCAACAGTTACCGTAACTGCTACACCGGCTGCTAATTTTGTATTTGCGGGATGGTCGGCGAAGGATACTCCTGCCGTAGTAGTTTCGCCTAACGCAGGCTATACGTTCAAAATGAACGGAAACAGAAGCCTAAAAGCAAATTTTGCCCCGGTTCCCGCAGGAAAGTTTGCGGTAAACCTGTCCTCTAATCCATCAGCGGGTGGAACAAATACAGGTGGAGGTGCATATACCGCAGATACGACAGTAACTGTTGCTGCGACGCCAAATGCAGGATATACCTTTAAAAATTGGACGGAAAACGGAAATGAAGTTTCAACCAGTTCAAGTTATCAGTTTACTTTAACAGTAAACAGAACCTTGATCGCAAACTACAGCATTATCCCTGCATCTCAATTCGCAATCATATTATCTTCTGCCCCCGTGTCGGGAGGGACAACAGGTGGTTCAGGGTCATTTGCAGCAAATTCCTCAAAAACGGTAACAGCAACAGCAAATACAGGGTATACTTTTGTCAATTGGACTGAAGCGGGTGTCGTGGTTTCTACAAGTGCCGCTTACACATTCCCTTTAACGGCGAACCGAAATTTAACTGCGAATTTTACACTCAATACTTACTCGTTGACTGTAACTGCGGTTAACGGTAGTGTAGCAAAAAATCCCGATCCGAGTCCGGGTTCTCCGACATCAACCCATAACCATGGTGCAACGGTGCAATTAACTGCAACTCCTAACGCGGGTTTTGTTTTCGACTCTTGGAGCGGTGATGCATCAGGCAAAGCAAATCCCTTAACTGTAGCGATGACTTCTAATAAGAACATCACGGCAATCTTTACTGCAATAGTCCCTGACCCTGCCTTGTTTGCCTCTGTTTTCGGCGCTTTCGGCGGAAATGCCGGAATAACTAACCAGGGAGTAAATACGGTGATAAATAACGGAAGCATAGGTACTACCGGTGCCTCAACCAAAATAACCGGATTTCACGACATGACCGGTGATAAGTATATTGAAACCGGACTTAATATTGGCGATGTTAAAGACGGCAGAATATACACTGACGGACCTCCGCCTATAATATTCGGCGCAGGAGGTCCTTTCGGAGGAAATGCTACAACGAAGTCAATAGCAGATGCTGAACTTTTAAGTGCCACTGCTTTTTACAACAGCATATCTCCGGCTCAAAAACCGGGTGGCATTGTTCAGAATCAAGAATTGGGTGGGTTAACCTTACCTGCCGGCGTGTACAAAGCAGCAAGCGGGCCGTTCGAAATAAAGAACGGAGATCTTACGCTTGATGCGAAGGGGGATCCGAACGCCGTTTGGATTTTTCAAGCCGAAAGCAGCTTAACCGTAGGCTTGCAAGCAACGGGAGGCGCCAGAAGCGTGAAGTTGATAAACGGAGCATTAGCTAAAAATGTGTACTGGTATGTTGGCAGTGCTGCCGAAATAAACTACGACGGCGGCGGAACGATGGTTGGAACTATCATTTCTACTTCGGGAGTAACCTTATCTTCTCCGGCAAACAGCACCAATACGCTTGTGCAAACGGTATTAAACGGCCGAGCAATATCTTTGGTAGCATCAGTTACCATGGTGAACACCATTATTAATGTTCCCGCACCCTAAGTAATCAACCCCGATATATCAAATAATCATCCCCCCTCAAGGGGGGATTTTACAGAGATAAACACAAAAAATTAAATTTATAATAATAGAGTCTATGCTACCCCAAAATAAATTAATTCATAAAATGATCATCTGTTCTATGATGACTTTTTTAGTCCATACCACGTCGAAGGCGCAAACTACGCAGCCTAAATGGGCCTTCGGCTTCTCCGGCGCCGCAAACTTAAATTTATACAGCGGAACAACTCAGCGTTTAAATAATACGCTAATTGTGCCGAGAGCCTTGCACAAAGGGAACGGTTTCCGTCCGTTCGGATCAGTTTTAATGGAATATCGCTCTGCAGGAATATTAGGTTTTTCACTGAATGTGGGATACGACGGCCGTGGCGGTAAATTCGACAGCTTGATTGCCCCGTGTGATTGCCCGGCAACTCTAAAAACCAATTTGGATTATGTAACTGTAGAACCGGCACTCCGCCTGGCTGTTCCTTCAACTAATGTTTACTTTTTTGCTGGTCCTCGGGTGGCGTTCGGTCTGCAAAAGGAATTTAAGTACACCCAATTAAGGCAGCCGGATACTAACGAGGATTTCAGTAAAATGAATACCACGATTTTTTCCTGGCAAGTTGGGGTGGGATATGACATACCGGTTTCTTCGAAGGTTTCTCTTTCGCCCTTCGTTTCTTACCACCCTTACTTTGGGCAAGATGCACGTACGATAGAAAGCTGGTCGGTATCTACTGTAAGAGCCGGAATAGCGCTGAAGTTTGGCAGAGCACGAAAAGCAAAAGAAACGAAAGAAATTGCTGCTATGCCTGTTAAAGAAGTAATGTTCTCAGTTCGTGCACCAAAAACCGTCCCGGTAAAACGTGAGGTAAGTGAAACATTGCCTCTTCGTAATTCCGTTTTCTTTGATGAGGGCTCGGTGAATATTCCAAGCAGATATGTATTACTTAATACTAATGAAGCATCTGCGTTTAAAGAATCGTCGTTGCAAAATCAACAGGTTCCTGATATGACAGGGCGTTCGGCCAGACAATTAAATGTATATCATAATATCCTTAACATTTTAGGAGACAGAATGAGAGCTAATCCCGGCGCTACTATCGCGTTAAGCGGAGCATCTTCAAACGGACCGGGCGAGGGCAAAACCTTAGCTGAAGCAGTTAAACAATATATAGTATCCGGTTACGGCATTAACTCCTCCAGAATTGCAACTTCGGGCCGCACAAAACCGCTTGTTCCATCAGAACAACCGGGCGGAACTAAAGAACTGGTTCTTCTAAGAGAAGGAGACAGAAGGGTAGATATTACGAGCACCTCAGCGGAGTTATTAATGGAAGTTGGTGGCGGAATGATGAAACCCGTTCAAATTCTTGCTACACAAATTGATCCGCTTGACAGCCATGTGATCTTTGACGTAGCAGGAGCAAAAACTGTTCTTAAGTGGTGGACCTTAGATTTAACAGATGAAGGAGGAACCGTAAAGCATTTCGGGCCATTTACTTCCGAGCGTCAAACCATGACCGGCGCATCTATTTTAGGGAACAACAAATCCGGAAGCTACAAAGTTGTAATGCTTGGCGAAACTAAAAACGGACTGTCTGTTAGAAAAGAAAGTACCGTTTCGTTATTGCGTGAGGATGAGGCACCTGAAAAAGGTTACCGCTATAGTATTTTGTTCGACTTTAATAAAACAAACTCCATAGCCTCATACAACAAATTCCTTACAGACGTTGTTTCACCGCTAATTTCAACCGGTTCCACAGTAATTGTACACGGGCACACTGATATAATCGGTGATGAAGAATACAATCAAAAACTATCTGACAATCGAGCAGCCGAAACTAAAAAAGTTATAGCGCAAGCTTTATCACATGCAGGCAAAAGCAATGTAACATTTGAAGTCTTGGGTTTTGGTGAAGATTCTAACCGAACACCGTTCGAGAATAATCTTCCTGAAGAACGTTTCTATAACAGAACGGTAATTATTGACATCATTCCCGGAAAGTAAAAAAGAGTAAGTTGAAAAAAAGGTCGACCGATAGGTTGGCCTTTTTTTTTCTTCTTTCGATTAATTAATTAAAAGATATTTTTTAAAAGCGGCACATAAAAACTGCGCTAAGTGCCTTTATGGAGAAGGTCAAAGAAGGCTATAACTTTTGCAAGACGAAACTAAAAATTGAGTTTAGTAACCCGGACCGTTATGGTAATCATCGATACAAAGTATGGGCAAATCATTAAGAAAAAGGAGCCGCTGCCTCCCCATTAAGAAAACGGGGGTTAATAATTTCAGGACTTAGGAAGCCAAATTTTGATTGCTGTTTTTTTTTGCGGTATTGAGTGTAGTTGAATACTGCCTTTTAAAAGAGTAACATTATTTCTAATAGTAAGAAGCCCCAATCCATTTTGGTCACTGTTTTTAGTGTCAAATCCGATTCCGTTATCTTCAAATGTAATAGTCAGTCCCTTTTCATCTTCATCAATCGTCACTCGGCCCCACGAAGCTTTTGAATGTTTCGCAGTGTTTAAAATTAATTCTTGAACCATACGATAAATTACCATTTCCAAATACTTTTCCTTCTTTGTAGACAGCAGGTTAATTCCACATGTAAATTCGACGTCTCCGGTCATTTCACGGCACATCCCTTCCATAGCCGTCTTAAGTCCAAAATCGTTTAGCACCGCCGGCATTAATTGGTGAGACATCTGTCTGCTTTCCTTAATGCTCATTGAAAGCAGTTCTTCTGTCTTTTTAAATGCTTCAACCCTATCTTCGTCGGTTTCTGCCAGGCGCTTTAATTGATTTAATTGAATTTTGGTGGCAAAAAGCAGTTGTCCTATGCTATTATGAAGAGCCTCCGAGATACGTTCTCGTTCCTTTTCTTGAGCGATTACCGTTGCTTTAACAATTTCGCGCTGTTGGCGGATAAGGAGCTCGTTTTCGCGGAAGTCCATTTCAACGCGTTCAAGTCTTTTTCTTTCGCTTATATCTTCTAAAATGGTATAACCCAAGGTATTACCTTCATCCTCAAAAACAATGGAGGTAACGTGGCACCACAGGGAACTTTTGTCTTTCCTTACAATGCAAGTGTCGATACTGAAAGATGAGCGCTTATGCGTCCACAACTCATCTCGCAGCCTTAACCATTGAGTTTTAAAGTCGGGATGAGAAAAGTTGACAATACTTACACCGAGCAATTCCTTCTCCGAATAGCCAAGAATTGCAAGTAAAGCCTTATTTATTTTTAATATCCGGAGGTCCGAATTGATAATTTTGTTTCCTAAGGAAGATTCGTTAAAAATAGTTTCAAACTTTATGTCTCCCCTATATTCAAAATGATCATTTGCTGTACTACTATTTACATCATCTACTTCCACAATGCTTTACGTTAGTGATTAGGCCTTGCACCTGAGTTTACGTTTACTTCAAATATTAAGAGCATACGCTCACAATTGTTTTATTCATTTCTCCTACCGACATCCCATTCCTTCAACCATCGAAAAGTATGGATTTTAAAAACCCGCGATACTGCTTATCGAGGATATCGGGATTTTAGAGAGGGTATTATTCAAATGCTTGAATTATCAAATTTAACTGTCCACACAGCAGCAACAGGAAAAAGGGAGTTAAACTTGCCCGATCAACCCTGCCCGATATTTGCGGCAGAAATAATTATTGAATACGATTAATAGAAGGTCAAAGAAACACGAAAAGGCATTAGAAAATAACAATAGCGTAGAATTTTTTGAAGGAATATTAAATGAGGCCTGGTCTGCGAAATTATTGAACGACCTTTCAGATAATTCAAGAATATGTACTTATAAAAGAGGGGGAAAGTTTATTGAACAGGGCTGATTTTAATTAGAGCATATTTATTTTATTTCCATCCGCACAGGTTGAACCGCCTCTTATTCCTACCCAATTTCTTATTCGCTCTTTTCACTTGATTTATTTACAGCTCCATCTCCAATTTCTGTATGCCTAATCATACCTCCAAGATAACCTGTATATGCAACCAAGCCAAAACTAAGGAGTGCTAGTAACAAGGTAACTGTAGCCAAAAGATTTGCTAACGCATGCTTTTTAATAGTGACGTAAAGTGATATTATGGAAAACAGACCCAAAAGAATAAGCCCGATTAAAGCATATAATGCGAAATCCTCATGTTGTTCTATCTTACTCTCAACAATTCCCTGTAGGTGTTCTACCGTTTCTTCAGCGGCTTCACCCGTAATGTAAGCAATCCCTGCTCCGATAGAAGAAATGACCAGCAAGCCATAAGCCGCAATTTTAGTGTGAATACTTTGAGTCCATATGCCATATGCTAAAACAAGGGCACCCAATATGGAGCCGATAATGGGCAAGTGGGTAATTAGTAGATGCAAATGTGTTTGATTCATGATTTTTTATTTAAAGATATTTCAATATTCTATATAGACTCTTCGATAAGAGTCACTTTATTCAATGACTGAGCAAAACGAAAAGTTACTCGATGTTGCTGCTCTGCTTTATTCTTAACCTTTTCTTCCACTTTATCACTTCAAACCAAATCACAAAAATAAAACCCATCCCCATACTTACAGATAACTGAGCTAAGTTTAACGATTCAAATTCGAAGAATTTTGCAAGTACCGGAACATACAACAGTAAGCCGGAAATGGCTACAGTAATACCAATAATAATCAACACCAGGTTATTTTTATACTTTAAAGTAGTAAGGATAGAATAGGTAAATGATCGGTTAACCAATGTCAGGACTATGTTTGAAGCAATTAAAACCGTAAACACCATGGTTCTTGTAACAGCTTCACTAGAGCCCTGCTGCACTGCAAACTGATATACCGATAATGTTGCGGCGGTAATCATTAATCCTTGTAAAATACTTATTCCTAATTCTTTTAAATCAAAGAACGTACTTGTAAACGGGCGAGGCTTTTGAATCATAGTATTTCTTTCCATCGGCTCATTTTCGTAGATAATAGAGCAGGTTGGCCCCATGATCAATTCCAGAAAAATAATATGTACCGGAGAAAATATATTAGGATACATCCATCCAAAAACCAACGGAAGAAATACGGTAAGAACAATTGGAATATGAATGGATATAATGTACCGGATTGCTTTCTTAAGATTGGCATAAATTTTCCTGCCCATCGCCACAGCATCCACCATTTTTGATAAATCATCTTCCAGTAAAATCAGTGATGCGGCTTGTTTGGCTATCTCGGTTCCTTTTTTACCCATGGCAATTCCAATGTGAGCAGCTTTAAGGGCCGGGCCGTCATTTACTCCATCTCCCGTCATGGCTACAATTTGATTTTTAGCCTTTAACGCATTAATGATTTTTAACTTAGCTTCCGGAAACATTCTGGTGTACAAATTAGTCTCTATAACCTTTTCCTGCAGTTCGGTATCCGATAGCTTCATTAGTTCTTCGCCGGTCAAACTTTTTTCGAACCCCACAAATCCAATTTGTTTGGCAATGGCGGTAGTTGTGGCGGCATTGTCTCCGGTTACAATTTTTACAGCAATTCCGGCTTTATAGAAATCTTCCAATACGACTCGAATATTTTCCTTTGGAGGATCGTAAAAAGCAACAATTCCCTTGAATTTTAATTGAAAATCCTGCTGTTTTTCCGGAAATTGATTGCCTGTAAAATCGGCTTGGCTAACACCTAATACACGATAGCCGGCTGTTGTTAAATTTTCAATTGCATCACCTATTTGCTGCTTTTCAATTGGCGAAAGATTGGAACAATTGATTATAGCTTCAGGTGCTCCCTTTGCGGCAATAATTCGATTTCCCAAATCATTCTGAAACACATGAGTCATCATTGGCGGCTTTCCTTCAAGCGGATATTCGTGAATCATTTTAAAATGAGGTCGTTCATCAATTGATCTTGTATCTGCGTAAGCATGATGCAGAGCAACCTCCATCGGATCAAACGGAATGGGTTCGCTCGCCCACATCGCCAACCTGATCAGTTCCTTTTCATCAGCAGTCCATAAACTTGACGTGTCGGAAATTTTTTGTGAGCCCAACACAAACAGTTTCGCCAAACTCATTTTATTTTCGGTAAGTGTACCCGTTTTATCCGTGCATATTACTGTGGCACTACCCAATGTTTCAACAGTTTTCATCTGTTTAACTACAATGCCGGTTTTCATTAATCGCCAAGCTCCCAGTGCCATAAAGGTGGTAAAGGCTACCGGTATTTCTTCCGGCAAAATACTCATGGCAAGTGTAAGCGCCTTGAGCAAACTATCTGATAGATTGTAGGATTGAAAATAATTTATTGCCCAAACAATGGTGAAAACTACAGCTCCGGCAATCACCATCATTTTAACAAAATTGTTGATCTGTAATTCTAAAGGAGTTTTCTCTTCTTTTATGTTTTCGAGGCTTTTACCAATTTGTCCCAATTTGGTTTGGTTGCCAATCGCGGTAACGGTAGCAACAGCTAAACCGCCGGTTACGGTTGTGCCCCGGTAAACTATATTATCCTCTTTTGTTCGATCTTTAAAAACCGAAAAAGATTCTCCGGTTAGTATAGATTCATTTACCGAAAAATCGTTTGAATGAACAATGATGCCATCAGCAGAAACAAAAGTACCTTCCTCTACCATCAGGCTGTCTCCAACTACCAGGTCCTCGCTATTTAATTCCACTACTTCGCCATTCCGGATAACTTTACAAGTTGGGCGGGTAAAGTCTTTTAATTTTGCTAAAGCATTACGACTTCTTGAATCCTGATGCAAAGAAATGCCGGCTACCAACACAATAGCCGAGGCAAGAAATACACCATTCCCGATGTCTCCGCTAATGAAATAAACAGATGAGGCCACTAATAATAAAATGACCATCGGCTCTTTAATCAAATTTTTCAGAGCATCAAAAAATCCGGTCTCTCTTTTATAGTTTAAACGGTTGAATCCGTGTTTTTCCCCGGCTACAAGTACCTCGCTTTCGGTTAACCCATTTATGTTAAAATTATTTGGCTGCATTCTCTGAATTTAAGATCAAATCCCCGGCGATTTTTAATACTGTGGTTTATATTTAGCCCGCACCGATTAAATCGGTTAATAATTTACAGGTAAAACAAAGTAGGGGAATAAACATAAGTTTAGCCGATTTTTGTGTTTCGCTTCCGTCAAGTATTACAGTAAATTATGAGGGCGGTGAACCATTGCAAGTAAACCAAATTCTAATATGCTACTCACTTTACCAACCCCGGGCAAATCGTTAAAGCCGGCAGAGTTCGACAAATCATCAATTAGCATCACTAAATACTAAATCCAACGAAACTCTTACATTGTCATCGTAGGTTGAAGATCCCGGCACATTCTTAGGAAAAA
>JAYULL010000073.1:0-3663 GCA_043763625.1 Sphingobacteriaceae bacterium | reverse complement strand
GGTAAACCGCACCGGATCCCATCCAATCACCTTGGTTATCCGTATAAAACAACTCGCCGTCTATCATGCTTATCCCACAAGGTGAACGCATGCCCGTTGCCCAAGGCTCCATTCTGCCGTCTTCGTAAATGTGCATAGTCCATCCCCTCATCGGAACGCGGCTTTCGCCTCTCCACCATTCTTCATCTCCAAAGGCCACGTTACCGGTTACAAAGAAAGAACCGTCGGGAGCAATTTTAGGCCCGAAGCTGTATTCGTGGTAATGTCCAGAGATCGGCCATGCATAAATTGTTTCAAACACGTCGGCCTTACCGTCCATGTTTGTGTCTTTTAATTTTGTTAATTCGCCTCGTTGCGCTACGTAAAGAGCGCCGTCTTTATATGCCACGCCCAGTAATTCGTGTAATCCGGAAGCAAACTTTCTGAAATACGGAGTAGCGCTTGTAGGATTTTCGGCAATAAATACATCACCTCGACGGGTAGAAATAGCAAGATCGCCATTTGGCAACGTACACAGGCCGCCAACTTCCAGCAGTGTTCCTTCCGGGGATGTAACTTTATTTATTTTAAAATAGTCCTCCTCTTTAGGAGAATCCTGAGCCTGAGCAAAGCCTGCAAATGCAGCTGTCAGCATAAGGGGTGCCGCAAGGCCTAACAGGCTCTTACTTATATATTTTTTTGTTGTCTGTATCATAAAATATAATCCTTTGAAAATTAGAAAAGAATTGAATAGCTCAACTTGCCTTTTACCGGAACAATTAATTCTTTACGTCCGTTTGTGTCTCTAACGCTTGCTTTTGCATCCGCCGAATTATCTAAACGAAGGAAATAGGATTTTCCGTCTATATCATACATGCCCTTTCCGGTTTCAATTATAGAAGTTCCGTCGGCAATGCGAGCATATAAATCTGTTCCGGGATTTTCTACCGAGATTTCGCGGCGAATTCCTTGTCCGTTATCTGCCACCTGTATATTATCAGTCACCTTACTTCCGTAAATGTTATAAACAAATATCGGTCGATCATTGGCATCTAAAGTATATCCTTTAGGGCGATAACCGGTACTTGCTGTGTCGGCTGTCCAACTACCTTGCCCTCCCGAAAGTTTTGCTAAAGTTAAAACCGGTTTGGTTAAAATTTGAACCGCACCTCGAGGCCGGGAAGAACCGTCTCCGCGGTCATGCCACATAGGTGTTGTATTTAAAAAATCTCCTCTCCAAACTTGAACAATGGTCCCTTTATCCATATCGTAAGTATAATGAACCTGTTGAGGACTTCCCACCGAAACGGCATGTACAACGCGGGGACCGCCGGGCAAATCCATAAAGCTGCGCAGCACTGTATTTACAGGAGCATCCAGTAAAATCGGGTCAGTATTATCATTATCACCGGCGGCAGAAGGGCGCCGGGAATACGTGGTTACGTTAATATTTCGAAAAGCTACTGCACCGTGGTCGCCTTGAATTCGAAGAGGGCCGGTAGGCTTTTCGTCGTTGGACATGGCACCGCGAGTAGGTCCGGTAAGCTCAACATCTTCCTGAATCGTAACCCCGTTTAATTCGATCCTTACAATCTTTGCGTTTTCTGTTTTCTTTCCACCTCCCTCGAAGCGAGGAGCTTGGAAAGCAATTTTCATATGCTGCCATAACCCGGGTGCTTTGCCTGTGTTTTGACGAGGAGCATGCCCTTCATAACCTTTTTGTCCTTCCGTTTTACTGTCGTCCCATCTCTCATATATCCCCCCGACGTCGCCGGCCCTAGGCTTTAATACTCCCCAACTGTCTAATAGTTGTATCTCGTACCGGCCCTGCAGATAAACGCCTGAATTAGACCCTTTAGCCATCATAAAGTCAAACTCTACGTCGGCATCGCCATGCTCTACAGTAGTGTAAAGATCTGTGCCGTGGGTCTTGCTATCCGGCGTATTAACTATTAAACCGCTTCCTTTTGCAACGTTAAGAGTATTGTTTTTACCCCGGTCGGCACTTACATCGCTCGCCGTTTTCCAAGTTTTCCCCGGATCTTTAAATGAACTCAAATCGGTTAGTGTTATAGTCCCCGGATTGCTTTGCCCATAGGCGAACCCCGTAAACATAACACCGAACATTACCCCGGCTATTCCGGTTCTACGGCTTCTACTTTTACCTTTCAGCATTTGTTTGAATATTAATTTAGTTAATGTATTTTTTAATTTATAATAAATTTTTTACTTTAAAATATATGAGAATAGCAGCTTTTCAACTCCCTCCGCATCGTCTGCGGATAATTTGTAATCAGTTTCCCTTTCTCCGGTTTAATCTTAGAGGTCTTGTTAGTCCACATATTAGAGCCGCCGGTTGTAGATTAATTCCCGTAACGGAATTTGAGATATTTTGGGCGTCCCGATCTTTGGTTAAATGAAGCGTTTTACCTTTCCGGATGAAATAAAGTTTCGGGTTTTCCGAATAATTCATCTGTCCTTGTAGGCCGGGCCGTGTGTCGAGTCCGAATACTCCGTTTATTTTTAACCGATTCCCTATATCCACAAGGCGCTTCTGCATAATTGCCCAATATTGTTCGTCGTTTGCTCAGGTTTATATCGAAGGAGTTTCATTAGTAAATCCCTATTTCAATACGCCGGTAACAAGGATTTTAGTTTTTAAAGTTATAATTAATTACTTAATTTATCTTCCAGCATTTTTATAAAGTATCCTCCTACTACAGACCGTGCTCTGAAACCAACAGATTTTGAGTCGGTAGTTTCGTGCCAATCGCTTAACGGCATTTTATCAGGCGATTTATTCACAAACTTCCATACAGGGTCAACTAAAGCGTTAAAATCATTTTGATTATCAGCCAGCGTTGCGGTCCATAAAATCCAATCGGATTTAGTGTAAGTTTTTCTACTGTCTAAGGGTAATCCGTATGGTTGTTGTTTAGTTTTATAATAAGCAATTTCTTTGTCTCGAACAGATTTGGGGAAGATATTTAAGTTCAACAGCTTATCCCAAACCAGATTATACTTTTGGCTCCAAGTACCTTTCGATTCAAAAGCAAGAGTATAATGATCGCCATCCTCTGCAAGTTGCATCCACTTTTGAGCCATTTCTTTAGCCAAGGCAAGGTATTTCTTTTCTACATCCGGTTTCTCCAACATTCCGGCAAGCTTACCGTAGCATCCTAATCCTACAATTGCCTTTACGGATAAATTGGCATTTCGAGCCAAGTGCCCGGCAAAATCATCCGTACACAGTTGGTTTGCTGGATCAAAGCCTTCCTTTTGAAGAAATTCGGCCCAAGTAGTCAAAGTTGCCCAATGCTCTTTTGCGAATGAGGGATTTTTTTCTGCTGCTGCTATCGCAGCTGTTAGAATTATCATATTACCTGATTCCTCCACCGGCATGTCTTCCCCATAAGTTTGTCCGTTCGCCAAAGGATAAGTGCCGACATCATGTGCAGCAAAGGGTTCTTTCCACCGGCCGCTTTCCGAGTATTCGAAAATAAAGCGAAGCATTCCTTTCATCAACTCGGTGTTGTACAAGAGAAATAAAGGGGCCGAAGGATACGTAACATCTACAGTGCCGATTGAGCCGTTAGAAAAGTTTTCTTTCGAAAAGAATAGAAGTTTTCCTTCAGGACTTGCGACTATTTTGTGCGCCGCAATAGCTTGTCTATAAGCTAATTC
>JAYULL010000072.1:0-13489 GCA_043763625.1 Sphingobacteriaceae bacterium | reverse complement strand
AATAATTACGCTTCTCTATAATTTAAAATGTTACGCATGTTCAAGCTTACTTTTCAGCGGCAAGTACTTACCGGTTTTGTAATTACTCTAGGATTTGTTTTTACTATGGGTATTGTCTCCTATGTAAGAATAAATGAAATGGAAAAAGACGCGATCTCAGTTGATCGTACTCAAGAAGTCATCAAGCTAATAAACCTAAGTCTAATTAATGTAATACATGCAGAAAGCAACGCAAGGGCTTACATAGCAACCGGAAACACACAATTTCTGGAGAGTTATAACGAATCGTTAAGCAAAATTAACCCTTCAATAGATCGCTTGGCCTCACTTGTAGATAATGAGAAAAAGCAAAATCAAAGGATTGACAGCCTTAAACACGCGGTCTCCGATAAGATATTCGCAACAAGCAAAATTCTTTGGGCATATAATAGCTTAGATAAGAAAAAAGCACAACGAGAAATTGAAGATGATCGGTCAATGAGAGATGTGCTCAGTACAATAGATCGAATTAAGGCTGTAGAGGATCAGATACTTGCCGAACGAAGAGATTATAACAGAAAAAATGTTAATCAATCCATTTTGATGATCGGTTTTGGGTTGATCATCATCCTCGGCTTAGTAGCTTTATTATTTACTTACATCAGAAGGACGTTCAAAAAGCAAAAACAAATTGAGGTACAAGTACTTGAAGCAAATTTGAAGTTGCAAATTCAGTCAGAAGAATTACAGGCCCAATCTGAACACGAACAGTCATTAAACGAAGAATTGCAAGCGCAGTCCGAAGAACTTCAAAATCACACTGATCACCTAAAAGGGCTTAATGAGCAGCTTTATGAAGAACGGGAAAAATCCGATAAAGCCAATCAGGCCAAGAGCGTGTTTTTAGCTACAATGAGCCACGAGATCAGAACACCGATGAACGGAGTTATTGGGATGGCAAGCTTACTGGCTGAAACGTCTTTAAACTCGGAACAGGAAGAATATGTCAGTACCATTCGAAATAGTGGTGAAGCTTTACTTGCTGTAATCAATGATATTCTTGACTTCTCGAAAATTGAATCGGGGAATATGGAGCTGGAGCATCTGGACTTCGATTTGCGCAGTTGCATTGAAGACGTAATGGACTTGTTTTCCGGAAAAGCTGCAGAGCAAGGTCTGGATTTAATTTATCAAATTGATCACATTATTCCAACTCAAATTATCGGTGACTCATTTAGGCTTCGACAAATACTACTGAATCTAGTAAGCAATGCACTAAAGTTCACACATAAGGGCGAAGTGTTTGTTAAAGTAGGGTTAATCAGTGCGATGAATGATGATTTAGAGCTTATGTTTGAGGTAAGAGATACAGGGATCGGGATTCCGGAGCAAAAGAAATCACATTTATTTAAGGCTTTCTCGCAAGTTGACAACTCTACCACCCGAAAATACGGAGGAACAGGGTTAGGTTTGGTTATTTCTGAACGACTGGTAAAACTCATGGGTGGAAGTATAAGTGTGGAAAGTGAAGTAGGTAAAGGCTCGACTTTTCAATTCAATGTTCGAACCCATCCTGGTGAGAAGTCTAAAAAGCAGTACGCTTACTTCAATACTGCTGAGAACGAGGGAAAGAAGATTTTAGTGATCGATGATAATATGACCAACCTAGCTATTCTCAGAAGTCAATTGGAGCTTTGGAAACTCAATCCTACACTGGCATCCTCAGGAGAACAGGCTTTGGAAATTTTAAACGCTGAAAGCTGCTTCTCATTAGTGATTACCGATATGCAAATGCCTGATATGGATGGAATAGAGGTTGCGAAAGCTATAAAAACAAGGCATCCAAATCTTCCTATTATGCTGCTTAGCTCTATCGGGGATGAAACCCGATCTAAATACCCGCATTTATTTAATTGCGTTCTGACAAAACCTGTTAAACAATCACAGCTATTTAAGTTAGTACAAAGCGAATTAAAAGGGAATGATTCCTCTAAAGTATTAACCACTTCTAAAAAGCCTTCTTTACTTTCAGAAGATTTTGCCATAGCTTTTCCACTCAATATTTTGTTAACAGAAGATAATATCATCAATCAAAAGCTTGCTACACGGGTTTTGAATAAATTAGGCTATCAAATAGATATAGCAGATAACGGTAGAAAAGCTGTAGAGATGTTAGCAAATAAGCCCTATGACGTAATATTAATGGATGTGTTAATGCCTGAAATGGACGGATTAGAAGCAACAAAATATATAAGAAAGAACAGTATTCACCAACCTATCATTATTGCCATGACAGCTAACGCTTTGCCTGATGACAAAGAGCAATGCTTATCTGCGGGAATGAACGAGTATATCACTAAACCTATTAATATCGAGTTGTTGTTGTCTGCCTTGCAAAATGCATCATCAGTAGAGGGGCTGTACTTTTAAAAGAGCGGAGATTCAAAACAATACAAATCAATTCCTAACCCAATGATTTCGGCAGAGTAATTATCAAGCTCTTTGTTTAAGTCATACCAGTTAAGTTCTTTATCCTTCCGAAGACGGCAAACTTCCTGATCGTCTAGGAATACATTAAAAAAATGTTTGGCAGGGATGATCAATAATTCTAAGTTTCCGCCTCTGCTCATCCAGTTTACATTGATCAGAAATTCATTTTCCATATAACTTCAAGATATTTTCCTTCGAACATACTACTTGCATATTAGCAGACTAATAAAACTATATGAACGTTTGATGATAAAAAAGCTTAATGCTTTGAAAATGCCAATTCTAAAGCTTAGACTCAGTTGAGGCAGTAAGTGGGCCGCATTCATTTATTAATTACGTGTTAAATGCCTTCTTATTGATTAACATATTATAATAAACAAATAATTCTTTAATAATGTAGCTCTAATAAAAATATTTATGAAAAAGAGTAAAATTCGTTCGTTAATAAAACCTAAGCGAAACGAAGTAAAAAGGAACTTAGAGACAGTATAGCAACTCGGATAACAGAAGTTACTGAAAGCTTTAATTTAAGTTCAAGAAAAGACAGCCAAAAAAATCAGCAAAGTCAGCAAACGCTTATCTAAAGAACTGGTATCCTCTATAAAGTTGAGCCGCCAAGAGATCCTTGAGGAGATTAAGGCGAACCAGGCTAGAAAGGAAGGCGATAAAACGGAAGAACCCGTTAATTCGAATCATCAACAACACCTATCTCGATAACTTGCCGATGTCGGACTTAATTTAGTCTCTAAAAATACCTTATTTTAGTTTTTCCAAGTCGAAATAAAATATTGATAAACCTGCCGTGGAGCAGGGTTTTATTTATATAGACTCTTAATCTTCTTCTTTCAAAGTTAAAATAGGGCAAAGAGTAAAGAACAAAAAAAGCCCGGCTTTCAACCGAGCTCTCATTCTTAATCATAGATAGTTTTGAGGTCAGAAATGGATTTGAACCACTATTAAAAGTCTTGCAAACTTTCGCCTTCCAATCGGCCATCTGACCCTTTTTGTTAAAACAAATATGAGAATTAATATTTACATAAGTGAACGACTTTATACAAGTGTTCGCTTAATGAGTATAACCTGTGAAAGTATTTCTCGGAACTCTCTTAGTCATATACGTTATTCATTAGACAATGGATTTTAAAGAAACAGTATTTAAACAAGGTTCCAACAATTGTTTGCTTTTAAAAGATGTTAACTTACCATATACCACTTCAACAAAGAAACCTCCAAGACTATACAGCACACCGGTAGAATCTTCTTCAGTCTGTTATCCAACATGCCAATATTAAAACTCCTCAATGGATGGGGTATATTTTTCAAAGACCCGAATCGCACTCATTGCACCATGCAAAAGGTATTCATGCATATAATTATTCTGACCTTCCTATATTTGATATTTTATTTGTGACATTTAAAAATCCGAAGGATTTTTTTTTAGATACAGGCTTTTACGATGGGGCTTCATCCAGAATTCGTGAAATGGTGTTATTCAAAGACATAAATAATGGAATAGATAGATAACCGCACTTCCTCTCCAAAGAATAGTTTAATGCATCTATCGAAGTAACGCAACATCGTTTGGCCGGAGGTTAATCAGCGGCAGCGTACTGCCTATTAAGTTCTATGAACAGATAATTGAACAGCCGGAAGAACTTTACATGAGACGTAGATAAAAACTTGTAATACTAATATATTTAGTATTATATTTGCTTCAAGTTCTATTATTATGCGTCTAACTGTTAAAGAAAAGCTAAAAATATATACAAGGTATATAGGCCAAAAGGTAGTATTGAGAGATGTTAATGAGATGATTGAAGAGCAAATTGGTGTCCTAATAGGAGTTAATCGTTCAGGAATACAGGTGCAAGTAGGTCGTATTTCTCGTTGGGTACCGTTATATGAAGAATTTGAAGTATATCAAATTCAACTTTTGCTAAAACCTTTAAAAACGTTAACTGAAGATATTAAAAATACTGCTAACAGTCTTCCTATTCAGAATTTCATTACTCAATATTATGTTGAATTAGGGTTTGATATGCCGGTCTTCATAAGTCCTAATCATCCTGCTAATTGTAAATACGTCGCTGAGTTAGGGTTAGCTAATTACGAGAGCAAACTAAATCAGAAGGAAAAGTTTTTGGTTTCTGCTTAATTTCTATTTAGAAACTTCGCATGTACCACCATTCTTAGCACAAAGCTTAAAGTATTTGTAATTTTTAATACTCTGCAAGAAGATGAACCTATACAACCGGCAATAGAAACTTTTTAAAATTTAACAGCTTTAACCGGACTAAAATGCTCAAGTAGGCTTTCTAAAAAACGCCTCGTTACTCTAGCTTCAAGGATAAGCTCTTGCAATAGTTCGTGCGCTATAGTTATGATAGCTCTTACGGAGATATTTCAGATTGAAGCACATTTTTAAAAGGGTGCATATTTAAAATTACGGCTTAGCGCTTTTTTGATTTGGGAAATGTCGTAATATACCTGTTTATTCATGCTAAAGTCTCTATTATATCGAACACAGAAAAATTGAAACATAGCGCTGCACTTTAATAAAGTCATTCAAACCTTATACAAAAGCCTCTTGTTTTTCTTTACTTTGGTTTATCCAATACTCAATTTGCGAGATAAGGTATTCGTTAACAAACGGTTTCGAGATGTAGTCAGATGCGCCTGCTTCTAAGCACTTTTTCGCGTCTCCTGTCATAGCTTTAGCTGTAAGTGCTATAACAGGGATATCTTTATATCGCGGGTTAAAACGAATATGCTTCATAGCTTCATATCCATCTATTTCCGGCATCATCATATCCATTAAAATTACAGCAATTTCTTTGACTTCGAGTAACGCATGAAGAGCCTCTTTTCCGTCAGATACCGAAAGTATCTCCGCACCGTGTTCTTCTAATAAGGAACTAAGTGCAAACACATTTCGCAGATTATCATCCACTACAAGTATTTTTTTACCTCTTAATGAATCACTGATCGGATTCATTATTTCTTTCGAAATCCTGTCATCATTTGCATTTTCAATTCCCTTTAAACGCGTATATTCAGAAAGTATAAGCGGTATCTTAATACAAAAAGTACTGCCTTTCCCAACTTCGCTTTGCGTTGATATAGATCCTCCAAACAACTCAACAAGTTCCTTGCTGATTGATAACCCCAATCCGGTACCTCCGTATTGTCTGGTAGTAGAAGAATCTGCTTGTTTGAAAGCATTAAAAATTAATTCCATTTTCTCCTTTTCAATCCCTATCCCGGAATCTCTCACTTGTATTTCCAAAAATTTCTCTTCATTGACATCACTAAGACTCAGATACATACTAACTTTTCCGCCTTGCGGAGTAAATTTAAACGCGTTGGATAAAAGATTTTTTAATATCTGGCCTAATCGCTGTTTGTCTGTTTTAATATATTGGGGAACAAAGGGATCAATTACTGTTTTGAATTCGATTGACTTCCGGTTACTTATTCCGGCAAAGATTAGCTCCATGTCACGAAAAATTTCCGCTACGTGAGTTTTACTGTAGTAGAGTTCTACATTTTTTGATTCAATTTTTGCTAAATCTAAAAGGTCATTAATCAAGGTTAGTAAATCCTTCCCCGACTTATTGATCACATCAATCCAATCAAGTTGTTTTTGTGAAAGGTTGCCCGAGTTATTTTGTAAAAGAAGTTCGGATAATATTAAGGCGTTGTTAAGAGGCGTACGCAGTTCATGTGATATATTTGCCAAAAACTCCGATTTAACTTTTACTGCACACTCAGCTTTTTCTTTTAAAATCGTTAATTCATTATTCTTTTTTCGCAAGTTATCCACCAATGATTTCATAGCCGTTATATCGGCAATTTGAGATATAAAGAATTGGGGTTTATCTGCTTCCCGAACAATCGAAACTGTTAATCTCGCCCAAATTACTTCCCCTCCTTTATGATAATACCTTTTCTCCAGCTGGTAACTGTCTATTTCACCCGCTAATGTTCTCCGTACATATTCCATGTCTTTTTCTAAGTCGTTTGGATGAGAAACATCTTGGAAAGTTAATTTTAACAGTTCATCTTTAGTATACCCCAAGATATTGCAGACAGCAGGGTTTACGTCAAGCCATGTTCCATCGGGCGCAACTAATGCCATTCCGACTCCGGAATAGGTGAAAGCATGCGAAAACTTCTGTTCGCTTAATTTTAAATGGTGCTCCGCAATTTTCCATTCTGATTGAATCTTATTTAGGGAGTGTCCATATGATAACATTACTACAACAGCAACCATAACGTTAAAAACAACTAGAAGGGCGATGCCGAATTCCATGGAATAGAGACCAAGCTTCTGCCCCAATAAACGCAGATATCCAATAATAAAAGAGGTGATGAGAATCCATAACAATCTCTTTCTAGCTAAAGAGCCTCCAAGCGATTCAGACGTAATAATTTTCATAACACCCCCAAAAGGGTGAATTAAAAGCAAACTAAGGCTAAGTAAAATAAAGCAGACTGTTGTGTGTAGCGCGATCGGTGTTTCTGTAGTTGTATTTATTATGGGAAATGTATTAAATAAGTATGCACCCAAGTAAACAAAATTTACGGCAAGACACGTTAAGCTCAAGAATTGAGAAAATTTAATATACTTTTATGTGCTTTTGGCA
Source organism: Sphingobacteriaceae bacterium (assembly GCA_043763625.1). Classification (GTDB taxonomy): domain Bacteria; phylum Bacteroidota; class Bacteroidia; order Sphingobacteriales; family Sphingobacteriaceae; genus Rubrolithibacter. The sequence continues at coordinate 6,374 of JAYULL010000072.1, read as the reverse complement.
GGAAAGTAGTAATGAGAATGACAAAATAACAAAATTAAAAACTGTCGGAACAGTCATTTGGTTGCCGAATAGCTTACTCGAAAAAAACTGTTTATCTAAATTGTATTGAGTGGAAAGGTATACGTCCGAGAGTTTTACTGCCATAACTGACAGGAGCAAAATTACAATACCTTTAACTGCATTTACATGTTTTGATTTATTCGTTAGGCCGGTTGCCTTTATTGCGAGAGCAAGAAGAAATAGATTTATAGCTGTGAGCGGATTCATTGCAATGTATCCCGGAAGGATACTCAAGAATACTTGGATGTTCCCCACCCAACCGGTAAACACAATTACCGAAACTATGATAACGGTGCTGATAAGCCGGTTTTTTAATAATTCATATTTGCACATGGGTAAATTTGTAAGGGTAAATATCAGACTCTTATACGCAGGCAATTCTCCTATGTTGCGACCTTAAGAGCCGGAAATTAAGTTTTTGCGGACCGTGTAGAAAAAACAGGTACACTATACACATTGTATCGCCGCAAGCGTTATGATTATTATTGCCGTTAATTTTACTTTATGAAAAAAGGTTTAATACTTATCCTATCAACTGCTTTAATAATTGCAGGCTGCAAAAAGGAGAAAAATGCAAGCGTTACCGACGCAAGCTTATACAGTACTTGGGAATCTTCTCAAAATGAAGCACCAAAGGGGATAACTAGAATAATGTTAAAGATTAAAGAAGACGGTACTTTCGAGGAGAACCTGATTTCCTTCGGGATTTACGACCGGCATTCTTTGAACGATACATCCGGTTGGGCGAAATCTAAAGGTAAAGTTGTTGTAGACGGTGAAAAGCTGAAATTTATTGCTCACGAATATCGGGTATTTGATACAGGAATTGATAATGTTCCGAAAGGACCCTTTGTTAATCGTGATACCTTTATTCTTTATCCTAACGGCAAATTTAAGATTACCGGGAATAATTTAGATTTCTATTACACTTCCTCGGGTACCGGCGGCTATCTAAAACGTACTTATGTTAAAAAGAATTAAACCTTTAAAAGAGTAAATAAACCGTTTACATGTTTTCTTCGATGTCAGAACAGATATTTAAAAAGTTCTGCTATCCCCCAACCGATTAATGTAAAAAGTATAATCAATACTAAAACTATCAAGGCTATTACGCCCTTGCCGCTTCCTGTATGTTTCCCTTCTTGATAATGTTCTTTAAGCAGACGCACGTTTTTGGCATTCGCTTTAAAGTAAAAATCGAACAGCTGGCCAATTAAAGGGATAGAACCGACAGCTGCATCTATCAGCACGTTTATCGTCATTAAAATTACAATCTTGCGGCTTGCGCCGTGTTTTGCCATAGTCAGCAGAAGCACGGCTGACATGATGGTGCCCGGTAAATTACCGGCAAAAGGAATTAGGTTTAACAGGGGGTCTATCCCAAACCTGAAATTGGTACCCGGAAATTTAAATTGATTGTCTAATAAACCGGATAATCGTTCAATCCACTTTAGCTTATTTCCGGAATAAGTTGCCGTATTATCCATACTACTTTAACAGCTTTCCTCTTATAATGTTAGTACAATGTATTAAGCTGCCAGTCGATCATGTATCCGTCTGATAAATTCCGTTAAATCAAAAGGCTTGGCAATGAAATCATCGGCACAAGATTCTTCAATTACTTGTCCATATTCTGCATGTGCAGACATAAGAATTATCGGCAAATTTTTGTAGCAGGTTTTAATGTCTTTACACAGGTCTCTTCCGTCCGCTTCCGGCAGGCGAATATCCATTATCACTAAATCAGGATGAACTGTTTCCACTTCTAAAAGGATATTTTTCCCGTCGGGAGAAGTAAAAACTTCATACCCTTCTTCCTTTAAAATCATTTCGACAATAAAAAGAATATCCGGATCGTCTTGAACTGCAAGTATTCGCTTTGCCATAGGTAGATGTTAGATTGTAAATACATATACACAGTTTAGCAAGAAAAGATTTAATCTATGTAATAATAATTCTAAATAGCGATTCTCTACATGCAGTTAAATTGTATCCCATACTTTGTTATTCTTCTGATTCTTGAGCTAAGTCGGTGCTTTTGACTAATAATTCAGCGCTCTCTGCGAGCCTTATAAACTCCGCCCGATAACCTTCTTCATCTTTTCCTTTGGCAGTTTTCGCTCTCGCAATCAGCTTATTAAAATTTGCTTTTTGTTTAAATTCTGAATTTCTGAGCAGTAGCCCGAATTCGGCAACGGCTGATGCAAATCTAAAATCATCACTTGCTTTGGCCGAGACAACCGGCGATCCGGCAAGAGTAGTTTGTTTTAGCAAGCTTTTATTTGATTGCGGATCTTTATATCTGAATTTTATAGTTGCAATTTCCGCAGAGCCGACGACGCTTTCTACATTCTCTTGTTTTTGGTATTTCAAGGGATCGACAGTAGCTGCAAAGTCGCTTTTTACCCCTGTAGGAATTAGTTCGTAGAGAGCGGTAACCGTGTGCCCCACGCCCATATCGCCGCCGAGTTTTTTGTCGTTGTTAAAATCTTCCTTTTCGAGCAAGCGATTTTCGTAACCCAGTAAGCGATAAGCCTGAACTTTTGCCGGATTAAACTCTATTTGTATTTTGACGTCTTTTGCAACAGTAAAGAGGGTTCCGCCGAATTCGCTTACCATCGCTTTGCGTGCTTCATCTGCGTTATCTATGTAAGCGTAGTTGCCGTGCCCCTTATCCGCAATTATTTCCAGCTTACTGTCTTTATAATTCCCCATACCGAAACCTAAAACAGAAATACTTATACCGTCTTCACGTTCTCGGGCTATCAGTTTTTCCATTTCTTTATCGCTTGACATGCCTACGTTGAAATCTCCGTCGGTCGCCATAGTAATTCTGTTATTGCCGTTCTTGATAAAGTTTTCCCGAGCAACTTGGTACGCCATCATTAAACCTCCGCCTCCGGCAGTTGAACCGCCTGCTTGTAACTCGTCAATTGCATTTTTTATTTTTGTTTTCAAATTCCCTTTTGTTGAAGGAAGTTTTAATCCGGCTTCGCCGGCATAAGTCACTATCGCTACATTGTCTTTCTCTCGCAGTTGATCCACCAGCATTTTAAGCGAAGCTTTAACCAGCGGCAATCTATTCCCGGGAGCCATAGAGCCTGAAACATCGATCAAAAATACAAGGTTGGAAGGCGGTAATTTTTCTGTCTCCACTTGTTTTGCTCTTAATCCGATTCTAAGTAAATGATGTTTCTCGTTCCAAGGAGCTGTCGAAAGTTCGGTTGTGATAGCTACAGGATCGCTGTTGCCGGGTTCGTTTAAGTCGTATTTAAAATAGTTAATCATTTCTTCTATCCGGACAGCGTCGGCAGGGGGGAGTTGACCGGAATTGATGAACCGGCGCATGTTGCTGTAAGAAGCACCGTCAACATCAACGGCAAAAGTCGAAAGCGGAGTAGTTGCCGGATTAATGAATTTGTTCTCGGAAATTTCCTTGTAAGAGTCTTTGCTTTCTTCTTTACTGGAGATCCTGATTGTGATGCTTGCCGCCGGTACGTCAGCTACTTCCTTGCCGGAAACTATAAATGTGCTCCCGGTTACAACTTCTCGATTTCTTTTTTGATAACCCCGCACTACAACTTCGTGCATGGAGTTAGTAGAAGCCCGCAGCCAAATGTCTTGCTTATAGGGTCCCTTAATCTTAATTTTGGAAGTTTGATAACCGACAAAGTGAGCTGTAAGAACAGCATCAAGGTTTTTTACTCGTATAGAATACTTGCCGGAAATGTCTGTTATCACAGCATTCTTAGTTCCCTCTTCTTGAACCGAAACTCCCGGCCGTGTCTCTTTGCTTGCAGCATCGTAAACGGTTCCGGAAATAGTAATTGTTGTGCCTAATTTGAATCCTGCGAATGCAAATAGCAATAGGGTTAGATAAAATATTTTTTTCATGTTGTTGAATTTTGCCGCAGGATGCATCAGTATCTAAATTTCCATAACCGGTAAATTAAAATTATTTTGAGCGATTGAATGAATTGGTTTATTAAGCCTGAAAAACCGGAAGAATCAAGTGATGAAGATTTGCTGGAGCGATTTCGCCGAAAGGGCGATTTAAAGGTTCTTGGCGATTTGTTCAGCCGTCATTCTGCAATGGTTTACTACGTTTGCTACAGATATTTGCAAGAAGGCGAACAAAGTAAAGACGCCGTGATGCAAATTTTTGAAGAGTTGATTAAAAAAGTAAGTAAGCAGGAGGTTCGGAATTTTGCAAGTTGGCTGTATGTTTTAACCAAAAACTACTGCCTGATGCAATTGAGATCGGGTAAAAAAATGCATTTAGTTTCTTTCGAAGAATTTGTGGAATTTCCGCTTTCGCTGCATCAGGATGACCGGGAAAATAAAGAGCATAACCTTTCTGCATTAGAAAAGTGTTTAGAGAAGCTACCGGAAAAGCAAAAACAAAGCATTCATTTATTTTTTCTAAATGAGAAAGGATATAAAGAAATTACCGATTTAACCGGTTATAGCCTTGGAGAGGTAAAAAGCTACATACAAAACGGTAAACGGAATTTGAAAATTTGCATGGAGAGGAATCGTGAAGAATAAGAGCTACGATATCGAATTGATACGGAAGTATGCTACAGGCAAGTTGGATACCCGAGCGGCCTACGAATTGGAGCGAAAGGCGGAAAGCGATCCGCTTTTAGCAGATTTAATTGCCGGAATGGAAGCCGCATCCGGGAACCTGGAACCCGAGCATCTTCAAGAAATTGAAGAACTGATAAGCCAAAGAATAAATAAAAAAAGATCTTTCCGTACCGATTCTTTAATTCGCCTTTCGGTTGCTGCTGCATTACTGTTTGCTGTTCTAACTGCCGAATTTTTTATGTTGGAGGATAAATCTCCCGTTCGAATGGCAAAAACGGTTGATAGAGGGCGTGGAAGGGTTATAGAAGCTTCTACATCAAAACCCACAACGCTCCCTGAACGAGAGGTACAGCTTGCTCAAAAACCGGAATCGAAGAAAAAAGTACTGAAACCGGTTTCCGAAACCCCGAGAAAGCCGCAGGAAGTTACACGAAATACTCACACAGCTATACCGAATGCAAACCGGATTGCAGGTGTCGCGGCTGATAATTATGTGGTTAGAGGATATCAAAAGCAAAATAGGGAAGCAACTTCCGGGAATTCGTTTACCCCCTCGGCGAAAGAAGTACAAGATGTGCGTATAGCGAGTTCATTTCGAGTGATTTCCGGTACGGTAACAGACGAATATAGTAAAGAGACTTTACCGGGAGTTACCGTTTACTTAAAAGGAGAAAAAGCTGCAGTTACCGATGCAAGCGGTAAGTTTTCAATCTTGGCACAACCCGGAGAAACGCTCGAAGTATCTTTTATAGGCTATAACAAGCGGCGGATTGCAATTAAAAGTCAAGACAGTTTACAGGTTAGTTTAGAGCCGGCGATGACAGCTATGAGCGACGTAGTTGTAAGAGGATACCAAAAGAGAAACCGCGAAGTAACTACCGGAAGTTCTTTTATCGTTTCGGGGAAAGAAGTACAAGATGTACCGATCGCCGGTTCCCGAATAATATCGGGTGCCGTAGTCGATGAAAATAATGAGCCTCTACCGGGAGTTGCTGTTTATGTAAAAGGAGAAAAAGGTGCTGCAGTAACCGATGTAACCGGTAAATTTTCAATCGAAGTTTCAAGAAAGGGGCAAACACTGGAAGTTTCAACAATCGGATATAACAAGGAACTGGTCAATATTGACAATCAAGACAGTCTGACGATTAAGTTAGAGCATGCGCTGACGGCTTTGAACGAAGTTTCAGTTATAAAACCGACTCCGGAAGCAGTGGGACCGACTCAAGCTAAGCCTTCTACAGGTTGGCCGGCGTATAGAAAATACTTGCAGGAAAATGGAAAGTCTGCGGATGCCACAAAAGGAACCGTAACCTTAAGCTTTAGAGTTTCCTCGGATGGAAATGTTGTTGATTTGAAAATTCTTAAAGGCTTAAGCGAAGCCAATAATTTAAAGGCTGCGAATTTAATTACATCCGGTCCGAATTGGAAGGGTAATCCCCGGGGCCTGTCAGGGGAAGTAATTCTTAAAATCAAGTTTCACTGATATTCCCGGGTTTGTTCACTATTTCGACATTCCCTTTTCAAATTAAATTCAACGAAAGCAATCTCTTAAACTCTTTGTATTCCGCCTTATGCGGAAAAAAAGCATAAAGAAACATAGCAGGATTTCCCGTCTGCTGTTGTTTACTGGAGATTCCGGAGATGCTGACCCCGTACCGGGGATACTGACCCCCTCTGTTATGACTTTGGCCCTTTGATCTGAAGGCCTGACAATTTTACTTTTT
>JAYULL010000071.1:0-13496 GCA_043763625.1 Sphingobacteriaceae bacterium | reverse complement strand
TTATTCGGAAATACCCGGGTGTCGGGAAAAAAAGAGCTTTAATGTATTCCTCAAAGTTTAACTTTTTTGGTGATATAGTCGGGCTCCATCTTCCGGGTTCTTCCAAGGAAATTCCGGCCTCGTCAATTTGCTCAATTTTAGTTGCAAGAGCGAAACCCCTAGGAATGTAAAAATGAGCATAATCGAAATAACGCGAGTTTTCGAGAGCATCAATTAACAGGTGATCAATTTCTTGAAGTGTTTTAACTCGGGTAAAAAGGGAATTATTGAAAATGATCCTGCCGGAACACGGAGGTGGCGGCCAAGGAAATTCGGGCATTTTGCTCGGACGTTTTTTTACCGTCCCATACCCCACCGTAACTACATTAGTCAAATCCAATGTATCAGCTTTTAGCACTATTTGTATTAAAGCGGAATTTTTTTTACTGACTTCGACTTTTGCAGAATGATATCCGACATGGTGCAGTTCCAGAAATAAAGGTTTCGAGTACAGTGCATCCGGAATTATCAAGGAAAAGTAACCATCTCGGTCAGTCTGAGTTCCGATAAGAGATGAATCTGCTTTAACAGAAACTCCCGGCAGAGGAATTTTACTCTGATCCTCAACAACTTGTCCCTTGATTACAGTTTGTCCGTAAGCATTACTTAACAGGAAAAGGAATGTAAAACCGGTACAATATGATTTAAATAATTTAAGCATAACGGTACAAGAAAAGGATGATAAAAAAATGCATTTTTTACTTCTTCAAAGTACTTGCGTGGTTCTTGGTATTGCCAATGCTTTATATCGGAAAAATTTAGAAAGAAAGTATGAGTTCAAATCACATCCGCAAAAAGAAGCCCGCGAAATTTATTTAATTTTGGTTGGTTTGAAAATAGCTACTTATAGCTATTTTTTTTCTCTTTTTTAAAGTTCGAAGGGTTGGAGTTTGGCGATTTCCTAAGACCCAAGCAATGGCTTAAATCCTACGTCGGGTGATAAATGCCTTTGTCGTAGCTTTAAAGAACCGTGTCTACCCGAAGAACATTTCGAGGTTTCCGGGTAATTTATTTAATCAGTCCACTGAAAAACGAACCGGGAGTGAACGACCGTTTCCGGGTATATAAATTCTATAGTCTCATTATGAAAATTCTACTAACAGGCACAACAGGTTATATCGGCCGACGCTTGCTTCCGGCTTTGCTTAAAGCCGGGCACGAGGTTATTTGTTGTGTGAGAGATAAAAAAAGATTCGATCTGTCGGGGTATGCCGAAGGAAAGGTAAGCCTTATTGAAGTAAATTTTTTACATCGCGAATCCTTAACCGAAATACCGAAAGATATTGATGCTGCTTATTATTTGATTCATTCCATGTCAGCAAGCAATGCCGATTTCGAAGAGCTGGAAAAAATATCCGCATTAAATTTTAAGGAGTGCATACAAAAAACCGATGTAAAGCAAGTAGTTTACCTAAGTGGAATAGTAAATGAGATCAAGCTCTCCAAACATCTACAATCAAGAAAACAGGTAGAAGAAATCTTGTCGTCATCCGATTTCCACCTTACTACCTTGCGTGCGGCCATTATTCTGGGTTCGGGAAGTGCGTCTTTCGAAATAATACGCGATTTGGTAGAAAAATTGCCGGTAATGATTGCTCCGAAATGGTTAAGTACCAAATCGCAACCCATAGCTATTCGCAATGTAATCGAATTTTTGCAAGGAGTTTTATTACTCGAATATGCATATGATAAGAGCTTTGATATTGGGGGGCCGGATGTACTCTCTTATAAACAAATGCTTTTGGGCTTTGCAGAGGTACGAAACCTGAAGAGGAGAATTATTTCGGTTCCGGTGTTATCGCCCAAATTGTCGTCGTATTGGCTCTATTTTGTTACTTCAACATCTTTTGTTTTAGCTGCAAACTTGGTTAGCAGCATGAGTGTGGAAGTTATTTGTAAACCTAATAATTTGAAAGATCTGTTAGGTATAAAACTTCTAACTTATAAAGAATCTATAGAGTTGGCTTTTGGTAAAATTCAGAATGAAGACGTGGTATCAAGTTGGAAGGATGCACTTTCGAGCAATATTTTAGAAACCGGCATCACGAAGCTTTTGGAGGTACCCACCTTTGGTTGCTTTATAGATAAACGCGAAAGGAAGGTGACGGATGTTACTAAGACACTAAATAAGATTTGGGCGATTGGCGGGGAAACCGGCTGGTATTACGGCAATTGGCTTTGGTCTATAAGAGGTTTTATAGATAAGTTATATGGAGGTGTGGGCTTGAGGCGTGGGCGCAAAAGCAATACTTTGATATTTTCGGGCGATTCTTTGGATTTTTGGAGAGTATTATATGCGAACAAAGAGGAGAAGCGACTTTTATTGTATGCTGAAATGAAGTTACCGGGCGAAGCCTGGCTTGAATTTGAAATTAAACAAGATACGCTTTATCAAACTGCCACGTTCAGGCCTTTAGGGTTGTGGGGCCGCTTATATTGGTATTCCGTTTTGCCGTTTCACGGCTTTATTTTTAAGGGAATGCTCAAGAATATTGCGTCTTAACCGCAATGAAATTGCGGGTAAAAAACTCTATCACAAGTCTTACAAAACTGAATGTCAATGGATCAGAATAATCAATTAAAAGAGGATACAAATTTTAGGTATTGTCTTGTTTACAGTATTTTATTTTTTTAGTTTCAAAGTAAAAGACTGCGTCATAAAACCATAATACTCGTGGTGCTTGTGGGCTCCTGTGTAGTCTCCGGAAAAGAGTATTGTCCCCGATAACCCGTCTTTGCTCCACCACTTATTAGGTATTTGAGGCAAGTACGCCGAATGTCTTGATCCTCCCCATGGTTTTTCATTGTGAAATATCTTCCACGGCCCCCATGGATATTCACTTTCATACAGTTGCATTTCCGATTCTTTATCCCACTTGCTGTACTCTTCAGCCGATGCATCTTCCCGGTGGGGTACAACATCGCTATACATTCCGAGTATATAACGTTTTAAAGCCTTATTATAAGAAATGGTCGGGTGGGCGGTATGCCCAGGATCGCTAAAAATCGGGTAACTCTTATCCTCTAATTTGGACCATTTGGGGACATTATCTTTTATACCCGATAAAAACCGCCATGGGCTACGGTTTATTATACTGTCTTTATGTATCCGAGCCATAAAAATATGATCGCCGGTTTCCCAACTGCCGTCGTTCGACATAGCATAAACGTATGGCGAAAGATTTTGCGGCACATCGCTGTAACCCGGACCGAAATTTAAAAACGTCAACCCCGCAAACTTCGGCCCAAGAAAACGGGGTGTATTCGCAGTTGGAACATTCGTCCAAGTTTTTCCTAAATCTCCGGATTTTATAATGCCTGCTATTCCATAATTTTTGGAATAAGCTGAAGTAAAAAACATCCGGCTCAACATAGGTTCCGGAGCACCTCTAAAAGGATCATAGTTTTCTAACCGGGGCCTGATAGAATCGAAATAGGGCATGAGGCGAGGGAGGCTCCAGTCGTAATCGTAAATAGAGACGTAAAGCAACGAATCTACCGCGATAATTCCGTCTACATACCTGTGTAACATTTTATCTTTCGGCATCATTTTACGAAAGGGTATTCCCGGAAAATCGGTAACCGTTTCTACTTTATGATCAGGAGGAATGCCGGTTACCTTTAACACATGGGCATAATTTATCGGTCCCTCGAAGTTTTTTCCGTCATCATCCAAAACATAAACCGCATCATCAATTCCCCAAGTCCACCAATGCATATCCGATCCGCTGCCGGGATATCTGTAAGGTTCTGAAATCCATTTCAAAGAATCAATCAAATCGCTTTTCGGGTAGGGAATTTCACGATGGTATTTTGTAGTGCCGGTTGTAGTCGCAGCTTTTTTTGACTGAGCGCAGGAAACCGACAAAATAGCAAACAGCACCGGAAGTAGAAACTTTATTGCACTATTCATACTATTTTGTTGAAAATTTTTATTCCGGTTTTAGATGGATAAAATCAAAAATAAGATTTTTCGGATCAGCTTTTATACCTTTAGTTTCTTGAGTTGTTTTAGAGTGGTGTACTGAAAAAGTCTTCATCCTTTGGTTGGGTGCGATCGGGGCAGCAGACCGGTCAAGTTCATTAAACAAACGGTGGAGTAAAAAGTATTTATTATGAATTTAATCTTTAGTTAATGAACTATATGAATCGTGCCTTTTTACCGGGAACTTTCTTGTTGTTGATTGTGTGCAATGCCTGCGTTACCTCAAAGCTAACCCGTGAAGCAGGCTTTGTAGAAATATTCGACGGCAAAACGCTTAACAATTGGGAAGGGGATTCAACTTATTGGCGAGTTGAAAACGGCAACCTTGTTGGCGAGGTAACTCCTGCTACGCTCTTGAAACAAAACTCATTTATTATATGGAGAGGAGGAATTGTAGCAGATTTTGAACTGAAGGTGCAATATCGAATTTCCAAAGAGGGGAACAGCGGATTAAATTATCGCAGTGAGGAAGTGGAAGGCCGGCGGTTTACTTTAAGAGGATATCAGGCTGATCTGGACGGTGCAGATCTTTATAGTGGAAGCAACTACGAAGAATGAAGGCGGACGACCCTGGCATCTAGGGGTCAAAAGGTTTTGCTAAATCCTGCAGGCTCCGGTGAAACCCTGCAATCGAATGTTAAAAATAACGTTTGGACCAAATCCCATGTTACGGGCTTACTTGGTTCAAGTGATTCACTTAAGGCCTTCATTAAAAAAGAAGATTGGAACGAATACCGAGTGGTTGCGAAAGGGAACCGTTTGCAGCATTACATCAATGGAGTATTAATGAGTGATGTAACCGACAACGACTCGGTTAATAGGAGACTTAACGGGATGTTAGGAGTGCAGGTACATGTGGGGCCACCCATGAAAGTTGAGTACAAGAGCTTTCGGCTGAAGAAGCTTTAGGGTTGAATGGTGATTTTAAGGGAAGAGAAGTACGATTATCATGCACGGTTTTATGACCCCGCAATAGCAAGGTGGAATGTGCCAGATCCTAATGCGGAAGACTATTTGGAACTTTCGCCTTACAATTATGTGGCTAACAGTCCCGTAAATTTCATTGACCCGGACGGTAAAAATATTAAAGATTGGATCGTACCTACGGGCAAAGGCATTGGGAATGCAATTTGGGCGGAAGGTGTGGGAAGGAATAATGTTCCTGACGGTTTCACATATTTAGGAGATAAGGATTATGTGTTTTCGAGTTGGGAACTTCCTGAAATTACAGTTAAAAGGAATTCAGAGGGCAGTGGATGGAATGATTTTGTTAGCGGCATTCCCGGTATAGGCCCATCTAAAGAATCTGGTGACAAATTAGTCCGGGGCGACTATGTTGGGGCAACAGCAGCCTTTGGCATGGCGTTAATTGATGTATTTACACTTGGCGCAGGAACGGAAATTAAGCTCGGGGTAAATGGAGGAATGAGGCTTTTGTCCCAAGGCATGGTTCCAAATGCCGGAGGTAAAATTGTCTCATTTACAACTCAGGAAACGGAGACGTTTTTCAGAGTATATTCTAGTAATGCAAACGGTGGAGCATTTTTAACAAAGGTAGCTCCAAAGTCAAGTGCATTCGCACGGGAAGGTTTAGCTCTACCTTCTACTAACGCAGCTTCATTTATTCAGAAAGTAACTGTTCCAAGTGGAGTCGATTTGCAAAGATCACGTGCTCTTAGGGCTTTTGGTCGAAGAGGAGGATTAGAACAATTTCAAATTTTAAATTTTGATTCCAGAATAATTTTCCATTCAGGGGTTCCATTAAAGTAAGTTATGCAGACAATAAGAGAATATCGCAACGGGGAGTTTATTTTTGATAATACTGCGGCAAATTATAGTGTCGAAAAAATTAAGCTGGATGGGGAAACTATAACAGTTGATTACAATTTAATAATTGATACTCAATTCTCTGGGGGAAATACAGGTCAGGAATTTGAGCATCTTAAAGCTTTCTTAGATTTAGGTACGTATTCTAAAGCTCCATGTGGTGGATTCGTTAACTTTTATGCTATCACCGGAGATAGAGGAAATAATTATATACTTTTTTCAGGTATAAATGAAGTCTCCAATTCGCATTATATAGTAACTATTCATAAAATCGTAAAAAATAAATAGAGAATGTGGTGTCCCCCAATCGTCCTCGTTTCAGTATAACTAGGATGCAGCGAGAATAGCGACTGTGTCGCCCCTAATAAGCAAAACGCCCGGTTCTTAAATGAGCCGGGCGTTGTTATTTAATGAGCGTAAGCTTTTCTGGCTTTGGCATCCCTTAAAAACGTATCAATGATGTTGAAAAGGACAGACTTGGTACTGCCGTCCAAGGTTTGAATGTCTTCCAAGCGTTTAACTGTTTCTTTATCATAAGAAGCATGTTTGCCTTCACCTAATAAGTAGTCTACGGGTACATCAAACACTTTGGCAATTTTTAAAGCCATTTCAACCGACGGGCTGTTTTCGTTGCGTTCGTATTTGCCGACAATATCTCTGGAAGCCTCAATAGCCTTTGCCAAATCCGCTTGAGACCAGTTTTTAGCCTTTCTAAGTTCCGTTATTCTGCTGCCAATGTCGAGCATATTCTACTAAAGATTGAGTTTTACTGCTTATTGATACAAATGTAGTTTAAAGTATTCTACAAATAAAGAACCTGTTATTTGGTTTAATCTTAAACAAGTTCTACTTTTGTTGCAGATGTTACACAAATAACTTTTTTTCATGGTTAAGGCGAAACTGCTTACAGAGAATCCCGAACTGCTCATTTACTTAAACAGCCAACTGCACATTACCATTCTTGGCGGCATTAAGTTAACCGGTCTTGACCGCTTGAAAGTCACCTTGAAACTCACTATTACCGGTAAACCTTCTACCGCTTTCCGGCATAACCTCGACCTGTATAACAGCATCCAAACCGAGCAGCTCACCGAGAAAGCAGCCGAAGCATTGGATGTAAGCACCGGTGAACTAAGCGGAATATTAAACGGCCTGACCACTGCGTTAGAAAATTACAGAGCAGAGAGACTGGAAGCCATGAAACCGAAACAAGCCGAGAAGAAAGAACTCACGGAAGCCGAACGCAAAGCAGCGATCACCTTTCTTAAATCCCCGGACTTGTTAGAAAGAACTAAACAAGCCATTGCAGAAAGCGGATTAATCGGCGAAGAGACCAACAGCCTGATTGCCTACTTAACTTACACCAGCCGTAAACGTCACACGCCTTTACACCTGATGTGTTTAGGCGCCAGCGGAACCGGCAAAACCTGGCTGCAGGAGAAAGTGAGTGAACTGATGCCGGAAGAAGATAAACTGGAAATTACTACGCTAAGCAGCAATGCCTTTTACTACTTCGGCAGAGAAGAGCTGAAACATAAACTTTTGCTTATCGAGGATCTCGACGGAGCAGAAAGCGTGCTTTACCCCCTAAGAGAATTACAGAGCAAACGCAAAATATCCAAGACAGTAACCCTGAAAGACAATAAGGGCAATCTGAAAACCGTCACGCTGAATGTAGAAGGCCCTGTTTGCGTAAGCGGCTGCACGACCAGAGAACAGCTGTATGAAGATAACGCTAACCGTTGCATTCTGCTGTATATGGACAACAGCCCGGAGCAGGATAAAAAAATAATGGACTACCAGCGGAAACTAAGTGCCGGCCGGATTGATCAAACCGAAGAACGAAGGATCCGAGAGCAAATCAAAAATGTACAACGCATCCTAAAACCCATCACCGTTAAAAATCCATACGCTACTTTTTTGCAATTACCGGAAGCCGTATTCAAGCCAAGACGAACCATGCTTTTGCTGCTGCTCTTTACTGAAACCATTACTTACTATCACCAATACCGGCGGGAACTGAAAACCGATACGGAAACCGGAGAGCAGTATATTGAAAGTACAATAGAAGATATCGAGGCAGCTTTCAGCTTACTGGAAACCACCTTGCTCAAAAAAAGCGACGAGTTGAACGATGCTTGCCGGAACTTTTTTGAGAAACTAAAAGCCTACCTGAAAGAACACGATGCCGAGAGCTTTTACGGCAAAGAGATCCGCTCGGCTTTCCGCTTAAGTCCGAGTAGTTTGGGCCGTTACCTGTTTGAACTGGAACGAATGGGTTATATCAAAATAGTGAGGGGCAACCGCTATAAAGGCTTTGAATACAAAGTGAACAGGTGGAACGACTTGGAAGTATTAACCGGCGACACTAAAAAGCTGATAGAAAGTATTCTTGAAAAGATCAAAGGAGTAACCCGTAACCCGGGAGTAACCCACAGCCCTGCCGGGTTACATAAAGTGCAGAGAACCAGTAAGAAAGAGACAGTAGCCCATGAAAGTTAAAAAACAGGAGGCAGGCCATTTTATCAAACTGCAAAACCCGCTCTATATACGCTTACAAGCCGGTTTTAGTGAATGGCTTAGAATCTTAAACTTTGAACCGACCAGCCGGCGGGATATGCCCAAGATGTTAACCGGCTTCTTAATTTTCCTGGAAGAAAACGGCTGTAACACCACCGGCGAAATACAGGAAAAGCAAATCCGGGACTACCGGGACTACCTGGCCCAACGTCCCAACCTGAAATGGGGAGGCGGTTTGAGCCTGAACTATATCCGGAAACATCTGCAGGTACTCCGGAAGTTTTCAAGATACTTGGCCGAAAGCGGGCAGGAAAGCTTTGAAGTGAACCTGCAGCTGAAAGGTAAAGCAACAAATATCAAAAGTATCTTAACCGGGAAAGAAACCGAGCGGCTTTATGAGGCTGCTAAAGAAGATACGCCGGGCTTACGGGATAAAGCCATGCTGGCTTTATTTTACGGTTGCGGCCTCCGAAAGAATGAAGGCCTAAGCCTGAATGTGGGAGATATTCTACCGGAAAAAGAGCTGGTGTTTGTGCGTAAGGGCAAGGGTTATAAGGAACGCTATGTTCCCTTAACCGGCAGCAATAAAACTGATCTGGAGAACTACTTAACTTACAGCAGGCCTTTTCTGTTAAAGGGTAAAAAGGAAGAAGCTTTACTGCTCAATGTTAAGGGTAAACGGCTAAAAGAAGCGCTGAAACGAATCTATAAACTAAAAGCGGAAGCCGGGATAAATAAACCGGTTGGATTGCATACACTGCGCCATAGTATCGCTACTCACCTTTTACAATCGGGAATGAAGCTGGAACAGATACAACGGTTCTTGGGCCACAGCAGTCTGAGAAGCACCCAAATCTATACCCATATTGTAAATGAATCAGAAATATAAGTTCAGAGCAGCCCTGTTGTCAGAACTGGAAGGCTTCGAGTATTATCTGAAAGAACAGTATCAGCACAGCTCAAGTTCTGTTCGTCAGCATAAAACCTATGCGGGGTTATTTCATCAGTGGCTCGAAAAAAAAAGTATGGTCTTGGGGCAGGTTACCCATACTGAACTATTGGATTATGCCGATAAGCTGAAAGAAGCAGGTCACAGCATTAGCTATATAAACCGTCATTTTTTGGCTCTGCGTTATTACTTTAACCATTTACAGAAAGAAAATAAAGCAGCACATAATCCGGCAGCCGGAATCCGGTTAAGGGGAAGTGTCAGCAGTACTGTCCCCCGTGAGCTTTTAAGCAAGGAAGAATTGAGTAGTTTGTATGAAAGTTATCCGGTAAAAGATGAACGCTCCCGGCGCAATAAAATCATCTTATCCCTTTTAATCTTTCAGGGTATAACGAATGAGGATCTGCATAATCTTGAAGCCTCTCATATGAAACTTAAAGAAGGTAAAATCTACATTCCGGCAGGGAAGCAAACGAACAGCCGAATACTGAAACTGGAAGCTGAGCAAATCATGGAACTTTACGAATATATCCATATAACCCGACCTAAAATATTGGCAGAGCAAACTTCGACAGAACGCAGTGGGAGAAAGCCAAAACAGTTTAAGGAAGCAGGGTCTATCCACCGGCTTTTTGTGAGTATGAACGGCTGTGAGAACTTTAAGAACAGTTTGTACCATTTGAACCGGGCTTTACGTAAAATCAATCCGAAACTAAAAAATGCGGGGCAAATAAGACAAAGTGTAATCACAGAATGGTTAAAAGAAAAGGAGCTGCGAACTGTTCAATATATGGCCGGCCATCGTTCCGTTATCTCAACAGAACGGTACCAAACCAATAATCTGGAAGACCTGAAAGATGCCTTGAACAAACATCATCCTCTAAAATAAAATACTAAGAGAATAAAATATCTTTGCCTGACCATGAGTAAATCAAACGCTGTAGCTATACCGGACGAAGTGATTATGAACAAGATCTACGTGATCCGGGATCAGAAAGTGATGCTGGACAGTGATCTGGCCGAACTTTATGGAGTAGAAACTAAGCGTTTAAAAGAGCAGGTAAAACGAAATATAGAACGTTTCCCTCTGCGGTATATGTTTGAACTGACAGATCAGGAGTTTGCAGCTTTGAGGTCGCAAAATGCGACCTCAAAAGAAGGGCGGGGCGGAACACGTTATTTGCCTCTTGTATTTACAGAACACGGAGTTCTGCAGTTATCCAATGTGCTGAAAAGTGCCAGGGCAATAGAAGTAAGCTTCAAAATTATTGATGTATTTGTCAGGTTAAGGGAAATGTTGGCGGGTAATACCACCTTACAGTTAGAGATCGAATACATCAAAAAGAAAGTAGATAACCACGATAAGAATATTGAGCTGGTGTTTCAATACCTGGATGAATTGCTGGAGAAGAAAGAAGATACTAAGCCACGAAATCCTATAGGATATAAATTGGGTAAGAAATAAAAGTTCCCTCCCTAAAAGGCCTCCCCACAAGGCCGACGCTCACAGGAAAAGCGGTGTTCCTCCTCGTCAGTCAGCAAAAAGCCACGCCAAGCCGTTCAGTACTTTTTTATAAGTGATTGTCTTTTTAAGGCATAAAAAAGAGCTTCACGCCCTAGCCTGCCCCGAACCTCTCGGGGGTGCTCCGTAAACTTCGCAGCTGGTCATGTCTTTTGCGTTCCTTCCTCTTCGTCACGTCAGCCTCTCTGTCCTGCAGTCTCGGTTCATTCCGGGAACCTTCATTCACCCGGCCTGCAGTCCACCGGTTTCCTTGTTTGGCTCGCCTGCTAACTCAGCAACCGCACTTTTTCCCCGGACGAAGGCCTTGCTCAAAGTGCCGGCGCCCGGTCAGGCTGACGCCTTTCTCCCGGTCGGGTTGCTTCGTACTCGCAACGGCTCGATCGCACAAGCGGATTGCAAACCATTCCGCTACACTCCATTCTCTTGCAACCGCTTTATCCAAGCACAGCTCAAGGCTGTTTTTCCTGATTTCCGGTATCCTGCAAAACGTATAGGGCTTGTGCCGGACTGGCCGGGGGAACAAAGTCAAACCTTCGAATCAGGGGATACTGCTCCCGTCCAACCTCATCCGGAAAGAAAGAGCCGCACCCATCCACCACACAACCAAAGCCCTTTCCTTCCGGACGAGGTCGCCTGCTTTATGCCGGAAAAGATAACCCGGTGTTATCAGCAAGATGTACCGGTGTGATACAACGGGTAGTAGTTGCTCCAAAGTCGCCCTTTATTATCAGAGGTTCGGGATATCTTCTGTTAAGCACCAAAGAGCGGAAGAAGGGGAAGCTGTCAAGGGAACGTGGAATAAATGGGATTTCAGGGTAAAAGCTTTGTGGGTTTATGCCGCGAAAGTCCCTTTACTGCTTTTCCTTCGGAGGCTACCTTTGCTGCAACAGATGATTATCCTTACCGGAAACATTCATCAGGTCGGAAGAGCAAGAGAAAAAAGCCCGCCACGAGTAGGCCGTCCTTCAGGCGGTATGCTTAACATAATTGACTTATAGGACGGCTTAGGCAAGCGTTAAGAAATTGAGCGGCAGTACTATAAGAAGCTGTTATGTTAAAGTGACGGGCTTTGCGCAAGGGCGAACAAGGGCCACCCTACCACCAAAAACTCCATCAAAATTGGCCAACCACCCGGCTTGTAAATGAAAAACTAACTGCTAACTTTAGCCCAACAAACGTTCTTTGATACGGTTAAAACCGGCGGTATAGAAATCCGGCAAACGGGTAAAAAGTTGTGGAAGGGAGTACGATTACGGCGCAAGGTTCTATGATCCGGCGATAGGAAGGTGGAATGTGCGGGATGCGAAGGCAGAAAAGTATGAAATGTTGTCTCCATATACTTACGCGGCAAATAATCCTATAAAATATATAGACCCAGATGGTAGGGATATCTATATTGCAATAACTGAAAATGGATTTACACAAAGCGCATTTAATCAATTACAATCATTAACCTCACAACCGTTAGCATTATTATCCACAGGCCAAGTGGTGGACGCATCAACTGTTAATCCTTTAGCTAATAATGTTTTATCCTATGGTCATCTTTCAAATACGCCTGTTAAAAAGGAATTTGGAACCGAACTGGTAGGTGATATTATCGGATCGGATTTAAAAGTTACTATCAAGGAAGGTGCAGAAGAAGGAACTGGACATAATAAGGACGGACTTCTTATATATCACGATACTGATAATCCGGCAAGCTCAGTAGTAAATGCAGATGGCACTAAAGGTGCAAAACCGCAATCGGCATTAGGGCATGAATTAATACATACTAAACATGCTATCAATGGATCTGATAAGAAGAACAGTGAAAAGCTGAGGGTAAAAGATCCAGACGGGAACAATGGTAGTGGAAAACTAAGCAAAGAAGAGATTCGCACCAGAAAAGAAGAGAATAAAATTCGTAAAGAGCAACTTGACAAAGACAGGGCACAACCAATAATTCTTTAATCAGATGTATATGAAGCTTTTATTAATTGCGATTAGTTTTTTCTTTTTTTACAGTTGTAAAAATAAAGAAACAGAAAGGCATACCTTGAAGAAACCTGTATCTGCCTTATTTTCTTCAAACGACTCCTTGTCTAGAATTTTTTACGATAAAGAATTTTTAAGCACTTTAGACACATTAAAAGTAGAAGGAAAGGAATTGCCTATAAAATTATCGTTAATCAATTATTATGCAGGCTCTGCGTATACTGTTTCGAATAGCAAACTTCTTCTTGCTACATACACAGATATTTGTCGCCTTTATTTTTTTAAGCTTAATGCTAATAATAAATGGCAATTAATGAGGGTTAGTGAAACCTCTGCACAGGAACTAGGCGGTATTGAAAATAGTATCCGAGATGCTATTAAAAAAGATCAAATACAATTAAAAAATCACTCAGATGATTATAAAGTAGGAGATATCGTAAGATATAGTTCTAAAAGTTGGAACGGTAATAAAGGTGTATCAGTTACTACTTTAGAAAAGCCGGGTTACTCCCTTTTTGATATATTAAATGATATCGAATTAGGAAAATAAAATTCCCAAATCGTCCTCGTTTGAATAACCTACTGTGAACCCACATCTATAGCCAGTTTCCATCCATAAAAAATATCGGCAAATTTATCCAGGCCTCTTTTAAGTACTATGATGCCGGGAGGTCCCT
>JAYULL010000070.1:0-3699 GCA_043763625.1 Sphingobacteriaceae bacterium | reverse complement strand
CCTTTTTGTTGAAGTTCGTAAAGTACATGAGCCATGATGCGACATACCTTTTCAACTCCTCCTGTAAGACTAAAAGTTTTTAGGGTAAGAAACAGTATTTGGGGCATTAGGCTTTAAAGCTTTTTGAAAGGAAGTAAACCCAAATCTTGGACCAATGAAGTTTGCCATTTTTAAATTCTGCAAACATCTTTCTGCCAACCGATTCTTTTGCTAAGCCTTGTTTAACAGGTTCGCTGTTGCTCAACCAACGTTGCAACGGAAATGAGAAGCCCATTCGGGATCTATTCCAGATAGGTTCGGGTAAAATATGCTTGAATGAATCTATAAGTAATTGTTTCGGTAAGCCTTCCGGAGAAAACAGAAGTTTAGGATTGATTCGGAAAACGGCTTCTAAAAATTCTTGATCGAGAAACGGAACTCGGAGCTCAACACCGTGCTTCATACTCATGTAATCTGAGTCTTTGAGCAGCTGATTCTGCATGTAAAGGTTAAATTCTATATTATGAGCAGCGGTATCCGGTTGCAGATTGGTTAAGTAAGGTTCGAAACGAAAAGAAGACATTTTATCGGAAACTTCCTTAGTGCTTAAGCCTAAAATAACTGCAATATCACTAATATTGAAAATACCTCTAAGTGTTAAATAAAGCGCTATTCCGGAATCTAATTTCATCCATTCCAACCGTTTCATTCTATCGTCCGGCAAGTACTTAGCCAAACTAAGCAAAGGGGCCGGAACCTTATTTAGATTTAAAACTTTTGCTGCTCTAAGGAACGATGGGTAACCCCCGAATAACTCGTCGCCTCCGACACCTGATTGAACAGCTTTTATCCCGCTATCTTTAGCAAATTTAGATACAAACCATAGGTTAATTCCGTCGCTGCCGGGCATGTCGTAGGCATCTACTACTTTTCCCAGATTAAGATGAAAGTAGTCTTCGCTTATTAACTCGTAAGCATGGTTTGAATCAATAGCTTTAGCAATGAGGTTTTGATATTTGGTTTCGGAAAGATTTTCGTCATTAAATATTAGCGAAAGTGTATTTATTTTATTCCCGCCTTTAGCGGCCAGTAAACTCAAGATACTTGAATCAATTCCTCCGCTTAAAAATACCCCCGAAGGTGCATCAGAAATTAGATGACGCTTTACTGCTGCATGCAAGTTTTCGCGAATCAATTCTTTAGCCTCTTCTCGACTATTTATTAAATTTTGCGAGAACTTAAAGCTTCTATACTTCTTAATATCAAAAGTTTGGCCCGCTAAACACCAAGTTAAGTAACTGCCCTTCGGAAGTTCGAAGACGTTGGCGAGAGTAGTATAAGGTTCCGGTATGTGCCCAAAAGCAAGTAAAAGAAGCTGCCAGTCGGGATTTTCGGTCCAAGAAACTCCACTGTATTTAAACGCCTTAACTTCTGAATTGAAATATAAATTTTGATTATCAATACCGTAATAAAGGGGCTTTATCCCGACAGAGTCTCTTACCAGAAAAATTTTATTTAAATTCAAATCGGCCAGCGCAAAGGCGAACATTCCGTTGAACTTTGCGAAGGATTCCACACCCCATTGTAAGTAGGATTTTAGAATAACCTCAGTGTCGGTTCCGGAACGAAAGAAGTGGCCCAAGAATTCAAGTTCTTTCCGAATTTCTTGAAAGTTATAAACTTCACCGTTATAGGTGATCCAAACCTTCTCGTCGGCCGCGGACATAGGTTGATGTCCGGCAGAACTAAGATCTAAAAGTGAAAGTCGTCTGTTTCCTAAACAAATACCTAATTCCCTGTTGTAATAAACTCCTTCATCATCCGGGCCTCCCGTCATTTGCGCATCGCACATAGCCTTAACAGACGGATAGAGTGTATCAGCTTGTCTGTTTTTTGCTATTATTCCTGCAATGCGGCACATGGCGTTGTAGTTGTTAAAAGGGGTTAATTGTTTAACTGTTTTGAACTGTAATCAACCCTGCTCGAATACCTGTATTGATTAATCTCCTCTAGGCACAGCTTCGCTGCGTCAGTCCCGGATTTAATTTTTTGAGGCTGTTATATTTTATATTTTAAAAATCCCCCTGCAATCGAACCGACAACTATTTTTAATTGAAAGACATGAAGCAATCTTTCAATTGAAAGTGCATCTTAACCGTGGTTAACGCGGATTAATGGACTTCTTCTATAGCTCCAACCGGCTCTACAAATGCCGGTGGTACCTGGACAACCAACGTTTGTCCGATATGGTCTATTCTTAAAATCAATTTTTTTTGAGATCTGAAATCCACCAGCTCACCTAAAAATCCCTTTAACGGTCCGGCTTTAACGATTACACGTTCGCCTTTTCTGAACCGATAATCGGTAATTTCTAAATCGTTATGATTTGCAAGCAATAATCGCATATCTGTAATTTGACTTTCCGGCATACTTGCAACTTTTCCGCAGAAATAGATAAACCGGCAAATTCCCGGCGTAATTAGTACATCACCGATTTGCTTAGCAGCAATTTTTACGAATAAGTAAGATTTAATTAAGGGCTCTTCTACCCACTTTTTTCGGTCGCTCCATTGATTCAACTGTTTGTTAAGCGGCAAGTAAGCAGTGATACCCT
Source organism: Sphingobacteriaceae bacterium (assembly GCA_043763625.1). GTDB lineage: Bacteria > Bacteroidota > Bacteroidia > Sphingobacteriales > Sphingobacteriaceae > Rubrolithibacter. The sequence continues at coordinate 1,106 of JAYULL010000070.1, read as the reverse complement.
TCTTAATCAAAGCCTCATAAGCCTTCTTCTCAGCCCGAGGATTTGTATAAACAGGATACCATTTATTTTGCTCTTTATTTATCATGATAGAATTTCAATAGGTTTTTTATTAAGCTCTGTTTTTCCTCTTCCAAAACTCCCACCAAGAGGTTTTGGAATCATCCTCATAATAGCCGTACCCGGAATATTTAGTGTAGTAGCCGGAAGATCCCGAGTAATCGGAATAGTAATAATAATTATTGTAATTGCTCGATGCGTAATCAGTGGTATAGTATCTGCTGTGCAGCACGTTATCATCAAAAGCATTTAAGATGATGACTACATTATTTAATCCGTACTCCGCCGTTAATCTGTCCGGAACGGTAGCTGCGTTATACCGCGAAACACCAGACCGAATTACAAAAAGATTTATGTCTGCATTACGTATAAGGGGGATCGAATCTGAAACCAAACCTACCGGAGCCGTGTCGATCATTATAAAATCGTAGCTTCCTTTTAACTCTTCTAAAAGTTCTACCATTCGTTTTGAATGAAGCAATTCGGACGGGTTTGGCGGAACCGGACCTGAAGGAATAAAATCTAACGTAGGCAAATGAGTTTTAAATATAATCTCATCCAACGAACCTTGGTTAGAAAGATAGGAACTTAACCCTTTTTTATTTTCGTTTTTAAACGTATTATGCAATTTCGACATGCGTAAGTCGGCACCGATTAACACCACCTTCTTCTCAATCAGAGCTAGTGTACTGGCCAGATTGATCGATACGAAAGACTTACCTTCTCCGGCAATTTCTGAGGTAATACACACTACTTTAGTTTGTTTATCACTGGCCAGAAAACTTAAATTCGTTCGCACCGATCGCACAGATTCTGCATATACAGATTTTGGCTTTTCTAACGATAAAATTTGAGAATTATCTTTATCTATATAAGCCGGAAACTTTCTAATTATGCCTATAATCGGGATTTTGGTTAGACTTTCTACTGATTCTTTGTCGTAAATATATGGGTTAATAATTCTCACAAGCAAAATCAAACCTAAGCCCGAAGCCAAGCCGAACATTAACGCTGTTGAATAAATTTTACTTGGTATGGGATCTACAAGC
>JAYULL010000069.1:0-1055 GCA_043763625.1 Sphingobacteriaceae bacterium | reverse complement strand
ACTTTGTCCTAACACTTACATGGGTGCCCCACCCCAGTTCGAAGTGTATGGGCTCCTCGTAGGAAAACTTGGAACTTAGTCCTAGATGTTGTTCGGGGCGCGATTTTTGGAAATTTGATTTATATTCGAACTCGAAATAGGCAGCTACTCTTCAAGAGTGTGTCCAAGGATGAATTCTAAAAAACTTCGAAGATGTTCACGTATTTATGCAACGGGTGTTCTGAGTGGCCTAGGTTTCCGCGAAAACGATCTTTTGAGAGTTCGCTTGGAATCAGACAGAATTGTTGAATTAATAGGAAGGAAAGAACTCACCTCGACCATCTGCTTAAGTAAATACAACATAGCAAAAGACGTTTCATCCTTCTGCTGTGTCTCTGTTGTATCTACATCGTAAGATATCGTAAAAAGATAACGCAGGGCTGCGACAGAGCTGGGTGAGCCTACACAAAGAAAGCGACTTGGGCTGTTGGGTCGACTCATTTGGTGAGAGTGATCCTCTCTGTTTTTATTCGTTATCTTGCACTAGTAAAGTCTAATGCCTCTTCGGGGCCAGACACATGCAACACCTTTGATACCGAAAAAGACAAAAGACCGTTTCGCTTGCCTGAAACCTTACATCAAACGCATCAAATACATCATCCGTATCTTTGCACTTTTGTGTAATATATGCCTTTCACTTTATTTAATTTTTTCCAACACAAAAGCCTACATAAAATATGGTGAGCGAGTTGATTATCTTAAGACACAAACTGTCATCGAGGGTAGTGGTCGCAACATTACATTATTTTTCATCCATCGATCAGGCATATCGACACAGAACTGTGCCGATAATGCAATTTTTTATTTTGATCCCGATAGTGTGTACAAAAATATTTATCTTGAAAGATTCAAAACGTAATCGTTTATTCGTTTCTGTCTATTGGATTTGTACGGCTGCTGCAATTTTAATTAATCTTGGAGATATTCTCCAGTCAATCAAGTGTCTCAGGGAATCGAAGAAATCATGTGATATTAATTGTTCCAAGGAGTCGTGTAAAAAAAACTTCTGTTGCTTA
>JAYULL010000068.1:0-55988 GCA_043763625.1 Sphingobacteriaceae bacterium | reverse complement strand
GCTCTCCGGTTTTGTAATTTATAAAAGTCACCTGGCCATACAAGCGGCAGAAGAAAGGGTTTATATTTTAGCGAACGGCAAAGCGATAGAAGCTTTTTCTTCGTCAAGAAAAGATAACCTTCCGGTTGAACTGCGAGACCACATCAAAGTTTTTCATACTGATTTTTTCACCCTCGATCCGGACGAAAAAGTTATCCAAGCTAATATCGGCAAGGCGCTGAATCTGGCAGATGAAAGCGCTAAGAAGGCATACGATAACCTCAAGGAGCAAGGGTATTTCAGCAATTTGATTTCTGCAAATATCTCGCAAACTATCAGCGTTGACAGTATTCAATTAGATGTTGACCGGTACCCCTTTTATTTCAGTTGTTATGCAACTCAACAACTGATTCGCTCGACATCGACCCTAACCCGAAAATTAGTTACGCAAGGTTATGTTCGGCATGTTTCACGCTCGGATAATAACCCTCACGGCTTTTTGATACAGCAATGGGAGACGATCGAAAACCGGGACTTACCGGAAAAGTAATTGCTATGAAGCTGTTTAATATAAGAGGAAATAATGTTCCTCAAGATGCAATAGCCCGAAAGATAGCAGGTAAAATTCTGAGTAGTCAACGACGAGTTGCAGATAAAATTAATGATCGATTTAGAAACCTACCCGCAAGAAATTTAATAGTTGTCCTTGTCGCCTTCGGCACTTCTTTCGGGACTTATTGCTTTTACTTAATTATCAACGCATTTTTTTAAACAATAATTAAAGAATTTATGGAAACACAAGAGAAAAGAAAACTTCAATTCCTGTTGGCTTTGCCTATTTTGGTAGTTCCCCTTCTGGCGATTGCTTTTTATGCTATGGGAGGAGGAAAAAGCGAGGCGAAACAACAGGCACAACAAGCACAAGGCATTAATGTGGATTTGCCTAATGCAAAGTTCAGCAAGGAGGATCCCAAAGACAAGTTCGACTTTTATGCTCAAACTCCTCACGATACTTCTGAAGACAAAAACGCAATTCAAAACGTAGCAGGGCGGTTAAGGATTAAAACGAAGGAGGATGATTTGCAAACCGACGAAATCAACCAAAAGCTCGAAATCTTAAACCGGGAAATCAACAAGCCCGAGAAATCTCTTTCCGTCATTCCGGAAAAAAAACCTTCAAAAATTTCAGGCAATTCAAGTTTAAAGCCGGATGTCGATAGATTGGAAACGCTGATGCGAAGCTTGCAAACGCCAAATGAAGACGATCCCGAAATTCAACAGCTGACTGCAATGATTGAAAAGATACTGGATATTCAGCATCCGGAACGTTTAAAGGAAAAGTATGATGCAAAAACCTCCGAGAAAACAGACAGCGTATTTCAAGCAATACCGGCGGTTATAGAAGGTGATCAAAAAATTACCGCCGGTTCCGTTATTAAATTGAGGTTGCAGGATACAATTAAACTTAACGGGCAAATCATACCCGAAGGGCAACTTCTATACGGAACGGCAGTTTTAAGCAACCAACGGATTCTTCTTGATATTAACACCGTCCGTTTAGGAACTTCCATCATTCCGGTTAGTCTTTCTGTTTACGGATTAGACGGAATAAAAGGCATTGATGCGCCGGAAGCGGTATTTAAGGAAGCAGCAACAACCGGAGCAGGCAGCGTAGTTCGAGATATCCGGCTGCCGGGAATCGATCAGTCTCTAGCAGGACAGGTTGCCGAAGCGGGAATAGATGCTGCTAAATCTTTTGTAGGAAAAAAAACAAGGCGGATAAAGGTAAAATTGAAATCCGGACAAGTGGTATTACTTCGGAATAATGAGATAAAGAAGCGACTTCTTTAGTAAATCATAATTACAACGTTATGCTTATACTTCCAAAAGAGTATGACTCGGTGGAACGTTTAACGCGCTACCTACATGAACAAGCAGACCGGGGATTGGAGTGGGTAGTGTATATTATGGACAAGCCAATACAGGGGACACAGGATTTAACTTGTTTCAGGCGTGAAGCAGATGCACTGGGATTTGAGTATGAAAACTCGGTGATATTCGATTTTCATCACACCCTTTTGATAAGCGAAATGCTTCTTAATATAAGAAATTCAGTAGGAATAAAAGATTTTGATTTTGTTAACGGGAAGCTTTTTCCCATAAAAGACGTTAATATGAACTTAAATAATTTGGAGAACCTCAAAGAAGAAATGAGGGCATTGGGTTTTAAAGATAAGCTCATAGCCGAAATGGAAAAAAACATGGAGAAGAATGTACCGGAATTTAAGCTGTACGATACACTTCCGGCAACTAAAGGTCAGGTTGACCTTACGCTCCATTTAAAGCAATCGGCACAATCCGAATTCTATTACTTCAACAAATTTGATGCAAGCTTAAATACCGGAAAGCCGCCGGAGGACGGCAGGAAGTATCTTGTGATTTCGCCCGGCGAAAAGGAAAAACCGGTATTCCGGAAGTTTGAAAACCCGAATGAAGCCATCGCCTATTTTCGAGAACAAAAGGGCAACAGTGAATTGGCAGTAGGGAAGGACCCGGCCCATAAGGAAACGCTTGTCCAAATGGAAAACGGGAAGATTAATTTCGTGAAGAAGGACTTTCAAAAGACTTTTTATACTCCTCCGGTTTCTCAAACCTTTTGGATCGAAAAAGGAAAAGGGTTTACAGCCGAACAAGCTTCGAATTTAATTCAAGGGCGTTCCGTTTACCGGGATGATTTGTTGAATATGGGGGGAATGCCGTACAAAGCTTGGGTAAAACTGGATTTCGATAAACCTAAAGATCGCCATCAAAATTTCAGTACCAACCAATACCACGATCCTTCTTACGGCTTCAACCTATCTAAAATCCTTGACAAGTTCAACATTAAAGAACTGGACACTCCCGTAAAACGGCAAGCGTTGGAAGAATCTTTAAGAAACGGCAACCGCCCGATCATAACAACTCTTAAGGAAGGGCAGGAAGTAAAACTATTTATCGAAGCAGTTCCCCGTTACAGTCAAATTAATATGTTTACAGAAACCGGCAAGCCGGAAAAGCGGGAACAGTATCTGAAAGAACCTGCTGTAACCAATAAGCTGAATTCCGGGAAGGGTAAGGAAAAGGAGCTCGCAGAAAGTCGTGGATTAGGAGTTTAGTTTGAAAGTTTATTTAAAATTTATAGCTTCAATAAAAACATCGAAATGGAAAAATTTAAAGAATTACAGACGCTTTTAAGTACAGCAGAAGGCGACGCCTCCGCTTTTTACGACAAAGGAAATAAAGCTGCCGGAACAAGGCTCAGGAACGCCTTGCAGCAAGCTAAAGCATTAGCTTCTGACATTAGAAAAGAGGTGACGGAGAAGAAGAACGCGAAGAAATAGAAAATTTATTAGTTCAATTCCTAATGAATGAAATTCATTAGGAATTCTTTTAATTCGATGATAACCTAGTTGTTGTGCCACCAATGCGCTCCTAGACAGTGTATTATCGATACTTAATAAAATCGAACGCACAAAGCATTTTCTTATAACTCGACAATTTCTTGTTTGAATAATTTCTAAGATAGCTTTCTACCTCATCAACATTCAAATTGCCACTCATAATAGACCAGAAAATTGCAGTTTCCTTAGAACTAGCAGGGATACTTGTCTCCTCCAAAATTTCGACAATCGTTGTATGGGTTTGTTTACAAGCCGGCGATATGGTATTCATCCCGTGTTCAAGTTTTGCTTCTTGATTAGCCATAAGCCTAACCGCGGATGCAAGGCTTGTATTGATTTTACTAAATCCAAAGATGGGGAAGTACTGAGTACTTGAGATTGAATATTTATCAATAAGAGATAATATCTGGGAATTAGATTCATCAATGATCTTGAAATAATTGGAGATTGTTTCCGAACTAGTTAGGAACTGATATGTAATTGTTTTATCCGTACCTATTGCCAAATTCTTTCTGAATTTTTAATTGAATCTAAATCTTCAGTGATTTTAACAGCTATGTTACCTCCAGAATATATTTCTTTTACTATCGATTGCACTTTTCTTATATCTAACGCTGAAACAGGTAATTGGAGACCCGAAATTGCTTGATATATGGCGCTAAAATTATCCGTTTTTAACTTATTAATTCTTATAGTCGCAAATCCTTCCATATCAATGTCATGTTCAGATATTTCCTCGGAATTAGAACCTTGCTCGTATTCAACTAACAGGAAATTCTCACGAATTTTTTTAGCCTGATCGGAATTGGGTTCTATATAAGTAAAGATTGTTTTAAGGATACTTTTAATATTTTCATCGCCTATGCTATATCCTAAAAATATAATTGGATTATGAATAAAAAGCGAGAGTAGCTGAGCTCTGATTAATTCATACTTCTCTTGAAATTTTAAATAATCTTCAATGGTTATAATCATTTTAGCTGCATCAGACGAGCATCCATGAATTTTGTAAACCGAACCGTATGGATTACTTAACAAAATATCATTTCCAATTAGTTTATTAAATTCAAAAGTATCTTCAATTAAATTATCATAATTAGTAGTAATAATAGAACCTATATTTTTCCTGATCTTTTTTATTTCGGCAAGTTCATTTGCCATTTCCGGTCTGTATTTTATGTTGGAAAAAATTTCGGCGATATAAATTTTAAACCTGCTCAAGTTTTTCCCATTATTCATGCTCTCATAAAACATGTCGTTCACATCCTTGAACTTACCGTTTCTGTCGTTAATCAAGTCTCTGTTAAATTCCTTTTCAAGTAAGCTAGCGATCTTATCAAATTTATATCTACCATTCTCTTCGCATTGAGCTTTGATGTCTAAATAGTACTCATTGTTTCCTTTCAGCTCTAGCGAAATCTTTGACAGCAATCCATCCCATGTATAAGAGTTTTCTAAGTATCTGAGACTGATTCCTGTCCCTACAAATAAGACCGGGTGATTTTTGTATTGGTTAATAAAGTTTGCTACATTCATATGAACTGATTTAAATTAACATTGATTAAGCAGGGTGTAATTATAAATTAAATATTTTACATCACTTCATTTAGTGTCCAAAACCCGATACAGCGCAGGTGTCCCAAGACACCATGCGCTAAGCATCGGGTTGAAGTATGCAATTTCAATATACATCATGGAGACCTGTGTATAAGAAATTACACTTTGAATGCAGCTATCTTTTATTTAAGATTATATCTGAGACGATATATCGAAGTTTGTCTTTCAAATCGTAATCGATATCCAGCTCTTCAGCCTTACGACACATTTCTAGCAGCTTGGAAAAATTATCCAAATTATTGACAATTGTTGGCTTGAACAGATCTCGCACATTTTTGATTTTTCTAAAAGCGCTGTTTCGATTCTCCACTTTGAATAAAATTCTGGCTCTGAGTTCATCAGGTTTTGATATCATCTTTACACTCTCCAACTCTTCAATAAATTCTTCCGAGCTGCGTAAAATGGCCTTTGCATCTATAACTGACGAAAGTGCATTGTCTACTTTTGTATTGTGAGTTATTTTCAATTCATTTTTGTAATCGTGCTTTGCATCTGGAAACAAATAGAAGCCCCTAGAATCTCTTATTCCCACTTTTACAATATTTAGAAATTTAAAGGAAGCATCTCCTAAATCGTTCGTTGAAATAATAGTAGAAGAGCTCACTTTTCCAAACCCCTTAGCTTCCTTCATCTGTTTGTCCACAACAATTAGTTCTAATTTTGAGGCACTAATTGCCGCGCTTGAAATCGCGTATGCATCTCCAGGGCGATCCTTTATTAATGAATGAAAAAGCAACATTGCTGTAACGAAGGCAAAATCTACCCCATATTCGTTGTATTGTTCAACGGATGTGATTCCTCTCACAAAGACTTCACCTGCATGCTCTAGCAGCCGGTAACTACGGAGTTTATTCTTTTTTTTAGATTGTGATGCCAGGTTTTTAAAATGCTCGACATTGTAACGTACTAACTCAAAATGCTGATCTTTATATAGTCTATTTGCATATTTGGTCATATCGTATTGCCCCAAAAAAGCATTTTTTGCATCATGGATGGCGAATGCATGGAGATCATTTAATTCATTTCCCGCATCATCTTGGTATTCGTCAAAAACAAACTTAACAGGAGTGCCAGAGACTCCCTCTACATCTACACGATGCTCAACAAGTGAAATGTCCTTGATCTGAGCTTTTATATTAAAACGGTTAAAGCTTCCGATAACTTGGGCTATTCGAGTATAAACTGTATCGACGTGATCAATAAGGATATATTCTTCAGCTATTTCATTGGTCTGAAACTTTGTTTCAATGCTTTTCCTGTAAGGATGATGTTCAAGCAAACTTAATAGCTTGCTTACTTTAATTCTGTGCAAACTTTCAACGTCTCGCAATGAAAGTGTCTGCTGGTCAAATTTTGACATAGTTCTTCTTTAATAAATTATCAGCGATTGCAGCTTAACTGCTTAATATCATTCTGAAGACTAGGACACAGGTCAGAAGCCTATGGTGTAAAAAGCGAGACAGGTTATGAGCGATAAGTACATGAAAGTTCTTACAACTTTTTATACTTTTACCCGTTCAAATAGACAAGGACGTCATCTGTACTGATTGCAATTTATCACGGATGATCCACATTTTAGGTTCGGGTGCTCCAACATCCGGACCTTATTTTATAGACATCTCCCTCTGATTTAACTACTATTCATATCTTATGATTATGTCTAATTAAATATAGAATTCTTCAAACAATACGGGCTGAAAACCAGTGCCAAATTTTAATGCATATGCCTTTCTAAAATCGTAATAAGATGTACTAACCTGCATTACGTTGATGGCATCGTCAATAAACCTCTCTAAGTGCAGAATACCGTCGTCACTTAGAAAGAGGTAGTTTTTATGAGCCCTAGTACACCACCTAATATAAGGGTTTTTCATTTGAATATGAGTAACTACTTCCTTTGGGAAACGACCATATATGATCTCGTTGATAGTTTGGGGAACTATAGGAGGTTTGTGATATGCCTTCAACTTTTCTTCTGGCCAACCCATCATCTTACCAAAGGCATCAAAGAATCCAGAGAACTTAGGTTCATAATCCTGAGGAATATCCTCGAAAATTCTTCTGTACCGATTTCTTTCTTGTGAAATCGAAGTTCTCCTTCCGTCTTGAAGTTCAAAAATAGAACTCTCTTCGGCAAGCTTTTTCTCATAAGCAACCCTCGCCTCCGCGTCGGCGGCCTTCGTGAAAAGTTCCAGAACAGATGATCTATCCAATGGTGGCTGATCAGTTTGGGAGTCAATGAACCCGACAAGGTGATTCTTTGTTTCAGTGAGTTTCATGATCATGTAATTATTTGTATAATCCTCCTTCTTTCAAGCTATTTATATGCCTTTTTACTCCCTTAGATTTCGTCCAAGGATTCTCAATTTTTTTTATTAGTCCATCAACAGAGGGGTTATTCGTTCTAGCCTTTGCCCAAGCTTTATTGTCTTCTTTTTCAAATTCAAAAGCATAATAAGTATAGATGAAGCAAGGATGCACATGATTCTTCCCCGCAAATTCCTTTATAAATTTCCGATTGTTAATATGCGGCTTAGCTTGCTTAAGCTTATCTGATGAGAATAAGTATTGTCTTGCAAAAGTATCAGCTTGATATTCCTTTTCTGACACACTCATATCCTCGCTAGACTCTTCTGAAATATGATAACGACTTCTTCTTATCTCTTCAAAATCAAACAATACGTGGGATAATTCATGACATAGCGTGTGCCAAAAGGTAGTATAGAATCCTTTATAATCAGTAATAATAATGCAAGGCTTGTGGTTTACTTCTAAGGTAGCGCCCTTTAAATATAGAGAAGGCAGAGAGCTCTGATAGAAGACCGTAACACCTAACTCAAAAAGATTGTTAATGACGTTAATTAGTCCATCTTCCACATTTACACATTGTTGCCGTATCTCTGGAAAATAGGCCATCAATCGTTCTAAATTATACGGGTAGGGATTGTTTATTTCAGTAAATGCTGATATTGCTGCATTAATCCAAAAAGCTCTAGTAAAGAAGTTCTTCGGTTGCTTCGAACCAGCGCTGAAAGCCACATGTTGCACCGGTAATTTGTATTCAAAAATTGAGTTAAGTCCAAAATACAACTTAATCTTTTCTTCGATTTTAGGATACTCGGTTATACTTTCAATAAACCCCGCCCTATATAATGCTGCTAAATCGAAGTTAGCATTCAAAAATTCTACCCTATCTTTTGGATATGCAATATCGTCCCCATTTTCCTCGAGCTCATTAAAATACAATTCAATTACTGCTTCTTTAGTTATTTTTAGAAAGCTGGCAAGCTTGATAAAATTCATCATATCAACTCGCTTACTAGTTCCATACAAAATACCTTGCAGCGCACGATATTCTATATCAAGAACATCTAAGGCATTTGTAGGCGAAATTCCCAACTCATCAATTCTTTTTTCAAACAGTTTAACTAACTTATCTTTAAACAACCCCATTAACAATGAATCAACATTAAACTCGTTTCGATCTTCCCTAGACATGCATTGTAAAATTACAATGCTAAATTACTCAAACACTTTTATCATCCAAGAAATGTGGAAAAGTTTATTGTAAATTTACAATACTAGTTGCTGTTCGAAGTTTTCTTAAAAGTTCAATATTGAGAAAATCTAGTGGAAAGAGTACATCTCCCATGCTCAATTCAAGAGATGACCCAAAAAATAAATTGCAAAGCGAACTAAGGGGATCTTCGTTTTTTAATATCAATAACTTTGAGGTTTAAAGGCAACTCTATTCTATCCTTTCGCCAGCATAGTGTTACGCCAACCAATTCTTCCACCTTTTATCATATTTCAATATAATTCTCGCCGCGACTTTTTGGTTAGCAAATTTCTGAACAATCCACTTACAGGAAAGACCAAGCCCTAAAGGGTTTGTCGTAAAAAAATCTTCCTCTTTCGCTGCGCTTCAGAGTGTATTTTTTTCCACAAAGTCTTGCCTTGTAGTCGGATTGCATTCAGGTGAGGTGGCTTAACAAAAAGCCAAGTAGGCTCCTGCCGACTGACTTTAAAAAATTAAGCCATGAAAAATATCAAAGAAAGAAGTCCGCCCACTTACCAAAGGAAAACTGAACGCAATCAAGCACTGCATTCAACAAAACGCAGAAGCAATTTAACGAAGTCAAAAAATCTATTAAAAACAAAGAAAATGGAAACTAAAGAAGTGAAAAGTCAAGGAATAAATAATAAAGTAAACACCTCCGAAACAGTAAAGGCAGGCGCTAACGGAATTCAAGAAAAAGCAAACCCGCTTACACCGAATAAAGATTTCGAAAAAGAGAAAGCCGTTCCGGAAAAGAAAGAAGCACCGGCACCGGTTATCAAACTTTCCGAAGAAGTAAAATCTGTTGTTGAACCCGGCAAAGCCGAAACTCCGGAACCTGCGGCAATACCGGTGAAGAAAGAAGAACGGCAGGAAATCAAACCGGAAAAACCTGCTCTTAATTTAGAAAGCACACTAAAATTAGTAGAGGAACTACACCGCAGAAAAATTCAACGGGATAAACTTTTAGAAACCATTACTACCCTTGAAGCTTTCGAAGTGGCGCAACAGGACGATTCGGACGATGCAGATAGTAATCATTTTCAAGGCTGCGCTCTCACTATCGAGGATGACGAAAGAAGGAAGTTCAGCACGAAAAATCCCGTCATCATTCAAGCGGTAGCGCAATATGTAAACTCACTTTGTGTAAACAGATTAGCAGAAATTGAAGCAGGAATTATAATTCCGGCATAAACACTAATGCCCCCGGCTTTCTCCAGGGGATTTTAACTCCTAAAAATATGAGAGCAGAAACATTGTATTTAATGGTACGGGTGGCAGTTCTATCCGATCATAAAGATATTTCAGAAACAACCCGCGAACTAGAATCGGAGTCACTTCTCAGTTTACAAAGTACACCGAAAGTACATGTAGTAGAAACGGAGATTTTGTTAACGAGAGTTCCGAATCCTAAGAAGTATCGAAACGACTCGCAGCAATAAGTATCAAATTAAGGGGAGAAATCCCCTTTTACTAAAATCTATGGAAACGAATTTTGATAAAGAGCAACTACTTTCTATTTGGGAAGAAATAGGAAGTAAAAATTTTTGGATACGAAGCAGTTTTGATCCGGCATTTAGTAAAAGTATGCTTAAGGAGTGCGAAAACATTGACGAGCTACATTTCTATTTGAATCAAACCGGCTCGTGGTGCTTAGGTCAAGGATTTTATTTTAAAGATTTATGCTTAATCAATCAACAAGAAGCCGGCGACGAATGGTTGATAATCAAAAAGGATAAAGTAGTAAACAGTGTCTCCTTTGGCGTTATTATTCAGAACGATCAGTTTTATAATGTTATTGAAAAACTGTTACAATCTGGGTCGTTAACGTCAATTTAAAATTCGCCCGCTGTTTTTTCAAAACAGACGGGCGTTTTTTGCGGCGCTTTAAGTGCCTGAAAAGTCCTGTTAGACGACGGGATTTAACATCGTTTAGCTTCTTTTACTTCCCCGGCAGCATTGAAGAAGTGGTTTAAAAGAGATTTGAGGTCATTTTTTATTCATTAATCAATAGCACCAATTTAGGCTAAGGTCTGCTGAGCGGACAAAAGCTTCCGGCATAAACCCGGGTCCCCTACGCTCACAAGTCCATTTATTCCTTTTCCTTTTGCCCTTGATTGCCCTTAGCCTGTAGGAGCGCCATAATTAATTTAAATAAAACCATTATGGAAAAGCTTCAATCTCAAATGTCATTGTTTCAAGTTGCAGAGATCAATGTGACTTACCGCCCAAAATTTAAGGCTTCTGAAAGACTTAAAGTAGGAAGCTCCCGAGAAGTGTATTCTCTATTGTTTAATAATTGGGATTTAGATAAAATCGAATTGCAAGAACAGTTTAAAATACTGCTGTTAAACCGAGCAAACAAAGTATTAGGAATTTACGAAGTATCAACCGGTGGAATGTCAGGAACTGTTGCTGATCCTAAGCTGATTTTTGCAACTGTTTTAAAAGGTTGCGCAAGCTCAATTATCCTGGCTCATAACCACCCTTCCGGCAATTTGAAACCGAGTAATGCTGATTTGCAATTAACTCAAAAAATAAAAGAAGGAGGTAAATTGTTAGATATAGAAATATTCGACCATATCATTTTAACAAGCGAAGGATATTACTCCTTTGCAGATGAAGGGCAGTTATAGCCCTTTTTTTGTTAAGACATCTGGGTTAAACCTCTTTGCCTCAAAAAGATCAATGAAAAATTTATTCGCATAACTAAAGATTTCTTTTCTAATTTTCTGACTACTGCTTCTTCCAAAAGCTGTTCTTTTACCTCCAAGCCTCTTTTAAAACATGTTATAGAAATTGTTTATTTATTCCAGGGTTCAAAAGATATTCCTCGCGTTTCTTTTTTCACCACTAGCAATACTTATTTCCCCATTCAAATGAGATATTAATGTATTTACTTCTACTTGAAAAATATCTCTATTTGTGGCACCGGAAGGCGGCTCCCGTCCATGAAAGAAATTTTGTGCCACTTTAATAGTCTTACCCAGCTATCTATTTTGTTGATAGGCCGCATATGTTATGGAATTAATCTTCACTAAATTCGGCAAGATTGAATGTGAGATTGTCATGCTATACAAATAAAAAAATAAGTCTTGCCTTATAAGTGATGCCTTATAAAATATCTATGTCACTAGGTTATGACGACACAAAATCAAGACGGGAAGCTACTTCAGGTAAGCTATAAGCTTAAAGGAAACAGCACTATGAATCTTGGAGTTTCAAGGCGTATTAAAAGACCCGGCATTTATAAATTGAATCCTTTTGTTGACCGTTCAAATCCAAGTTTTGAATTCACAGGCAACCCTGAACTAATGCCATCCCTGATAAACAATTTGATGGTAGGCTATGGCATTTCCAAGAAAGTGAGTTTTAATACCGGAATTGGATATTCATTTTTTTCAAAATTGGATTTCCCGGTATCTGAATATAATCCTGCAACAAACATTACAAGGACTACCTTCAAGAATATCGGGCGGGGTTATGCAAATAATCTTGATGTAAACCTTAATTATCCTTTCGGCAAGCGATGGAATGCAACTATCAACAGCAGCTTTGTGTATATAAATGCCGATGGCTTAAATAACGGTACGCTCATTAAAATTGATAATGTAATATATAATGTGAATATTTCCAGTGACTACAGGTTTAATAAGGACTGGCTCTTTATTTCCAACCTCAATATGGTGGGTCCTAATGTAATCTCCTTGCAGACAACTGCAAATTCAATGCTGGCAAGCGGGTTCACACTTACCAAAGAGGTGATGAATCGGAAGCTTTCGCTTTCAGCAACCGTAAATAATCCATTCACCAAATATCGTAACAACAGGATTACCACAACGGGCAAAAACTTTCTTGAAACCAATGTCACACCTGAATACTTCCGAAACTTTGGATTCAGTATGAACATGCGGTTCGGAAATTTAAAAGAAGGCATTAAAAAGAACAGAAGAGGAATTAATAACAACGACATAGGGAATAACAAAGGCGGGTTATAATTGATAGTTTATTAATCGTAACTGAACTTCCCATTGCACCATGGCATTGAAATGGGGTTCGTACTTTACTTATCAATAGCCACTTCTAAGTTTTCTTCCAAACGGGCCGATAAGCAATTGGAATAAACAGTTGACAAATTTAGACTCAAGTTCTTTTTAGCCTCTAATTGGCCATTGAGAAATCGAAATTTGAATACTTAACAAGAATACTGTATGGTGGAACTCTTTGTAACATTACCATTAAAGAATTGCAATGCAAAAGTTTATAGTTGCAATAGCTATAAAGTCAGCTTTTTTTTCAATAACGACATGTCATCACTAAGCTTTTGTTCAACCACTCGTGCATATACCTGGGTAGTTCGAATTGTAGTGTGACCGAGCATTTTACTTACAGATTCTATCGGTATCCCGTTACTAAGAGTCACTGTCGTGGCAAATGTATGTCTTGCAACATGGAAAGTAATTGATTTATTGATACCGCAGACATCTGCAATTTCTTTTAGATAGGCATTCATTTTTTGGTTCGATATAACAGGAAACAATGTCCCATAATTTAAAGCTTTAGGGTTTTCTTTGTACGTTTTAATAAGTTCTAGTGCCTGTGGAAGAAGCGGAACCTTTACAGTAGTATCTGTTTTTTGCCTTCGTGTTATTAGCCAATCATTACCATCAATGCCTTTGATGATATTTTGTCGCGTTAGGCTCATAACGTCAACATAAGCCAAGCCTGTAAAGCAACAAAAAAGGAAGATATCTCTAACTATTTGCAATCGCTCTATGGGGAAAGATTTTTTAAAAACAGCAGACAGTTCAGCTGACGTTAAGAAATCCTTATCCACCTTGTCAAAATGTAATTTAAAGTTAGCGAAAGGGTTTTTAGCCAACCAGTCGAGTGAAATTGCCAGATTAATCATTTTGCACAGCCGCTCGATATGTTTCATTATACCATTATTGTTTAATTGCTTTTGGTGGTCTTTCGGCTTATGATTCTTAAGGTAGACCTCGAAATCAAGTATAAACTTATAGTTGAGTTCCGATAAGCAAATATCTTTTCGCTTATACCTTTCCTTCAAAAACTTCTCAATATACTTCTGAGTTGTAAAATAGTTTTTCATGGTTCCGGGTGCGAGCTTGTGAACCATCTCTCGATTATGGTATTCGGCTAATTTGCAAAGAGTGAAATCCTCGACTTCTATACCCAAAAACAGTGCTTTAACCGAATCGGTGGTTACGACCTTTCGTTGTTCTATTAATTGGTGATAGCAGTCAGCTACAAGACTTCTAATTCTTTCTATATGCTCATTTAATCTTCGGGTTTCTTCTTTCGAACCTCTTGCCTTACCTTTTGCTTCATCCCAGTTTTGAACCCTCACCTTCTTTTTGAGCGAAATTTCTGTTCTCCGCCCGTTCACCGTAACCCGGGCGAAAACTGTTGCTAATTCGTCATCTGGATTTTTAGCAGACCTTATTATAAAGTGAATGCCAAATGAGTTGTTGCTTCTCATATCAATACATTTTACAATTACTTATTATTCTTTAACTAACTACTCAATTTTTCATATGATAAATCTGAAATAAAATGATGCAAAACACATCAAGTTATTTCATGTAATATATTCTTACACAAATAGTTAGAGTATAATAGGTGAGTAAAAATAAGCTATCGGATTTACTCACCGAATAGCTCGCAATAACATTGATATTCTTTGAATTACTTTGGGTTGGAATAAATGAAAAAACCCGCAAATTCTTGTAATTTGCGGGTTTTTATACCAGTTTGACTAGTAATTAGTCGGGATGGCAGGATTCGAACCTGCGGCCTCCACATCCCAAATGTGGCGCGATACCGGGCTACGCTACATCCCGAACTTTTAAGCCGAGGTATTTAAACCGTTTGCTCAAGGGACTGCAAAAGTACAATCTTTTACTATAACTCCAAATTAAAATTTGAAGAACTTTCGGGCGGTGAGGGAGGGATTCGAACCCTCGGTACAGTTTCCCGTACGTCAGTTTAGCAAACTGATCCTTTCGGCCTCTCAGGCACCTCACCATGCTTTTTTTGAAGGACTGCAAATATAGTAATTCAGCAATGCCCTCAAAAAATAATTTCTATTTAAACGTGGTAGTCAATGCGTACATGATAAATGCTCATCAACATACTTTTGAACATTTCTTTCACTATTTCCAAGTCTTTAAGCGTAATATTACTATTTTTCAGCTGCCCTTGTTCAAGCTTATAAGTTATAATGCGTTCTACTAAGTCGTTGATGTTTTGTGCAGTAGGTTCTTTAAGACTTCTTGAAGCGGCTTCGACAGAATCAGCCAACATTAAAACTCCTGTTTCTTTTGAAAACGGAATTGGTCCCGGATATCGGAAGATATTTTCGTCAACTATCTTCTCCGGAAAGTTCTTTAAAAACGACTGGTAAAAATAATCGAGACGAGTAGTACCATGGTGTGTGTGAATAAAATCGATAACGATTTCCGGCAAATTTGCTCGTTTGGCAGTTTCTAATCCTTTAATTACATGCCCTATTATAATTTTGGCGCTTTCTTCATACGAGATCTCATCGTGGGGATTAATGCCGGTATTTTGGTTTTCGATAAAATATTGAGGCCGGGTCATCTTGCCGATATCATGATACAAGGCTCCTGCACGAACTAAAAGTGAATTTCCGCCTATTTTAAAAATAGCAGCTTCGGCAAGGTTTGCAACTTGCAAAGAATGTTGAAATGTTCCCGGGGCTACAAACGAGAGGTCGCGAAGGAGTTTGGAATTGGTATTGGTTATCTCCATTAAAGTAACCTCAGAAGTTATTCGAAACAGCTTCTCGAAAGAGTAAATAAGCGGATAGGCCAAGAGTGAAAGCAGTACGCTGAAAATGAATGGAAGAAAGTTTTCCCATTCAATTCTGTCAATGGCCCCACTCCGTATTAGTGAAATCCCTAAATAGGAAATAAAATAGGTTGCTAAAATAAGACATGCCGAGCTAAGAAATTGTTCTCTTCTAATCAGGGTTTTTATGCTGTAAATAGCTACCATTCCGGCTGTTATCTGCAAAAAGGCAAACTCAAAACTGTTAGGGACAAAGAATCCCGCTATTAATACCACCAGCAAGTGAATGTTTAATGCTAAACGAGTATCGAACAAAATGCGAATGATAAGAGGCACTATACAATAAGGTATGTAATAAACACTCGGAATTTTAAGCTTAATGCAAAGGGAAAGTACTATCAACATACCTGTAATAATGACGAGAATAAGAGCCATTTTCCGGTTGTCAATAAAAATGTCTTTCCTAAAAAGGTAAAGAAAAATCATTAACAGTGTTAGGGCTAAACCCACCAGTAATAGTTGCCCGATAAATACTTGTTTACGCTCG
The DNA here is from genome assembly GCA_043763625.1 of Sphingobacteriaceae bacterium. Lineage (GTDB taxonomy): Bacteria > Bacteroidota > Bacteroidia > Sphingobacteriales > Sphingobacteriaceae > Rubrolithibacter. The sequence goes on along the minus strand of JAYULL010000068.1, from coordinate 40,012 downwards.
CTAACCAGCCCGGCGTCTTTTTCGTAAGCTTTGCGCAGTGACTCCAGTTTTTGATAAACTTCCGGAGTAATAGTTGAGCCTGCCGCAACAATCAGTTCCCCTTTTTGAACCATTCCTCTGGTAGTTGAAATACTATTAAGCGTTTCTTCTTCGAGCTTATCGGTTAGGTCCTCGTCGAAAATCAGGTTCTGTTGTATGTGGTCCTTTATTAAATTTTTAAGCCATATTCGGTTCACGATAATCGGATAACCTTCGAGTTTTTTATTAATGTATAAAACAGCATCCTCAGAGGTTAAAACATCAAGTGTGTTGAGTTGATTTGCAATATTATTGGTTAATAAAGTAAAATTGTAATGCTTGCCTGTGCGACTGAACTTTTTACTGATGCCGATAACGCCCCCACTATAAACTTCCTTCAAAATAATTTGTCCGGTTTGCAAGTATTTCTGCTTCAGTTTTTCAGGTTGCTTCGCATTTTTCCACTTAACTTCAAATTCCGAAGTAAAAGATTCAAGCTCGTTAGCAGAAATGGTCGTGTCGTTTTGGTAAATTGGGAGAATTGATTTGGAAATTTCGTTTCTATCCTTCTCGATTTCTTCTCGGGTTTTTTGAATGCCGAAGCTGTAAGGAGATATCAAATCTTTGTTCATCCAAATCCGGCCCTTTTCGTATTCGTATCGAAAACGGGCCTGACGGGGCAAAAACAGCGTGACAACGATTCCGCAGAATATCATCATTACATAAATAATCTTTGTGCCGTATTTGCGAACTAAAATTTTGAGGAAGTTTTTTCTAAGCTTTGCCACTTAAGTTTCTTTGGTCAAAAGTAAGTAGTTTTAACGATTAAGTTTTGCTTGTAGATCTGTATTCAATTTCAAGGGTAGCATGCTGAATCCGGTGATGTTCAAGCTCATGTTTTACCGGTTGTTTAAGATGTTCGATTTGCTTGGTACTCAAATGGGCAGGTACCACAACATGAGCCGTTAAGGCATTTTCGTTGGTGCTTAAAGCCCAAACATGTACATGATGAAAACGTAATACATTTTCTATTTTTTCTACTCAGGTTGTTACATCTTTTAAAATTATCCCTTTCGGGACGCCATCCGTAACTAAAGCCTACGCAGGCTTCAGCAATAACGTAAATAAGGTTTAGGCAAATGCCGATAATAAGATTTTTAGAAACCTGTTCAATATCAATAGCATGGTGGTGATGCGTTATTACTTCTTTTATCCAAAACCGATTTCCGATGAGGTTCCTGCTTTAGCCGGCCATTATTTAAGTATTAGTCCTGAGTTTATCTTGCGCTTCCGCAACGCGAAAAGTATTTATAATACCACGAATCTTTCAAGTCACTTATAATTATGCCCCTGCCGGTAGAAGCATGAACGAATTTACTATTGCGAAGGTAAACGCCTACGTGGCTGAACTTTTGCCCGTTAAAATCAAAAAAAACCAAATCGCCTTCCTGCAATTCTTCTTCGTACTTACGTTTTACATGCTCTGCCATTTGCTTGCAGGCACGGGGCAAGGTGTTGTTGTAAACTTCTTTCTCTAACAAACCTGTAAATCCCGAACAATCAACACCGGCTTTACTTATACCCCCGTTTCTGTAAGGCACTCCAAGCCACTCGTCTATAAACTTATAAAGTTTTTCGTTGTCGATATCTTTTTTTGAAATTCCCAACAGTTCCGCATATCGCTCTTTGTAATTTCCTTTAAATTCTTTGTGTCGCAATTCTGATGAATCGGTAAGTATTTTTTTTGATTTGCAAGCCGAAATAAAAGTTAAAATCGCGAAAGCTAACAAGCAAAATCTCAAACGTTTTATCATAATTTTTTCTCTTGGACGAGGAAGTTCAACTCAAGTTCGGCAAATTAAACATAAGAAGGTAATATATTTTCGGAGGTAAATAACCTCTGGACGGGCTTACAAAAAATAGTAATTTTGTGCCGATGCAAGAAATATCGCAGCTGACCGAGTTCGGCAAGATTTTTATTTTTTTAATTATCGGAATCGTACTTGTTTCGGTGACCTTTTTTATTGCAAAGTTGGTTGCTCCTAATAAACCTAATCCCGAAAAATTAATGAGTTACGAATGCGGTGAAGAACCTCATGGAAACTCTTGGCTTCAGTTTAACTCACGTTTTTACGTGATTGCCCTTGTTTTCTTGTTATTCGATGTGGAGATGGTTTTTATTTTTCCTTGGGCAACAGTGTTTGGGCAGCATGAATTAATACAGGCCGACAGCCGCTGGGGTTGGTTCGCACTCACTGAAATGTTTGTTTTTGTGGGGATTCTAATTTTAGGCTTAGTTTATGTTTGGCGAAAAGGTGATTTAGATTGGATTCGCCCGGAACAACAATTGCCAAACGTTGATACCGCAATTCCGCTTTCGGCTTACGATCAAATAAATACCGAGCAATACACCACAAGGCCGTTTTCGATTGAGAAAGAAGCTGCTAAGGAGGCATTGGTTTCGCCGAATCCGGCTGTGGTAACGAAACCTTTGTTTAAATCTTCTTTTAGAAAAACTACTTAGAATGACGTTAAGTAATAAATCGCCGGAAGGCAATATAATGATAACAAAATTAGACGACTTGCTTAATTGGGCTCGTCTTTCGTCATTATGGCCGATGAGTTTCGGTATTGCGTGCTGTGCAATCGAAATGATGGGCTCTTATGCTTCTAATTACGATTTGGACCGGTTAGGAGTTTTCCCGAGACCTTCGCCTCGCCAATCGGATGTTATAATTATTGCCGGAACAGTTACCTTTAAAATGGCGGAACGCATTAAACGTTTATACGAACAAATGCCGGAACCTAAATATGTAATTTCTATGGGCTCCTGCTCAAACTGCGGAGGCCCTTATTGGGAACACGGTTACCATGTAGTAAAAGGGGTAGATCGAATTATTCCGGTTGATGTTTACGTTCAAGGGTGCCCGCCTCGGCCTGAAGCTTTAATCGGAGGTATTCTAGAGCTTCAGAAAAAGATTCAAAGTGAGAGTTTGTTGAATTCCTAAAATCCTTATTTAGCATTTATAAAAGTTTTGCTTTAAACTTGCAACGATGAAATCATTCTACGGGGATTTAAGATTAGGGATTCTCGGCGGGGGGCAGCTCGGGCGTATGCTCATACAAGAAGCTATAAACTATAATATTACCGTTCGAGTTTTAGATCCTGATCCAAACGCTCCTTGTAAAAATTTGTGCGAGAACTTTGTTGCCGGTTCGATTACCGATTTCGAAACCGTTTATAATTTCGGAAAAGATCTTGATTTAATAACGATAGAGATAGAAAAGGTAAACGTAGAAGCCTTGCAAAAGCTTGAAGATGAAGGAGTTTTAGTTTACCCGCAGCCGAGGATTATCCGAATAATTCAGGATAAAGGGTTGCAGAAAGAGTTCTTTAAGCAGAATAATATCCCCACGGCCCCTTTTCAATTAATTGCAAAAAAAGAGCAGTTAAAAGATGCTGCAATCCGGCTGCCTTTCATACAAAAATTGCGCAAAGACGGATATGACGGCAAAGGTGTATATAAGGTAACATCGGAAAAAGATTTTACAAACGCATTTGGAGCGCCTAGTTTGATAGAAGAGTGGATTGACTTTGAAAAAGAACTTTCTGTAATAGTTGCTCGCAATGAAGACGGAATCGTGAAAACTTTTCCCTGCGTGGAAATGGAATTTAATCCGCATGCTAATTTGGTTGAATTTTTAATTTCGCCTTCTTCTTTTTCTTTTGATATTCAGCATCGAGCGGAGCAATTGGCAGTTAAAATAGCAGAAGACTTACGAATTGTGGGGCTTTTGGCTGTCGAGATGTTTTTAACGAAAGACGGGAAAATTTTAGTTAATGAATTGGCTCCTCGTCCGCATAACAGCGGGCATCAAAGTATTGAGGGAAATTATACTTCGCAATTCGAGCAGCATTTGCGTGCTATTTTCAATCTCCCCTTAGGCAACACCGACGCAGTAGGGCATGCGGTTATGGTTAACCTTCTCGGTGAAAAAGGTTTTGAGGGACCTGCAGTATATAAAGGGTTAGAAGATACTTTAAAGTTAGACGGAGTTTATGTTCACCTTTACGGGAAGAAGTTTACAAAGCCGTTTCGCAAAATGGGACACGTTACCGTATTAGACAAAAATCGGGAGAGTGCAATCGAGAAAGCGAGAATCGTACAAAAAACATTAAAGGTAGAAGCATAATGAATCAGTCAGGTGCAAAGGTTGGAATAATAATGGGAAGTAAGTCGGACTTGCCTGTTATGCAGGATGCAGCAGATGTGTTAAAAGAACTGGGTGTGGATTTTCACCTTACCGTTGTTTCTGCACATCGCACTCCCGAACGTATGTTTGAATATGCCAAAACCGCAGCCCAAAGAGGTCTTAAAGTAATTATTGCCGGAGCCGGGGGAGCAGCCCACCTCCCGGGAATGGTTGCTTCTATTACTCATTTACCGGTAATCGGGGTTCCCGTGAAATCATCAAATTCCCTTGACGGTTGGGATTCTATTCTGTCTATTCTGCAAATGCCTAACGGTATTCCTGTGGCAACAGTGGCCTTAAACGCAGGTAAAAATGCAGGATTACTGGCTGCTCAGATTCTTGCAACATCTAACGAAAGTTTAGCCCAAAAACTTATCCGATACAAGGAAGATCTTAAAGCGAAAATTGAACAAAGTGCGTTAGAACTGGAACAGGGAGAGTAAGACTTGCCGGTTTAACTTCCACAAAATCATCAAATACTTCAAATTGCCATTCTTAAATCTCTGGTAACGAAAACCAAAAATTGGAGCCTTTACCTACTTCGCTTTCAACGCCTATTTTCCCTTCATGGCGTTTTATTATCTCTGCCGAAATGTATAAACCCAAACCCAAACCTGAAGTGGTGTACGAATTTTCTTCGCCGCGATAAAATCTGTCGAACACAGAAGTAAGCTTATCTTCTGCTATCCCGGGCCCGAAATCTCTAACCTCGAGCTTAAAAAATTTGTCGGTGCTTGACACTCCAATTAATACTTCTGAAGCTTGAGGAGAATATTTAATAGCATTAGAAAGCAGATTTGCGATAACTTGTTCAATACGTTCTCTATCTGCATAAATTTGTAAATCTACGTCGCCAAAAACACGAATGGTGTGAACTTTATTAACATTAGCAATAGTTGATATACAATCTTCAAGAATATCTGCCACTTTAAAAGCCGAAAAATTGTAGTGTATTTTACCCGCCTCGATTTTGGAAGTATCAAGCAAATCATTCACCAAGGCCGTTATTTTATCGAGTTGCCGATCTGCTTTAGAAATAAAATTAATATAAAACCGATTATGATCTTTCTTAGACTGTTTTTCAAGGATTTGAATATAGCCCTTCATGCTTGTAACAGGTGTTTTAAGTTCATGACTGGCAATACTCAAAAACTCATCTTTTTTAAAATTCTGATTTTGCGATTGCAGCAACAGTCTTTCATTCTCGAGATTCGCTTTTTTAACCTCTTCAAACAGCTTGGCATTATCAAGCGCTATTGCCGCTTGCAAAGCTACCCCGGTAACTAACTTTTCGGTCTCTTCGGTAAATACTCCCTTTCCCGAATGTCCGAAAAAAAGCGCTCCTATAACTTCTCCCGATTTGGAAATAACAGGTACAGCTAAAAAGCTTACCACAGGTAGATGACCTTTAGGAATCCCGTAGTAAGGCATATTTTTTCCGTATCGCGGATCTTGGGTAACATCATCAACCCTTACAGTTTCACGCGCCACCAACGTAGAATAAAATACAGCGGTTGCCCGAGGCATTCCAAATTTTTCAAAAGCTTCTTTTGGTGCGCCTGATAATGTATAAAGCAACAGTTCGCCCCCCTCGTCGTCTAATGTATTATAAAAAAAGGCGCCAAATTCAGCTCCGCTGAGTTTAGTGGTAGCATCTGTTACTTTTTGTAGAATAGTTTGGAGTTCCAAGTTCTCCGAAATTGATTTCCCTACATCAAGTAAAATTTCGAGATTTTGGGCCTGTTTCGCTTTAGCGGTAATGTCGTGAATATGGGCCAAGCGACACATTTTGCCGGCATAATTTATTATGTACGACACTATTTCAACAAAACGTACTTCGCCGGTTTTTATAACGTGCTGAGCTTCTATAAACAGTGTATCGCCGCCTCTAATACGGGGAATGATTTGATCGAATCGATTTAAATCTTCGGGTGCTCTTAAAGAACGGATAGTAAGGGTTTCAAACTCCTGTTTACTATATAAATAAAAGTTAACCGCAGATCTGTTAACTTCCAAAATTGAAAAGTTGTCTACATCACAAATAACCATGGGTTGCGGACTTTCGTAAAACAAAACCCCGAAATTTGATTCATGGATATTTACTAAATTCTCTCTCATCAGCTTCAATTAAACAGTAAACAAAGATTTACAATACTTCTTAAAAAGTATTACTCGCCTTATCGATACAACTGTTCAGAGAGAGGTTTGTTTATCCCTATTTAGGAGTTATTTTTAATAAAGTCCTTAACAATTTTCATGATCGTATCATCCAATTCAAGACATTCGTTGAAGAACTCTTTTTTTGCCGGTTCTGCGAAATCATCATAAGGCCTAAACCATTCGGTATTTATTGGTTTAAATGCAAAGTGATAATCTTCAAAATAGCGTTGTTTAATAGGGTTGTCGTAGAGTTTGATATTTCCTTGTAAACAAGGGTTGGTTTTTAGAATTTGATCCTTTGCGGTTACTGCCTCTTTAGAACCTTCGAGAAAATGGAGCATATTTCCATTTGCCCAAACCGGCAGCTCGCCAATATTATTGGCCTTGTTGTAAGTAATAATATCATTGAGTAAAGTTTGAAATTGCGCATGAGTAAAACATGCGGTGTCTGACGTTACAAATACAATAGCGTGCAAATTATTTTGAAGAATCATTAACTTTTTCTCGGATGTATAAGACGTTGAGTTAACGGCTTTTTTTAAAAAATGATACGTTTGTCTTTTACATATTTTTCAAGAAGTTATATAAGATTTCACTCCTCAAATGTTAATAAGTTAATAACTATTTGTATCAAGTAATAAGTGAATGCGTTTGAGGGGACATGGATTTTACAGCAGGACCTCTAAAGATAGTGGCAACTAAAGCCGAAGCAAAGAACAACAATCTTCCGCAACGCTTTTTAGAAACTTTCGTTAAATCATTTACCTCAATTAAAGATAATCTTGAAGTTTACAACCTTAACATAAACGGCAGCGGACGATATTATTTCAGCCCTACCATAAATGCGATAGGAATGTATTTTCTCGGAGAATTTTCTCCTGCCGACGAATTTACATCCTACATCCCTCTAATTGAAAAAGCATTGCGATAAAGAGTTCCGCCAGGTTCTATTCCAATCGAACTTACACGGACAGTAAGTAACGGCAGGGGGAAACAATGCCGGTGTATTAGTAACCGTGAAGGGTACTACTAGTGCTACAACTACTAACGCAAACGGGGGACTTTGTATTCAAGTTCGCGACGCTACCGGAACTTTAGTTTTTCTTTTAATAGGATACGCAAGAAAGGAAGTGCGGATTGAAGGAAAACTGCTTTAAATGTAGAAATGCCTCATTGCCGGAGCTCTAAATAAAGGCCCGTTAAAGTTGTTTTAATTTACCGGAATATCTAAAACAGGCAGATTAAACGTAAACGATAGAGTTGTAAATTATTATAAAATACGGCAAAAGTCGTCGAGGGGAGTTATATAATAGCACTTCCTATATGGCGCAATCCGGCCGCTTATAAAGCTCGATAATGCCATGGAAAGAATTGAAAGTTACTGACGCCAAAAAAATAGTTATAAAGTAAAGCGGCATTTTGCTGCATTGATTAGTGTTCACGGAATGAATTAACCCGGTAAAATTGTTCATTTAAATATGGATAATCAAAGGGGGTATCTCTGCCATAATTAAATTCCTTTATTTGTCAACTTCCCAAGAACTCTTACTTTTATCAACTAACATAAATAGATATGCGTGAATTTAAATTTAATATTCTGCTGCTGTCGGTGGCGCTCCTTTTAGGAAGCTGTGCGAGTAGGCAGGTACAGTCTAATTCCGAAAGGAAAATTTGGACAAAACAACAGGCAGCCGATTGGTATAAAAAGCAAGGATGGTTGGTAGGATCGAACTTTATGCCGAGTAATGCGATAAATCAATTAGAAATGTTCCAAGCCGAAACATTCGATGCCGCTACTATTGATAAAGAATTAGGTTTGGCGCAGTCTCTCGGGATGAATACGATGCGGATATTTCTTCATGATATTGTATTTGATCAAGATTCTACCGGTTTCTACCGTCGTATAGATACGGTTCTTAACCTTTGCCGGAAACATAATATTAAACCCTTACTTGTATTCTTTGATTCCTGCTGGGATCCTTTCCCTAAAGCAGGAAAACAACGCAGTCCGAAGCCGCATGTGCATAATTCAGGCTGGGTGCAAAGCCCCGGATATCACTCCCTTCAAGATTCGACTCAATATCCTCGGTTAGAAAAATACGTTAAAAGTGTTGTAGCAAAATTTGCCGGAGACCGGCGAATTTTAGGGTGGGATATTTGGAACGAACCGGATAACGACACCGGCCCGGCCTACAGAAAGGTTGATTTGCCGGATAAAGTAAATTATGTAATACCATTACTGAAACGATCTTTTGCAGCAGCAAGATCCTCAAATCCTAAACAGCCTTTAACTTCCGGAATTTGGGTGGGCGATTGGACAACTCACGAAGGTTTAAAGCCGATTGAAAAAGTTCAGATTGAAGAGTCGGACGTTATTTCGTTCCACAGCTATGATAAGCCCGACGAGTTTGAGAAGCGGATTAAGTTGCTGCAACGTTATGGGCGTCCGATATTATGTACTGAGTATATGGCTCGTCCGCAGGGAAGCACTTTTCAAGGATTTTTGCCAATTGCAAAAAAGTATAATGTGGCTATGATGAATTGGGGCTTTGTATCCGGCAAAAGCCAAACCATTTACCCTTGGGACAGTTGGACAAAGACCTACACAGCGGAGCCTGCAATTTGGTTTCATGATATTTTTAAAACTGACGGAACTGCCTATATCTCGGAGGAAACGGATTTTATAAAAGATATTACATCTTCCAAATAATTGGAGAGTATGATGAGCAATCGTTTTTCATCAACAATGCCGGAGGTGAGAATCTGCCGGCATTTGTTTTTTATTGTCGGATTTTTATTAGTTACTTTTCAATGTATTAGCGCTATTGCCGTAGAGAAAGATTCAATATATATACGATGGGATACTACCACACTGCGTAAAATATCTTCGGCAAGTATTCAATCGAATTACAACGGATACTCCCGTTTAATACAGTATCATGGCGATACCTTACTTTCGGTTTATGAAGCCGATGGTAATATTGTTTGCGCCGGAAGTAATGATTCGGGAAATAGCTGGGAGAAGCACAAAATTATTGTTCCACAGGAGGAAGGAGTAAATATGTGTGTTCCCGACATTTTATTATTGAGAGACAAATCTATTTTGGTTTGCTATAATCTGCGTCCTTATAAAAAGGATTCAAATCGAAGATTTGCTGTTAAAACTATTAAAAGTTACGACGGCGGAAATACTTGGAAGGATGATCGCTTGCTTTACGAAGCCGGAACCAAGTTTGAAGACGGTTGCTGGGAGCCTTCTGCTATACAACTTCCTTCAGGCGAAATTCAATTATTCTTCGCAAATGAAGGCATATACCTGAACTCAAACGAGCAAAACATTTCTATGCTTCGCTCTTTCAACGGCGGTTTAAATTGGGATAGAAAGCCTGTTATTGTAAGTTTTAGAAAGGGAAAACGCGACGGTATGCCGGTGCCGGTAATTTTAAAAGGCGGTAAGGAAATAGTTCTTGCTATAGAAGATAACGGAATTGGAGAGTTTAAACCATACGTAGTAAGAAATACCTTAAAGCAGAATTGGGCAGTACCGGTAACTGCAGAAAGCCCTTTACGGACGTATGCTCTTCAAAGGAAGTTAGATACCGCTGTTTATGCAGGAGCTCCTTATTTATGTCAGTTAAAATCAGGAGAAACAATCCTATCTTATCAAGGAACCGAAGGAAGAAAAAGCAATAAAATGAACGATGCCGAAATGAAAGTGGTAATAGGCGATGATGCTGCCGAAAACTTTGCATCTAAATCCTCTCCGTTTAAAATCCCTTCGGGTAAGTCCGGTTTGTGGAACAGCCTGGCAGTTTTAACCGACAGCACTATTATTGCCTTAACAAGTACAAATGCCTATTCCCCTAATAAAACAGAAGTATGGATGATAAAGGGACGACTTGTTAGAATTAGGAAATAGTTGCTAAAGTTTGCTTTTAAAATAAACATCCAGCAAAAAAAAGACGGCGAAAATAACAGAAGCAATTCCATTTGTAGTGCCAAAAGCTAAGTTTACTTTGCTCAAATCATGCGGGCTAACCAACCTATGCTGATAAATTAGTAAACCGATAAAAAATACTATTCCTGCAAAATAAAAGTAACCCAAGTGGGCGTATATGGCGGGATATATTATGAAGATCACGCAAGCACAATGCAGAAGCGTTGAAACAAGTAGCGCTTTTTTTCTTCCGAATACTGCCGGGATTGAAAACAAATTGTGCTGTTTGTCGAATTCATCATCCAGTAAAGCATAAATAATATCAAACCCGGCTACCCAACATAAAACAGCAAGTGCAAAGCAAACGGGAAGTATCGCAAATTCTCCTGTTACCGCCAAATAGGCTCCTAGTGGTGCTAAACCTAATCCTGCTCCTAAAACTAAATGGCAAAGCGGAGTAAAACGTTTTGTATAGCTATAGCCTAAAATTACCGCCAGGGCTGCGGGCGACAAATAAAAACAAAGTTTGTTAATAAAAAAAGCTGTCAGAACAAACAGCAAACAGTTTACTAACGTAAAAAGAAGAGCATTTTTGGCAGGGATTCTTCCGGCAGGCAAATCTCGTTGAGCGGTTCGCGGGTTAATCGCATCAAAATTACGGTCCAAGTAGCGATTAAAAGCCATGGCCGCGTTTCGAGCGAAAACCATACACATAATCACGAAAACAAGCTTCTTAAAACTAAAAGAATGATTTGTAGTGTTTATCGCCAAGAAAAAACCGATAAATGCGAATGGCATAGCAAAAATAGTATGAGCAAAAAGAACAAGCGATAAGTATTTCTTCATTAGCTTATTTCAAACCTGCTGTTAACATCCTCAATAAAACCTAAAATTTCTTCTCTTCCTTGTTGCTCTACCGCAGAAGTGATAAAAAGGGGAGGAATTTCTTCAAAATAGCCAAGCAACGCTTTCTTAAATTCACTTACGCTTTTATCTGTTTTTACTTTAGACTGCTTATCAGCTTTGGTAAACACGAGAACGAAGGGTATTCCGTTTTCGCCCAACCAGGAACAAAAGTCCAAATCAAGTTTTTGAGGAGGAACGCGGCTGTCAATTAAAACAAATACGCATTGTAAACTTTCGCGGTTTTTTAGATAGTAACGAATAAATCTTTCCCATTCGCTTCTGTTGTCCTTAGATGTTTTTGCAAAACCATAACCCGGCAAGTCAACCAAATACCATTCATCATTAATAATAAAGTGATTGATGAGTTGAGTTTTACCCGGAGTTTGAGAAGTTTTAGCAAGGCCTTTACGCTGGGTGAGCATATTTATAAGTGAAGACTTACCTACGTTAGAACGCCCGATAAAAGCATATTCCGGCAATACCGGCGGCGGCAACTTGTCTGTGCGTGTATTGCTGACCTTAAACTCGGCAGATTTAATTAACATCGGCGCAAAGATATAAAATACCTTCTGTTAGCGTCGTCGATCGCTCAACGGATAAAACAAAAAACCCCGTTACCGGGGTTCTTCTTTTTTATAAAGTCCTGAAGTTCCTAACCGAAGGTTAAGAACTATCGTTATCTTATTTTACAAATAGTAACTCTCTAAATTTAGGAAGAGGCCACTTGCTGTCGTCAACCAAAACTTCAAGTTTATCTACATGATAGCGAATAGGTTCAAAGAATGATTTAACGGTTTCGTCATAAGCAATTGCTTTTTCAGTAAGGTCCTCGATCGCGTTAGCTATTTTACGTGCTTCAACCATCGCTAAAACATTTTCGCTGATAAAGTTAACGTGAGTAGAAATCTTCTTGATAATTTCAAGTTGCGCATTGTAAGTTTCTGCGCCAAGGCCAATTTCTTTTAAGCCTTTAACGTTGTTAATTAACTCAGACTGATAGTTTATGGCAGCAGGAACAACAATGTTCGAAACTAGATCCCCGATAACGCGAGCTTCAATTTGAAGTTTTTTGTAGTAATTCTCCAGCAATATCTCATGACGGGCATGCGATTCACGTTTGCTGTATACTCCGGTTTCTTCGAATAATTTTTCGGTTTTCTCGGTAAGTAATACGTTCAAAGCTTTGGGAGTAGTCTTAATATTTGATAAACCTCTTGCTTCTGCCTCTTTTGCCCACTCATCACTATAACCGTTCCCTTCAAAGCGAATGTTCTTAGATTCTTTAATATAACGTTTGATAACAGTCATCAACGCAACATCTTTCTTTTCGCCTTTTTTAAGGAGTTTGTCAACTTCGGTTTTAAACTTAGTTAATTGCTCGGCAACAATTAAGTTCAAAATAGTCATCGGGTTTGCAGAATTTGCGGAAGAACCAACAGCACGTAATTCGAATTTGTTGCCGGTGAAAGCGAACGGAGAAGTACGGTTACGATCTGTATTGTCTAAAAGAATTTGAGGGATTTTTGGAATGTTGGTCCATAATGCAGCCTCTTGCTTCATTTTAGAAGTAACCCGAGAGGTTTCAATTTCATCCAATACATCGTTTAATTGACTTCCTAAGAAGATAGAAATGATAGCAGGAGGTGCCTCGTTGGCGCCCAAGCGATGATCGTTGCTAACAGAAGCAATAGAAGCACGCAGTAAGTCGGCATGCTCGTAAACAGCTCTTATTGTGTTAACAAAGAACGTTAAGAACATTAAGTTGTTCTTGGGAGTTTTACCCGGAGAAAGCAGGTTTTTACCTGTGTTTGTAATCAACGACCAGTTGTTGTGTTTACCTGAACCATTAATTCCGGCAAACGGCTTCTCATGAAGAAGTACTTTGAAGTTATGACGACGAGCAATTTTTTCCATTAAATCCATCAACAATTGGTTGTGATCGATAGCTAGGTTGATCTCTTCGTAGATAGGGGCACACTCAAATTGAGAAGGTGCAACCTCATTATGACGAGTTTTTAAAGGAATACCGTATTTAAGCGCTTCAATTTCCAACTCTTGCATAAAAGCTAAAACTCTATCGGGGATTGAACCGAAGTAGTGGTCTTCTAGTTGCTGATTTTTAGCGGAGAGATGTCCAAATAAGGCTCTTCCTGTTAAAACTAAGTCGGGACGGGCATTATATAAAGCAGCATCAATCAAAAAGTACTCTTGCTCTATACCTAAAGATGCGTTTACTTTCTCAATGCCTTTATCAAAATATTGTGCTACACCAACTGCAGCTTTATCAAGAGCGCTTAATGCTTTTAATAAAGGAGCCTTATAATCAAGAGCTTCGCCGGTATAAGAAATAAACACCGTTGGAAGACACAAAGTAGAACCCATAACGAAAGCCGGCGAAGAAGGATCCCAAGCTGTATAACCGCGAGCCTCGAAAGTGCTGCGAATACCGCCGTTAGGGAAGCTTGAAGCGTCGGGTTCTTGTTGAGCTAATGCCTCTCCGCTAAATTTTTCCATGCCGGAACCGTCGCCTGTAGGCTCAAAAAATGCGTCGTGTTTTTCTGCAGTAGAGCCTGTTAAAGGTTGGAACCAGTGTGTATAATGAGTAGCTCCCTTACTAATTGCCCACGATTTCATTGCCGAAGCAACCTGTTCTGCAATTTCGCGATCAAACGGAACTCCGTTATTGATAGAATTGTTAATGCTTTCGTACGCTTCTTTAGAAAGATACTCTCTCATTTTCTTCTTATCGAAAACGTTCGATCCAAAAAATTCAGACATTTTTGGTGAAGGAAATTTTACTTCAGGGATTGTTCTGGTAAGAACTGAGTTTAGTGCTTGAAATCGCAGATTTGACATATTTTTTGTTAATTTCTATTGTTTTTTGTGCAAAAATAAACTTTTATCCTTCAAATATTTGCAAAATTTATTAGAAAAACGAAAAAATGCGTAAAAAAATGAAAATTGAGAATTGTTTTCCTTTTTTGCTTTAGACGATGGATATGCTGATTATGGAATTGTGATATAGAAACGTCTTAGTAGAAAACCATTATTATGTTTAGTGCTAAATTTGATATTATCGCGGCGATTGGCTCGACTTATATTTGCAAACCGAAACAAAGCGTACGGCGCTTATGAGCTAAGAACAAACTTATATTCAAACTCTTTCAAAAACGTTGTAAATCGCTTCCCGCGTTGTCTTTATTCTTTTGTTCAGTTTTTAAATTTTGAATCGAACCAATCATTTAAGCACCATATGCCCTTTGCAAAAGTAACCCCGGGAGGTTATAACACATAATCGAGAAAGACGGAAGCCTAACAGGATTTGAGATTTTACGACGACTAGGTTGTGGATGATGAAGAAGCGATACGAGTTTTAAAGAAAACACCGTTATAGATTCCGGGAGAACATAACGGAAATAGAGTTAGAGTAAAATATACTATCCCTATTATGTTTAAGGCACTGGAGTAAGTTTTCGGATAGAAGAGGTGGTCTTAACCCGGTAAACTATTTGCTACTCAGAAAGTTTTTTCGATTTTTTAAGATATCTTACGGATAAATAATAGACAGTTACCAGCGTTAAAAGAATGGCAAGTATAGTGTTGCGTTTCTCCTCATTATAATTTGTTAATTGCGGATATTCTAAAAACAGAATAAGTATAATACCGGCAATCCAAACATATTGAGTATTATACTCTTTCAATATCCAGCGTCTCGCATTAAAGCGCATGGTTCCAAAAGTTTTTCCCAACCCCCTTAAATTAATCAGCCATCGGCTTACTCTGTTGCAATAAACGTTAAACTGTTCCCCGAATTTATTTCTCAAAAAGTTTTCTTCCGCTAAAACTATCGCTTGATAGATAAATAGAAACAGAGGCATTATGATCAATACATAAATTAAAGAGTTCGATAAAACCCCAACTCCCAAAAGCATTAAAATATTACCGACATACAGCGGATTTCGGCAGTGGTTAAATACACCTTCAGTTACTAAGTTCTCTGCGTACACCTTTTTATCTTTACCTCCGCGTACAATGTAGGCTAAACCGATTGTTAGCCCGCGAATTAATTGCCCTGAAAAAGTTATGGCTAACCCGAGTATTATGGGGATTAGGTAATAATATTCTCCGAAGGTATTTGCGTTAAATAGTTTCGGAGAAGGAACAAATAGAAGGAGATATAAAAAAATGAACAGAAAGTTTCTGTATTTGAAAAAGAAATTACCGATTGATATCATGTTATTTTTTTACAGCTATAATTCCGGCAAAATTGTACCATTTAAAGAAGACCTCGCAATTTTCAAGGCCTGCTTCTCGAAGCATTAAAATATCCTCGCTTAATTTATAAGGTATTAACACGTTTTCTAATGCTTCTCTTTTTTGAGAAATTTCCATGTCGCTGTAATTTTTGCGTCGTTTGTAATCGTAATAATATTTTATAAAATCACGGTTAAAAGTACTGTCTTCTGCAAGAATTTTTTCTACCAAAATCAGTACTCCTCCCGGAACAAGTCCGTCTACAATGGATTTTAAAAGTTTTTCTCTAAAAATCGGGCGTATAAATTGAAGTGTTAAGCATAATACAACAACGGATGCATTTTGTATGTTAACGTTTTTCTGCAGATCTGCTACCTGTAAGTCGAATGGTCTTGATAGTCCGGCTTCTTTAAGTTTCTGTTCGCATTTTTCGAGCATCTCAATGGAATCATCTACTCCGATGAAACGGATATTCTCGGTCACTAACGTATCCATACCGATTAAAGTGGTTCCGGTAGAACAACCTAAATCATATACATCTGTTCCCTGTTGAGCATGATCTGCAGCTAATTCTGCTACCATTCGTTGGATTTCTCCGTAGAATGGTACAGAGCGGTTAACCATATCGTCAAAAACGTTGGCCACCTTGCTGCCGAATTTAAAATCGAAAGGCTTACTTATATCTTCTTTAAAAACTTCGTCGGTAGGTTTCGGTTTATCTTCAATTGACATAACGGGATTTATGGTCACAAAACTAAAATTTAAAGTGATGAGTAAATACATTATGGCTATTAAATTTTAGTTTTTAGGAATTAAAATAATATAATCCTATTTAAACCGATTGGTTTATTTTTGCACCGTTTAAAAACGTACCGGGTGATGGAACACAAAGTTAAAGTGGGATTAGTGCAGATGAGTTGCACTAAAGATAAAACTCAAAATTTGGCGAAAGCAATCGCTAAAGTTCGAGATGCTGCCGAAAAAGGGGCGCAAATAGTGTGTCTTCAAGAACTTTTTACCTCGCTTTATTTTTGCGACGAAGAGGATTATCATAATTTTTCGTTGTCGGAGGCAATTCCGGGACCTTCTACTAATGCCCTTAGCGAGGTGGCGAAAGAGTTAAACGTAGTAATTATAGCTTCGCTATTCGAAAAACGAACTCAAGGAATTTATCATAATACAACTGCTGTTTTAGATGCCGACGGTGAGTATTTAGGAAAGTACCGGAAAATGCATATTCCGGACGATCCGGGCTTTTATGAGAAATTCTATTTTACTCCCGGTGATTTGGGGTATAAAGTTTTTAAAACCAAGTATGCAACACTCGGAGTTTTAATTTGCTGGGATCAATGGTACCCGGAAGCAGCACGTATTACTTCTTTGATGGGAGCAGAGATTTTGTTTTACCCCACTGCGATTGGTTGGGCCCTTCAACAGGATGAAGGTACAAACGCAGAACAATATAGCGCTTGGCAAACTATTCAACGCAGTCATGCAGTTGCAAATGGAGTGCATGTAGTTAGTGTTAACAGAGTAGGTGAAGAAGCGGGAGTAAAATTTTGGGGCGGATCATTTGTTGCAAATCCTTTTGGTACGATTATGTACCAAGCTTCCCACGATGAAGAAGAAGTTATCGTTCAAGAAGTTGATTTGGAGAAAACCGACAGTTACCGCACACATTGGCCCTTTCTGAGAGACAGAAGAATTGATTCTTACTCCCAAATTACTAAACGTTTCATCGACGAAGAATAATAGGCGAC
Organism: Sphingobacteriaceae bacterium; assembly: GCA_043763625.1. Classification (GTDB taxonomy): domain Bacteria; phylum Bacteroidota; class Bacteroidia; order Sphingobacteriales; family Sphingobacteriaceae; genus Rubrolithibacter. Next base: position 22,723 of record JAYULL010000068.1, on the reverse strand, counting down.
GTCCCAAACTTTATAATGGCTAACCAACACTCAATTTCCGGACTTCTCGGATTCCCCGACTCTCCTCCCAAACAACTTGGTTACCGCTTTCCGGCCGAATGGGAACCACACGAGGCTACTTGGTTAAGTTGGCCCCATAAGGAAGCAAGTTGGCCGGGAAAAATTAATTCAATATATCCTGTTTACTGTCAATTTATAAAGCTGTTAGCCGAGAGCGAGAAGGTTAGAATTAATGTATCAGATGAGCAATTAAAAAATTTCGCATTAAAATATATTACCGAAGCCGGCGCCGATCTAAATAATATTGAATTCTATTTCCACCCCACAAATGATGCTTGGTGCCGCGATCACGGTCCGGCATTTCTAATTAATTCGGCAGCAGAAATTAAAAAAGTAATAGTCGATTGGGGATTTAGTGCTTGGGGCGGCAAATATCCTCCCTTTGATTTAGATGATGTTATCCCAACTCTAATCGCAAAGCAGTTTAATATTCCTGTTTTTAATCCCGGAATTATTATGGAGGGCGGCTCGGTGGAGTTTAACGGTAAAGGAACCCTTTTGACTTCAACTTGCTGTTTGTTAAATGAAAACCGGAACCCCGAGCTAAACCAACAGCAGGTAGAAAAGTATTTAAGCGATTATTACGGAATTGATCAAGTGCTTTGGGTAAATGAAGGGATCGTAGGTGACGACACAGACGGGCACATTGACGATACTATTCGTTTTGTAAATGAAGACACAGTATTTTGTGTGATTGAAACTGACATTAACGATGAAAACTATCAATTACTTCAGGATAATTTAAAGGAACTCGGCAAAATGCGCTTACTTAACGGCAAGCAATTAAACGTTGTGGAGTTGCCGATGCCGGATCCTGTTATTTACCAAGATACTCGATTACCCGCTTCTTATGCTAATTACTACATCAGCAACAAGTACGTTATTGTTCCTACCTATCATTGCGATAAAGATGAAAAAGCTTTAGAAATTATTTCCCGATATCACCCGGAAAGGGAAGTAGTCGGGTTAGATTCTACAGATATTATTTGGGGTTTGGGAAGCTTTCATTGCCTGAGCCAACAGGAGCCAAAGGTTTAGTAAACGTTACACGTTCTTCTCTTTTCGCTTTTTTGAAGCTTTTGCTTTCGGGTTAAAATCTAAAGCGAGATTGACGAAGTAATTCAACCTGTCAAGGTCAAGCTCTGTTTCTTTAAAAACAACGTAACCTTTAAGCTCTTTACCTTTCATGATCATTGAGCGGCAGTCATAATTTTTAAGAACTTGCTCATGAATTTCCGGATTTACCCTAACCATAATTTCATCGTCGCCTGCGGTCACAAGCATTTTTCCGTTAATCATAAATGCTACTCCACGAAACATCTTTTTTTCTTCGACTTGTGCAACCCGGGATAGAGCGTTCCTGATACGAGCAGTTAATTCTTCGTTATAAGCCATCAGACTTTGTTGTAAGATCTGGAATTATTAGTTTAGAATATAAGGCTCCCGGTTCTACAGGCCTCTCTTACCGGCGGCTCTGTGCTACTATAGATTGGTTTTCCGCTAAGTAAGAATTTAATGGCTGGACTACAATCTCCCACTTGACACAAGTTATAACTTTGCAAAGTATTTATTAATTAGACCTTGATCATGGCCGTAGATATCCTCTCGGAAGTGCACATTTCCGGCATCATCTGCCCATGCGGTAAAGTAAACTAGGTAAACCGGTATTTTTTGTTTCAAAGCCACAAATTTTTCTTCGTTCAACGCTATGGTGCTCATTATTTGGCTTCTGTTCCATCCCGGTATTTTTCTTAACAGGTATTCAGCCAATTCCACCGGCTTTTCTACTCGCACACATCCGTGACTGAAACCTCGTTTTTCTTGAGTAAAAAGTTCGTCGTGAGGAGTGTCATGGAGATAGACATTGTTTTTATTCGGGAATATGAATTTAACATTACCTAAATCATTTTTTGGTCCGGGTTTTTTTCTTAAAATGTATTTAAAAGATGATTCATCCAGAGAAGTCCAGTCAATAGAAGCCGGATCAACAGGGTTTTCGTTATTGTCAATCACTTCCATATTCAATTGTTCAACCAAAGAAGGATCATTCGAGAACTTCTCCGCATATTCTTCTTTAACGATATTAAATGGCACGTTCCAGTAGGGTGCTAAAACTACATATTCCAGCATGTCGCTGAAGATGGGGGTGGAGTTCATTGTTTTTCCTACAATCACCTTCATTTTCATCGCTTGCTTTCCTTTTTCGTATACTCTTAACGTATATTCCGGAATGTTTACCATAAAAAAGTCTTGGCCAAAATCCTTCGGAATCCACCGCCAGCGCTCCATGTTGATAATTATTTGTTTTATGCGTTGTTGAACAGGAATATTAAGGAGTTTTGCTGTTTCAGCGCTTACCTTACCCGTAGGCTTAAGTCCATTTTGTTCTTGGAAGTTTTTAACTGCTGCAACCAAGGTATCGTTGTAAACATTAGCTTGACCCTCTACCGCCAGTCGCTTTCTAAGTGCTGCAACGGAAGCGGAATTATCGTTAGGTTTTAAGCCGGTTTCCGGTAATTTGGGCCATCCACCCGCGGCAGCTATTTCTCGGTACTTTGCCAGTGCCAGTCTCAATCGTTCATATTCCGGATGCAAAGGTTTAAATTCGGCGTACGGATATTTACTATCTCTCGTACCTAAAACCGACAGTAATGCTTTGTGCAGCTTAATTTTATTTCGTTTTACGTCCCACTCAACGTCCCGATTTTCTTTGGGAATTACGATACCGCGATAATAATCGGATGCCCACTTAAAGTAGGTGCCGGAAAGTGAGAGGTCAATTTCTTTTTCCAACTTGTTTCTTTCTGCTGTATCTTTTTTTGCTGCTTCGAGTTCTTTAAAAAGTTTGTCGAAATCTCGTACCTTATAGGTTTCCGGATTCAAGCCTTCTTCTCCCGCCTTTTTAATTACTGTCAGTAATTTATTCACCTGAGCAAGAGGCTTGTGGTCTTTGAACCAGCCTAATTCATAGCCGTGTTCGTAGTAAAATTGTTTTGCCCATACCAAATCTCCCTTAAGTTGCGGGTCAGACTTAAAATAATTAATAACAGATAAGCTGTCTAGTTTAGGTTGCGGTCCGGCGGTTTGAGGTTTTTGTTTACATCCGGCAAAGCCGACAGCAACAATTAACACCGCGATTGAATTGAAAATTATTTTAGGGTTGGCTATCTTAACAGTTGAATACATGCAAAATTCTTTAACGCTTATAACCTCCATAAGGGATTAAAAGTTTGAACGAGAAATTCGGGATTTATAAGATGTATAATTAAGCGAGAAAGTAGTTATACGAGAGTTGGACCGGCAAAGGCGAAAAATCCCGATAATATTACCACCGGGATTTTCAATAAAATTACTCTTCCGGCTCGTCGTGGCCGCGATGGCAAGTATTGCAATTTACAGCTAAAGTAGCTTTACCTTCGTGTTCCTTTTCGTCGCTAAAGTATTTCCTGTTTAACTTCATGGTCATTTTATACATTGAACGAGCCATGTCTTTTTCCGGTTTTTCGTCGCTTGCAAAGTCAAGCTTTTTGGGATCATCGGTTCGCTTTGCATGGCAATGATTGCATTTCACGCCCAAAGCCTTGTTCCAACCCTTCATTGTTTTCTCTAAATCATTGTGAGATATTTTTTTTGAAAGTACCTTAAGATTTGTAGGCTTAGGATGTTCCTCCTGTTGCGGATAACTTGCTGCCGAAGCGATAATAACAAATGCAATAAGACTTAAAACAACGCTAAAGTTTCTTTTTAAAAGCATATTTAAAATTTGAAGGTCTAATATGAGAATTATTTTAAAATTCCTCTGAGCAGAATTTCGTTGCTCTCAACATTTCTCTTTTTCCAGGCGCTCCTTTCGCTTTTTCAATCGTGAAACCAAGTTTTTTCATTGTCCGTTTTAGGTAGCCTGTAATTGCGTAAGTTACAAAAACTCCTCCAGGCTCCAAGTGCCGGCAACACCTTTCTAAGGCTTCTTCGGTCCACATTTCGGGTTGACGGGATGCTGCGAAAGCATCGAAATATAAAATATCAAACCGCTCTTCAGTTTCAAAATTTAATAATTCTGTTTGCTCAATCCTGTAGTTGCATAGTTTATTAAGGGGGATGTAATTAGAAAAAGCATTTTTATAGGTCATCAAAAATTCTTCCCAAATTAAATTCTCTACAAAATGTTTATAGCCGGTTTTTTCTAAAAGATCCTTTGCCAAGGTATAAGCTTCTATGCCTGTATAGTTTAAGTGTGTTTGACTTTTAGAGCAATAATCGGCACTCAACAAAAAATTCAAACCGGTGCCAAAGCCAACTTCTAATATTTTTATTTGAGTTGAACCGGGATGTAAAGACAGATAATGAACAAGTCCTGAATTTAAAAAAACATGTTTACTCTCTTGTAAAGCCCCGTGTTTGGAATGATAATTTTCGCCTACTTCAGAATTGTAAATGGTGTTAGAACCGTCACCGGTAGGAGTAAGGCTGAGCATGACTTTGCTCTTTTAGAGTAATTAATCTTTAACGATTAAACCAGGTAACAACTCGATAAAGCTTGATTGATAAAATTTCGCGGAGTTTCCAAAGGGATAGAAGATGCATATTTGAAATGTTTTCTTATCCCTAAGAACTGAAAATTAAGTGAAATATTGTGTTTCAGGTTATTTCTCAGATTTGCCTAAATAATACGGCCTTATTCATCTGTTAACATAAAACGAACCACCACTTCTAGATAGTTAGTAGTGTCCGATCCTTTAAACTTCATGTTTATAATATCCTCATAGTAGAGGCAATTTTGATCCTTATCAGATATATCTCTTGAATTGGTTAGACGAATGGGATGTGAAATTTTGTAGATATTTTCTAATGTTTCTCCCTGTACTTCGCGGACTATTATACTATCCGAATTTGTAACATAAAAGTGCTGAAAATGTTCATAAGAATCTCCAAAGGTGCTTTTGACTGTTAGGTTTTCTATTATCCCATTTTTTGCATTGCCAAAATATATAATTCTACCATTTTCCTTAAAATCTTTCGTCCATGAAAACTCGCCTTCCAAGAATTTGTTATCATTGAATGTTAGCTTATCAACGATTTTTTTCATTCCAAAAGCTTTGTCTTCACCATTCTCAAAGTTTTTTATAGTTTGAGTTATGACACCACTATTCCGTTCTCGTTTAAGCTGAGGTCCGTCGAGTTGGTCAAGCAGGTTTTTATTCATTATTTCATAAGGCTTGTTAGAATTTGCAAAATAATAAGCACTATAAACGGTAATTCCCTTTTTATAATAGTAGATAGTGTGAGGATAGATTAGATTTTTTTGCATTTCCACATGTAAACCATCAGCTTCACCATATTCATCTATTTCTTTATACAAAATTATTTTGTTAGAATACGGAGCTTTGGTAGTTGAAATTTTGTACGCTTTTTTATAATAGTGAGTCGGGAACTTTTCCAAAACCCATTGACTAATTTGTTTATTCGAGAAGGTTTTAACTTGGGCAAAAGAATTCGAACATGCGATTAAAATCGATGCTGCAACGGCGGCCGCTTTAAAGTAATTAAAATCCATTTTTGTGACTAATTTGTACGACTTAAAATAAAAAAATTATAGGTGGTTTGAAACGGTTGGTCTATATAGATGGCATGGTCTATTAGCTCCGTATCTATGTAATCCTTAAAATGGATTAGAACATTTTCTTTCCAAATATTCTCGGAACAGAGATATCTATTAAGGTTAGATGTTATCCTCCATTTATCATCAAATGCTTTCTTTCTTTCCTTATCCCAACAAGCAATTATTAAAATGAAAAGGTCAGTTTTCGAATCATTGATCTCTCTTTGAAAGTCTTTTTCTATCCAAACTTTATAGTTAAGGAAGCTTTGAAAATCATTGGTGTATTGAAATTTAAATTCAATTAGATAGGGCTTCTTTAAAGGACTTTCATCAATTATTGATAAATCGACTTTTGCTAATTTATTTCTAGGATGTTCAATAAAAGCTTTTAAGTTTAGAGTTTCTTCTTCAAACTGTTTGTTAAGTAATTCTAAAAAAACATTTCTAATTAAATTTTCCTGTTTTACATTCGAATAATTGATATTTATTATTTCTAGTCTCTTCTTGAAACAATTAGATTCAACAATATTAACAATGTGGTTAATCATCTTCGAAAGATATTAAAAAATCACGGCTTTATTTCTTAAATAATGGTCAGCTATTACTAGCGCCGCCATTGCTTCAACAATTGCCACCGCTCGAGGAACCACACACGGATCATGACGCCCTTTACCTTTGATCTCAGCTGCTTCACCTTCTTTATTTACTGTTGCCTGATTTTGCATAATGGTAGCAACGGGCTTAAAGGCAACTTTAAAAGTGATGTCCATTCCGTTTGATATTCCGCCTTGAATGCCGCCGGAATAATTTGTTAGTGTACTCACGTTTTCGGTGTCGGATTTGGCAATAAAAATATCGTTATGTTCCGAACCTCTCATTTCACTTCCGGCAAAACCGGAGCCGTATTCAAACCCGTGAACTGAATTAATGCTTAACATCGCTTTACCCAAGTCGGCATGTAGTTTATCAAAAACGGGTTCGCCTAATCCGACCCGGCAATTACGAATAATACACGCAACTTTTCCGCCTACTGTATCTCCGGCTTTTCGGATTTCGTCGATATACTCAGTCATTTGATGAGCGGTTGCCGGATCCGCACAACGAACCAAATTCTCTTCTCTAATTGCAAGCAAAGCGTTTAAATCAGAAGAATCAATATTCGGAGCATCGATTTTTCCGACAGAAGAAACGTGCGCAAAAACTTCAATCCCTACTTGCTTTAACATTAACTTGGCAACTGCCCCCGCCGCAACTCGAGCCGCTGTTTCTCGAGCCGAAGATCGCCCGCCGCCGCGATGGTCACGAATGCCGTATTTGCTTTGGTACGTATAATCAGCGTGAGAAGGCCGGAAAATATCTTTGTTATGGTCGTAGTCTTTGGAGCGTTGATCCGAGTTCGGGATTAATAACATTAACGGCGTTCCGGTAGTCTTGCCTTCAAAAATCCCGGAGAGAATTTGAAACTCGTCGCTTTCTTTGCGTTGTGTTGTAATTCGAGATTGCCCCGGTTTGCGTTTATCCAACTCGCCTTGAATAAAATCAAGGTCTAATTCTATATTAGGCGGACAACCGTCAATAATTACTCCGATTGCAGCGCCGTGCGATTCACCGAAGGTTGTTATCCTGAATACTTGTCCGAAAGAGTTACCTGCCATGTGTTTAGATGTTAGATATTAGAATTGAGATATGAGACAGGGCTGATGCCTCGACGTATTTTCTTTGTCATGCTGAGCGGAGTCGAAGCATCTTTTAGTAATTTTTGTTCCTTTTTAAGACCCCTCGACTTCGCTCAGGGTGACAACACCCTTAAACAAACCAACAATTAAACTTTTAGCATAAACCCCACCGATTCTAAATCTTCCCAAAAAGAAGGATAAGATTTACCTACGACTTTACGATCTTCAATTTCTACTTCCCCAACTTTTAAAGCCAATGGTGCAAAAGCCATTGCCATCCTATGGTCTTCGTAAGTTCCAATTGAAACCTTGTCGGGAAAACTAAGTCCGGAACAATTTAAGACATAGGTTTTATTATCCTCCGTGAATTTCACTCCAATTTTAGCAAGCTCGTTTTGAAGTGCTTTTACCCGGTCAGTTTCCTTGATTTTTAAGGTTTCCAATCCGGTAAAGGTAGCATTGTGGCCCAACGCAGCACAACAAACTACAACCGTTTGTGCTAAATCAGGGCAGTCTTTAAAGTCGAAAGAGGTTTGAGTAACGGTGCCGGAAGTCTTGGTAAGTTTAACGCCTGTATCGTAAAACTCAGAACTAATCCCGAAGCTTTCCATAATTTCGGCAATTGCACTGTCGCCTTGTAAACTGTTTTGTTTCAGATACGGAAGATCAATACTTGCTTCATTGGAAAGAGCCGCAATCGAATACCAATAAGAAGCCGCGCTCCAATCCGGTTCAACCGTTAGCGTTGAAGCATTATACTCTTGATTAGAAATGGAAATTTTATTGCCGGTCCAAGTGTAACTTATTCCGCAATCTTTCAACATCGCCAATGTCATTTCAACATACGGTCTTGAGGTTAATTCACCGGCAATCTCAAGCTCTAAACCCAAAGAAAGGGTAGGAGCAACCAGCAATAGCGAAGTAATGTATTGAGAACTCACATCTCCCTTTAATTGAATATTTTTCTGTTTTTGACGAAAACCTTTGTTAAACTTTAACGGAGGAAATCCTTCGTTTTCAACGTATTCAATGTTAGCACCAAGAGATTCTAAAGCTTCAACAAGTAAACCAATCGGCCGTTCTTTCATTCGCTTTGTTCCTGTAAGAACAACTTCTTGTCCGGTAACAGTAAAATAGGAAGTCAAAAACCGCATTGCAGTTCCCGCAGGTCCAACATCCACACTCGCAACTTTCAACTTTTCACTGTCGGCTTTCAACTCCTCCAAAATTCCAAACAAGGTCTTAGTATCGTCGGCGGAAGAAAGATTTTCGACAGCAACCGAGCCTTTACTCAGAGCGTTAAGAATTAAGGCTCGGTTGCTTTCGCTTTTCGATCCGGTTAAGCGAACGGTTCCGGAGATATTTTTTTCCGGCTTAGAAAGAACTATGCTTCCTGAATTCATTGTTAAGCTTCGGCAGGTTTTGCGTTCATAATTTCAGTTTGTTTGCGAATAGATTCGTTGTGTATCAATTCCAAAAACTTGGTGGTGAAATCCAAATCAAGTTTTAAAGCTTTCGCGAAATCTGCACGTTTATGAATGATCTCGTCCCAACGATTCACCTGAAGAATTGTAATGTCGTTATCTCTTTTATACTCACCGATCTTATTTACTACCGTCATGCGCTCAGCAAGCTTTCTGATGATCTGATCATCAATATTGTCGATTTGCTTACGAAATTCAACGAGTTTATCAGCTACAACTCCGTCTTGCGGTTCAGGATGGCGAAGCGTTAAGTGAGCGATTAGATCAGCTAAAGCAGCGGGAGTAAGTTGTTGTTTTGCGTCGGTCCAAGCAACAGAAGGATCCATGTGAGATTCGATCATTAAACCCTGCATATCCAAATCCAAAGCTTTCTGAGAAATATATGGAATTAGTTCCCGGTTACCGCAAATGTGGCTGGGATCGCAAATTACCGGAAGTTCAGGACAAGCGGTTTTTAATTGAATGCCGAGCTCCCACATCGGCTCGTTGCGAAAAGCGCTTTTTTCGTGCGAGGAAAAGCCGCGATGAATAGCAGCAAGTTTGGTAATCCCGGCACCGTTGATGCGCTCTAAAGCACCGATCCATAAAGAAAGATCAGGATTTACCGGATTTTTTACCATTACCGGAATGTCGACACCTTTAAGGGCATCCGCAATTTCCTGAACGGTGAACGGATTTACTGTTGAGCGTGCGCCAACCCAAAGGATATCAACCTTAGCGGCCAAGGCTTCTTCAACGTGTTTTGCATTTGCAACCTCAACAGTTATAGGTAACCCTGTTTCTTGTTTTGCACGATTTAGCCATTCTAAGCCAATACTCCCGATGCCTTCAAACTCTCCGGGGCGAGTTCTCGGTTTCCAGATTCCGGCACGTAACGCCGCAATTTTTCCTGTTTGAGCGAGCAATCGTGCGGTAGCCATTAACTGCTCTTCTGTTTCGGCACTACATGGGCCGGCAATGATCAAAGGCTCGTTTTCATTACGAGGTTTTAACCAGTTTGATAACGGTTCAACTTGTAAATTCAGTTTCATTGTTTTTTATTTTAATTTTTTATCTGTTTCTAATTTTCGTTCTTTTTGTATTCGCCCATAATATTGAAGTTTACGGTATAGCGTAAAATCTTCCGCAAAACTTCTTCGTAATCCGGTCGGTTAGTCCATTCAATATCTACATAAAAATTATACTGATGCCTTTTGCCTAACACCGGCATTGATTGTATTTTACTTAAGTTGATGGCGTGTTCCGCGAAGATATTGAGCACCTTAGCCAGCGAACCTACTTCGTCAATTAATTGAAATGACAGCGAAGCTTTGTCGCTTTCTTTAACTTCATCTTCTTTATTATCAGATAGAATAAGGAAACGAGTATAGTTTTTCTTATTAGATTCTATTCGACCCTCCATAATTTCAAGTCCGTAAGTTTTAGCCGCAAGCTGATTTGCTATCGCCACGGTATCTGTTAATTGTTCGTCTCGGATTTTCTTGGCACAAGCCGCCGTATCTGTACTTTCTACTACATTTAAGCCGGGATGTTCATTGAAAAAATCGTCGCATTGGCGAATAGCAATAGGATGTGATTCTACTCTTTTTACCTGTTCAAATTTTACACCCGGCAAAGCAAGCAAGTGCAATTGAATTTGAAGATATACCTCACCTATAATAGAGAAATGATTATCTCGCAGTAAAACGAAATTCGGGAGAATACTGCCGGCAATGGAATTTTCTATAGCCATAACTGCGAAATCGGCCTTTTTTTGTTTAAGCGCTTCACAAGTTGATTTAAAGGAATTGCATTCAATTGTTTCGATATTTTCTCCGAAATATTTGATTGCCGCTTCTTCGTGAAAAGAAGCTTTAATTCCTTGAATAGCTATTCTTTTTTTCTCCATTTTATATGTAAAAAAAAAGTCCCGGTTTTTAAACCGGGACTTTCTGTTATACTTTACCTAAGCATACTAGTCCCGGTTCTTACTAAAGAAGAAGTAAAAGAAACCGAACCAAAATGCGTTAGTGTTAATTGTCATGTCTTTGTTTCGTCAAATGTAGGAAGTTGAAATTTGAAATGCAATAAATTGTTTTAAAAATTTAAAAAACTTTTCGTTTCGCCTCCATTTCTTTTTCTAAATCTTTTGCCTTAACCTCTACTATCTTCCCGTTTTCAGAAAACCAAAACACCGTCTTCTTTGGCTTTAGCTTTTACTAATCGTTCAAAGCTTAGCTCAAGGCCTTTAATTAATTTCGTTCTAAAATCTTCTCTTCTCATTTAAAATATTCCAAGTATCTTTTTTATAAACTGTAATTCCTTCCGAGTCACCCTCAGCTATAATATTGTAAGGTTCTTTGGAATTGTCAACTATAGTCCAGTAATCCACTACAGGAATAAATAAATTTACTAATTATCCGTTCCTTTAATATACCGTCGTTCAACTACGTCTTCAGGAATATTATGCCGCCTGTGGACACTCTTTGCTTCACTCTTTCAACGGCCAAATCCGAAGATCGTAGCCAAAAAAACAATAGCGTCACCTCGTATCCCAAAACTTGAGCTTTTTTAATCGTTTGTATATAGCTTTTCGTAGATAAGGATGTTTCAAAAGCAAAATCGCGTCTTGACTTTAGGAGGTCATTTATCCTTTCCAACATTATTCGCCCTGCTTGAAAAGAAACAGTCTCAGGCTGAAAGGGAGAAAGACCTTTTGCAATTTCATCTGCATTTACAAATTCTTTACAATCAAGCATTTCCGGCAAAATGGTGTAAGATGAAGTTGTTTTACCGGCACCGTTACAGCCTGCAATAATGTAAAGATTCGGCATTATGCTAAAAGCTAGTCATTCAACAAATTATAATAGAAATTCAAACTGTCAGTAATGTTTTCCTCGCTCGGGTAAATATTATAATCGCATTTGCCGATTTCACTTAGCAAAGCAAAACCTATTTTTCCGCCCACATTTTTCTTGTCGTTTTGCATGTATTCGAGTACATGGGGGTAAATAGATTTTTCGAACCTGTAATCAGGAAATTTTGCACGAATAACTTGAACGATATGATTTAAATCATCCAGACTTAATCCGTTTATTTTATAAGAAAGATACGCTTCGCAGATCATTCCTACAGCGATAGCTTCACCATGGAGTAGAGGATTTGGGTCGTTAGTAAGCGAATAACTTTCTATCGCGTGACCAACGGTGTGGCCGTAGTTTAAAATTTTTCGTAATCCTTTTTCTTGCGGGTCGGCAGTAACAACCTTGTTCTTAATTTTAACGGAATGATAAATATCTTCTACAGCTAAATTTTCAGGACTTATAGTCTGCAACTCCAAAAAAAACTTTTTATCGAAGATTAATCCGTGTTTCAATATCTCGGCAAAGCCGGAAACAAGCTGCCGGCTGTCGAGCGTATTTAAAAATTCAGGCGAAATAAAAACTGCTTTCGGTTGAGTAAAAGTGCCGATAATATTTTTAACCGCCCCTAAATCTATTCCGGTTTTGCCGCCAACAGAAGCGTCAACTTGCGAGAGCAAAGTTGTGGGAATCTGAACAAAATCTATCCCTCGTTTAAAGGTTGAAGCAGCAAATCCGCCCATATCGGTTACGACGCCTCCTCCTAAATTTATCAGGAGGCTGTTTCTGTCGGCCCCGAAATCAAGCAACATATTCCATACGCCAATACAGAAATCGATGTTTTTATTTTCTTCTCCGGGGTCAACTTCGATAATATCGTAATTTAATGTTTCGGGTACGTGTTGGTGAAGAACCGGAAGGCAATGTTCGCCCGTATTTCTATCCGTGAGGATAAAGATTTTGGAATAATTGGAGTTGTCGATAAAGCTTTTCACTTCATGCAAAGTATTATCGAAAAAAACGGAATAGCCGTTACTTGCAATCGCCTGCATAAATTATTTAATGAGGATTTTCTTGTTTTTATATTCAACGGTATCGCCGTGTTTTACTTTAAGGCGTTTTCGATAGTCAACTGTCCCGTTATACTTTACTAAACCTTCGCTTACTATCGTTTGAGCTTCGCCGCCGGTTTGTACTAAATTGGTTGCTTTTAACAATTGTATCAGCGGAATATACTGTCCTACCAATTGAAATTCAATCATTGAGCAAACTTACAAAAATGCGAACGGTTGTAATGCAGGTTAAATCTTTAAATTTGTGTATGCCGGCCAACTTGTCTAATACTTCTGATCCACACTTGTCTTTCTCCGATACCGAAATCGCTTTTAGGCATAGATCAAACCCCGAATTGAATTTGGCTTATTGGTTGTTTAGGGCGATGAACAGCAAATTAGCGACGTCGGTAGGAATGCCTGCAAGTACGTTTGCCCTGCAAATTGGTATTCCTATTAAGTCGATGATAAAGAATACTATTTTCCGACATTTTTGTGGGGGAGAAACAATTGCCGAATGCGAAGGAACAATAACACAATTAGCTTCCGGTAAAGTGGGAACGATTTTAGATTATTCTGTGGAAGGAGCGAAAGACGAAGCAGGATTCCGGCAAACAACTGAAGAAATAGCCAGGATAATTGAACGAGCTGAACACGACAATAGAATTCCGTTTGCAGTTTTTAAAATAACGGGAGTTGCACGTCTCGAATTGCTTGCAAAAGTCAGTTCGGGGTTAACGTTGATTCCGGCAGAAGAAGCCGAATATCTTAAAGCAAAAGCTCGTGTTAATAAGATCTGCCGAAAGGCTTTTGAGGCCGAAGTTCCGGTAATGATTGATGCAGAAGAAACTTGGATCCAAAACGCGATAGACAGTTTGGCTTTAGAAATGATGAGAAATTATAACCGTGAAAAGGCGATCGTTTACAATACCTATCAGCTTTACAGGAATGATAAACTTGCTTCGCTTAAAGCTGACCTCGCCTACGCAAAAGATTATCAATTTATTTTAGGAGCAAAATTGGTTCGAGGTGCCTATCTGGAGAAGGAGCGAGAGAGAGCGGACGAATTAAAATATCCATCGCCTATAAATCCCGATAAGGAATCTACAGACCATCATTTTAACGAAGCTGTTAAATTTTGCGTCGAACATATTGACCGGGTATCTTTTGTTGCTGGAACACACAATGAAAAGAGTTGCCTCATGCTAACCCAATTAATGAGGGAAAGAAATTTGCCGGAAAACCATCCTCACATACACTTCTCGCAACTTTTGGGCATGAGCGATAATCTCAGTTTTAATTTGGCCCATGCCGGATTTAATGTTGCTAAATACGTGCCGTACGGGCCGGTAAAAGCAGTAATGCCCTACTTATTCAGAAGGGCACAGGAAAATAAATTCATTGCCGGGCAAACAGGTAGAGAGCTTAGGCTGATTGTTGAAGAGAAAAAGCGGCGTCGGATTATTTAACCGGGTGTATTCAGCTTCTTTAGTAAATCCTCACTAACATCGTCGGCATACACACCGTAAGCATTTATAAAAACTCCTTTTACGTTAAATTTAGTCGATTCTATTCCGTAAACAATAGAGTTTTCGGAAGGGTCAGACATTCCTTCAAACCGGTGGAGTTCACAAATCGTAAAATCTTCGGGCTTTAGGTTAATATTCTGAGTGCTGTTATGCAAAGTGCCGTTTGCCAAATTAAAATCTAAGGTAAAACCCCGAGCTTTTAGGCCGTTTAATGCTTCGAGTAATGACGAATAATGTTCCATATCTGCTTAACAAGACTCTCTACGGTTTTGTTTAGGAGTTAAAATTGCTTGATTTTTTTCGTCAGTAAGCCGGAACTATACATATAATCTTCTAAAGTTTCTCCTTTTTTTAAGAGGTGAGTTTGTAAGCCTAAGTTGTTGGCAGTTTTTAAGTGTTGCGGACTATCGTCTATAAACAAGGTTTCTTCAGGCTCCAAATTTTGTTCTTGCAGCACAAACTCAAAAATATCCGGGTCGGGTTTGCGCATCCCCATTAGATGAGAATAATAGTCTTTTTCAAAAAATATTGAATTAGATTCAAGCCGGTATTCTCTTTTCAGGTAATCTATTATCCAATTGTAGTGAATTTCGTTGTTGTTGCTTAGCAGAAAAGTTCGGTAGCGATTTTTGGCTTCCAATAAAACCTCGTGGTTTCTCGGAGGAACACCTAATAATAGCGTATTCCATGCTTTGTCATTTCTTCATCGGTTAAATCAAGTTTTTCGGTCGCTTTTCGTATCCCGTCTCTAAATTCTGCAGCCGTTATTGTGCCTTTTTCAAATTCATTAAACAATTCGGCATGGCCGGAATGATCAAAAAAGCACTCCACGCTTTTTATGCCCAGCTCTGTAAATGTATGTTGGGTGAGTTTAAAATCTATCATGAAGATCACGTTACCATAATCAAAAATTATATTTTTTAAATGTTTCATACTTGTTTTTAATTTCATCTTAACCCTACTAAATGATGTATTTTATTTGCTATTGCGGTACTTTTTTCGGAATATTGGAAAGTATAAATTGCAGTTCCGAATTGCTCGGATATTTACTGATTATAAACTCAAAACAAACATACTTCTTTGTACTATGCGTAAAAAATATCTTTCGGCAGGTGCCATTGCTCTTGCTTTTGGTTTAGCGTCCTATAACGATATATCAAAATCGTTTTCTTCGGCTCAAATTGATTCTTTGTATGATAAAATGCCTGACGAAGAAAAGCGGATGTCAAAAAATGCGGTTGCAGGTTTAGAGCCTGCAAAGGGGTTGGCAGTTTCGTTGTTTTCGTCAGAGCCGACGATTACAAATCCTACAAATTTAGATGTTGATTCAAAGGGCCGTGTTTGGCTCACAGAAGCCTTCAATTATCGCACCGAGATTAATCCTACACATCCTGTAAAACAAGAAGGAGACAGGATTATGATTTTGGAAGACACCAACGGTGACGGCGTAGCAGATAAATCTAAAGTATATTATCAAGGCACTGATATTAATGCCGCATTAGGAATTGCTGTTTTCGGGAATAAAGTTATCGTGTCTTGCAGTCCCAAAGTATTTATGTTTACTGATACTGACGGTGATGATAAACCGGATAAAAAGGAAGTTTTATATACCGGAATTGCAGGGGAGCAGCATGACCATGCCGTGCACTCTTTCACTTTCGGACCTGACGGTAAATTTTATTTCAACTTTGGTAATGCCGGCGAACAGATTTTAGACAAAAACGGAAAAGCGGTAGTAGATAAGGACGGGAAAGAAGTTAATGCAAAAGGGAATCCATATCGCCAAGGAATGATTTTCAGAGTAAATCCTGACGGAAGCGAGTTTGAAGTTCTGGCACACAATTTCCGCAATAATTACGAAGCTGCCGTTGATTCATACGGAACTTTGTGGCAGTCTGATAACGATGATGACGGAAATCAGGGTGTGCGTATAAACTACGTAATGGAGTTTGGTAATTACGGCTATACCGATGAAATGACAGGTGCCGGATGGCAATCATACCGAACAAATTGGGAGAAAGAAATCCCTAAGCGCCACTGGCACCAAAACGATCCGGGAACCATGCCGAACCTTTTATTTACCGGATCGGGTTCTCCTACCGGGATGATAGTGTACGAAGGAAATTTATTGCCCGAAGAGTTTAGAAATCAAATGATCCATTGCGAACCCGGACACAACATCGTTCGCTCCTACCCGGTAAAAAATAGCGGGGCAGGTTATTCCGGAAGTATAGTTCCGGTAGTTAAAGGTCGCGATCAATGGTTCCGTCCTTCAGATGTTTGTGTAGCTCCCGACGGCTCGTTAATTGTTACCGATTGGTACGACCCGGGAGTAGGAGGACACCAAGTAGGAGATTTGAATCGCGGTAGAGTTTTTAGAGTTGCTCCGGCAGGGGTTGCTTACAAAACTGCTGCTTTGGATTTATCGACTCCTGAAAGCGCAGTTAAAGCGCTTCAGAACCCGAATCTTGCAACTCGTTATTTGGCTTGGACTCAATTGCACGAATGGGGAACAAAAGCAGAGCCGGCACTTAAAAAACTTTGGTCTTCGGATAATCAACGGATGCGTGCAAGAGCATTATGGTTATTAGGCAAAATAGAAGGCAAGAGCAAAAAATACATTTCTGAAGCTTTAAAAGACAAAAATCAAGATATCAGGATTGCGGGATTGCGGTTAGCTCGTCAAACTGAAAAAGACATCATTCCTTACGCTAAGCAATTGGTGAAAGACCCGAGTGCACAAGTTCGTCGAGAGGTTTTAGTCGCTTTACATCATAACAAGTCGCCCGAAGCTGCCGTATTGTGGGCTGAGCTTGCATCTAAATATGACGGACAAGACCGCTGGTATTTAGAAGCATTAGGAATTGGTGCCGACGAACAATGGGATGCTTTCTTCCCGGTATGGAAAGCTAAAGCCGGTAATTTAAACACTAAAGCTGCAAGTGATATTGTGTGGCGCTCGCGAACTAAGCTTGCCTTGCCGATTTTGGCGGATATGATTAAAAATCAATCTACCCCTGCAGCGGATCGTTTAAGATATTTTAGAGCTTTTGATTTTATAAAAGATGACTCTAAGGGCCAAATCTTAACTTCCTTGCTGAAATATAACGGAGCCGACAAAGAGGAAATTGTGAAAACAACTCTTGAGATTATTCCGGCTTCAACTGTAAATAATTCGGCTGAATTGCAAGCCATCTTGGAGAAAAATTTGCAAAGCCTAAAAGGCAAGCAGGCATTCTTGGAACTTATCAAAAAGTATCAAGTGAAAAATCACAACCAAGACCTTTTTGCAATGGCTATGACAGAGGGCAATTTTAGAAACGACGCAGCCCGGCTTTTATTAAGTAATAACGGAGTAGGGTTATTTCAAAGTGCTTTAAAAGATCCGGCGAAGGCTCCTCAAGCAATTGAAGCTTTAGGTGCTGCGGATAATAATGACGGTAGAAAGATATTAGAAGGTATAATGTTCGATAAGGCTGAAAGAATTGAACTACGGGAAGCAGCTGTTAAACAGTATGGGAAAGGATGGAGCGCCGAAGACAACTTGTTAAAGATGGCAAAGGAAGGTAAACTCCCCAAAGAACTGAACGCAGCTGCGGCTGCAACTTTAAAAAGTGCGATAAAGGGTGGTGTAAGAGA
This sequence comes from Sphingobacteriaceae bacterium, assembly GCA_043763625.1. GTDB lineage: Bacteria > Bacteroidota > Bacteroidia > Sphingobacteriales > Sphingobacteriaceae > Rubrolithibacter. Next base: position 4,844 of record JAYULL010000068.1, on the reverse strand, counting down.
AGAAGCAGCGAAGCTGTTTAGCAGTGTTGGAACTAACACTTCGGAAAAGAAATCTTTAAATATTGATGCTTTAGCAAAACGAACAGGTCAATCTAAAGCCGGAGAAAAAGTATTTATGCAAACTTGTACTGTTTGTCATCAAGCAGGAAATAAAGGGGTTAAGTTCGGCCCCGCTTTAACCCAAATTGGAGGTAAATTAACTAAGGGAGCTCTTTACACTGCTATTGTTGACCCTGATGCCGGAATTAGTTTCGGCTATGAAGGCTATACAATTAAACTTAAAGACGGAAGCGAAATGGGAGGAATTATTACCAGCAAGACGGAGGATGTAGTAGAGGTGTCAAGTCCCGGGGGGGCTAAAACAAAAATGGAAAAATCTAAAATTGCTTCAATGACTGAGATGAAAGGGTCTATGATGCCTAAAGGATTAGATGAGGCTATGTCTCAACAAGATTTAGTAAACTTAGTAGAGTATTTGTATTCATTAAAATAATCTCGGACACGGGGTTTAAACTATAAAACATTTAATAATGAAATCGAACGAAAAATTCTCTCGCCGCTTTGCTTTGAAAAGCTTGGCAGGAGGTGCAGCATTGTCGGCAGCAGCCATGCTTCCGGGGGGAGTTGTTGAAGCCTTCGAATTGGAGGATATGCATCTGAAGGGTAACATAAATCATTCGGTGTGCAAATGGTGCTACGGCGATATTCCTTTGGAGGATCTTTGTAAGGCTGCAAAAGCCATGGGAATCCAATCAGTAGAATTAATGGGCCCGGACGAATGGCCGGTAATTCAAAAACACGGGTTAACATGCGCTTTGCCGTGGGGTGCCGGAAAAGGCATAGCTGAAGGATTTAACAACCCGAAACTTCATGATGAATTAGTGAAAAGTTTTGAGGAAGTAATTCCAAAAGCAGCCAAGGCAGGTCTCTCTCAAATCATTTGCTTTTCAGGCAATAGAAACGGCATGGATGACGAAACCGGCTTAAAAAATTGTGCTGACGCTTTGAAACGTTTGATGAAAACTGCGGAAAAGTACAAAGTTACGATGACCATGGAATTGCTAAACAGCAAACGCGATCATAAAGACTATATGTGCGATCATACAAAATGGGGTGTTGAACTATGCAAAATGGTAGGCTCGGACAAGTTTAAACTATTGTATGACATTTACCATATGCAGATTATGGAAGGCGACGTTGTTGCTACCATTAAAGAATTTCATCCTTACATCAATCACTATCATACCGGCGGAGTACCAGGACGTAATGAGATTGATGAAACCCAAGAGCTTAACTATCCTCTTATTATGCAGGCTATTAAGGAGACAGGATATAAAGGCTTCGTAGCACAGGAGTTTATTCCTAAACGTGCCGATAAACTGGCCTCATTAAAACAAAGTATCGGAATTTGCGATATATAGGTAATGATATAATGCTTAAAACTCAGGAAATTTGCAATAGTAGCTTTTAAAATAGATTCTAAAGTCGTAAAATTGCAAACTCATTTTTGAGGCGCCCATAGCTCAGTCGGTTAGAGTAGAAGACTCATAATCTTTTGGTCGCAGGTTCGAGCCCTGCTGGGCGCACGAAGTAAAAAAGCCTATTTTCGTAATGAAAATGGGCTTTTTTTGCTTTTAAAGCTATTTATTAGCGGTTAAATGCACCGGCATTCGTAAGGTCTTGGTCGCATGATTTACATAATTTTTTGTTGAACTTAACGCAAAAACTTCACAAATACGTCACGAAGATTTGCGGTAGAAATGAATTAATTATGGCAACCGTTAATGCAGTAGTTTACCAGCACCATGAAAAATCCGATGGAACTTACAACGTAAAAATACGGGTGTACCACAAAGGGGAAAAGAAGTACGTCGACACCTCCCACTTTCTATCAAAAAAGCAGCTTGATTCAAAGTTTAAAATCAAGGATAAATTTATTCTAAAGCTTCTGGAAAAGACGCTTGATGATTATCGCGAAACCATTAGTGTACTGGGTTCTAAATTAGATTTTTTTTCTTGTGAGGCTCTCCGGGATTACTTGAGAGATAAAGACTCTGAAATAGATTTTATAAAGTTTTGTTCTGAATACATCGAGAATTTAAAGAAGGAAAACCGGATCGGAACAGCAAATACCCATCGTACAGTTCGAAATAGTCTAATTGATTACTTTAACCGGGAATCTATTTCTATTACCGAGATAAACAGTAACATGCTTGTCTCGTATGAGAAATATTTACGCAGCGAGAGAACGATGAAGCGAATAAATCAATTAGGAAAGGTTGTTGAAACGCGGGAATGCGGTCTGTCTAACAGCGGTCTTCATAATCATATGCGTGATCTCCGGACTCTTTTTAATGCAGCATGTAGGTATTATAACAATGAGGACCTCGGATTATTTAAAATCAAACACTACCCATTCAAGAAATATAAAATAGGTTCGGCTCCTCAAACTAAGAAACGCAATCTTACGATCGATCAAATTAAAATTATTCTGGATTGTGAAGTTAAGTGCGGAAGCAGGGCTGAGCTTGCCCGAGACTTGTTCATGCTATCCTTCTACTTATGTGGAATTAACGCAGTGGATCTCTATAACCTTAAAATCAGGGATATAAGAAATGGAAGAATAGACTATAACCGATCGAAAACAGAGGGAAGAAGAAAGGATAATGCGTTTATAAGCATTAAAGCTTTAGAAGAAACGAAACCCTTATTGAATAAATACCTTGAAAAGCTTTCTGGAAGATACTCGACGTATGGAGGCTTAGATACAGCGCTAAGTAAAGGGATGGAACAACTACGAAAAATAACAGGGATACCGGAAATTACATTTTATTGGGCTCGCCACACTTTTGCCAACCTTGCACGAAATACCTGTAGAATCAGTAAAGATGATGTCGCTCTAGCTTTAAACCATATTGATGAAGGCCACCGCACTACTGATATTTATATATCCAAAGATTGGGGTATAGTAGATGAAGTTCAACTGAAGGTGGTAAATTTATTAAGAGAAGAGGCAATCAGGAAGGCAAAAATCAGAAAAGCTTCCGTTTCAAGAACCTTCCGCTATAGTGATTAACGATACAATATCATCAATAAGAAAACGAGTTTTTGTAACTGCTTCGGAACACCGGCCCTATTACAGCATGGAAAACCCTCATCCCTAGCATAGAAAGCTAAAGAGCGTGTTTTTAACTCAACTATTTTCTTAACACATTCTAAACTGTTACTTTTTCGTTTTTATCTTAGCTAACTAAAATCAATCAACGTGGAGAAATTTAATAAACTAAAAGAGTTACTTGCTTCAGTAGAAGCAGATGCAGACAAGTTTTACAACAAAGACTCGGGAGCTGCCGGAACGCGAGTCCGTAAGGGCATGCAAGAAATTAAAACGCTTGCTCAAGAAATCAGAAATGAAGTGACTGAAAGGAAGAATAAGGATAAATAAATCTAGCAGACTGTTTTGGGGAAGAGCTCTTGAGCTCTTTTTTTGTTTTTGTGAATATTATTAATTAATCATCTGCACCAAGTTAGACTAAGGGCTGCTGTAGCGGGCAAAAGCTTCCGGCATAAACCCACTTGGCTTTAGCTCTATGTCCATTTATTCCTTTTCCTTTTGCCCTTGATTGCCCTTAGCCTCTGAGAGCGCCATAATTAATTTAAATAAAATCATTATGGAAAAGCTTCAAAACCCATCTATCCCGGCTCAAACACCTCGACCTAAAAGAGTTAAAGCAGTTGCAACTCAAGTAGGATTGTTTCAAGTAGCGGAAATCAATGTTACTTACAGACCAAAATTCAAAGCTTCCGAAAGGCCGAAGGTAGGAAGCTCAAAAGACCTTTATTCTATCCTATTTAACAATTGGGATTTGAATAAGATAGAATTGCAAGAACAATTTAAAATAGTGCTTCTAAACAGAGCAAACAAAGTATTAGGAATATATGAAATATCAACCGGAGGAATGTCCGGAACTGTTGCTGATCCTAAGTTAATTTTTGCAACTGCATTAAAAGCTTGCGCTAGTTCAATTATCCTTTCTCACAATCATCCATCAGGAAATTTAAAACCCAGCTCTGCCGATTTACAGTTAACTCAAAAGATTGTTAAAGGAGGTGAAATGCTTGATATAGCAGTACTAGACCATATCATTTTAACAAGCGAAGGTTATTACTCCTTTGCTGATGAAGGGCATTTATAGCCCTTCTTGCAAATTTACTTTAGCCGTCATATCGGACTATTTGAAAAAGGTAGTCAAGGTCGACCAACAGTCTGGTATCACTTTGAAACTTATCCCTGATCTCATTCATTTTCGGAGTAAAGATTCTGCTTTTTGCGGGAAAGGCCTTATCGAGAATGGCAGCAAAAAAATAAGCGGTGCCCATAAGTTTTGCTGAATGCATCATTGTAAGCGGATTTGAGTGGATAAGGTTAAAAGAGAAAAGCTTTTACCAAGTTTACGGGCATCATCAAAGTTTGCATTAAAACAGTATAGAGGTATCAAGGTTTATAAATTTGATCTTATATAGTGCAAGTTAAGGAAACATACATTATTTCGCAGCACCTACTATGGCAGATGAAATACCCTACGATGTAGAAAAAGAAATTTATGGCTCACTTAAAGCGATACAGAGGCTACAAACTGAAAAGGTTTACAAAATAAAAAGTCCCGAAACGCCTTTAAATGATAAACTGGCCACAATCGAAAGGACTGGTGCGGAAGGTTTTCTATGCAAAGTCCTTTGCGAAGATTTGGTTGAACCCATTGCCGGGCGAAACAGTGACGGTTACGGTGCATTTGAAGATATCTACTTAGAATCCGGGGAAAATATTTACTTTATAAAATCAA
>JAYULL010000067.1:0-1078 GCA_043763625.1 Sphingobacteriaceae bacterium | reverse complement strand
CGGTCATACCTTCACCTGTCATGTTTTCGCTATCACATCCCGTTCGCCATTTCGAGCGAACGATAGTTACATCAATTTTTTTTCTTGCCATATTTTTTCAAATATCTTTCAACTAAAGAATCGTATTCGGGACAGCCTACAGTATAAATCCATCCAAAGTCTTTGTCAAGATGTAAATCACATTTCGGACAAGTTTTTTGGTGGGCCTCAATCTGCGATTCGATAGATGGCACCGAGAGCGCTACTGTTAAAATAGCACATGGAACAAATACATATAAAAACTTTAGTAGACGAATCATGAGCCAGTGTTCTCAACTGATTCGGGAGACTTCGCCCTATCTCGGAACTCTTCTTCCTTAGCCAAATTCATATCCTTTTGTAGAGCCCGTTTCATGGTCTCTACGTGTCGTGTATACTCAAGTGGTGGCGACTTCTTGAGACGTTCCACGGGGTTAGACATGACAAACGCCAATTCTTCCAAACGTTTCAATTCGTTCTTTAGCTTAAGCTTAGCACGTTTTTCGATCTTGGCTAGTGCCTGAGACTTTTTAACGGCAATGTTACGCTTGGCAATCTTGTTTAGCTTGCGTGTAGAAATCGACCGCATAAGAATTGTTCTTCTTTCTTCTTTGTAGGGCCCTTAGGGCTAGTTTACGGGCATTGTTAACGCCCTTTTCTCTCAATAAATTACGAAACATTCCGCCATGTTCAGTAGACTTAAACTGGGAGTAAAATTTCTTGTCAGAAATAATCCCGTATGCAAATGCTACCAAAACAACATCATTAACTACCGACCAATCAACTTTATTCATGTTTTACTCCAAGTGTTAAATCAAATACCCACAAGAGTACCCGAAAAAACGCTTGATGATTAACTACTCTAGCCTGTTAAGGCTGAGGATTTTAATGTATAGCTCTTTAGAGGTCGCTAACGCTTCCTCTTTAGCCATTTCTTCCATCTCATCTAGCTCCCCCCACCATTCTTCGTCTGTACCCAAATAACCATCAGGCTTAGTCTCAAATGGATTGTATTCTGTAGGTGGGATAACGAGTGGCATATAGTCGTCATCATGGTTAT